>DASPOC010000102.1:0-45720 GCA_035626195.1 Bathyarchaeia archaeon | reverse complement strand
CTTCGTCGACAATGCTATTTATACATGGTTTAACGCATTTTCGCGTTCGTGTCAGGCAGCCGACAAAGCCGTGTCTCGGGGGCCAGTGTCGTGTTCGCACCTCGCCACGGCGTCCCTTCAGAAAGACGACGCGTAGCACCTAGCAGTGCCGTCCAGGCGAACGAACGGCAGCGTATCCCCCAAAGGTTTTAAGGAATAAATTTACACATCAGACTATGATTGAAGATAAGAACTACGCTGAGGAGGAAGTTGCAGAAGACTTGCTCGATCTCATACGGGAGTATGAAGCCGAGATAAAGAAGCTGAAAGAGCGGGAGAGCGCCCTGCTTAGATCACTCGAAGCTAGCTTGGGTGACAGCGCGGCCGCCCTAATCAAAGAATATGTGGCTGTCAGAACTGATTGGTCACTACGCCTTTTCGAGCTCGATCTGCGGACGCGCTATGCAGATGAAGAGGCAGCGACGTCAAAAGCAGTCGACCGGATATTCAAGGAATACGGATGAGGCAGTTCGACTCCGTTTGTCTCGTCTCAGTGGAGCCAATGCGTAAGAGTGTCGCCGTTGAAGACTCGCTCACGTGCCAAAACGCCTCCCAAAACGCCTAGTTTATATAATAGTATTTGGTTTTGCATGCATACAACCGCTCTTAGCGGTAAGCAATCATGAACGCGATAGAACTCGAAGGGCTTACAAAGCGCTATAAGAAGGGCGTTGTTGCCGTCGAAGACGCAAGGTTCACGGTGCCACAAGGAACCGCGTTTGGACTTCTAGGACCAATCGGCGCCGGCAAATCAAGCATCATCAACATGCTGGTCAATTTCATTCAGCCTAGCGCTGGAACGATCAAGATACTTGATCGCGAGATCCCTGCACAGTGGCATGAGGTGCAACACAGGATTGGTTACTTACCTGAGCGCCCAGGCTTCTACGGCAACTTCTCTGCGGAAAAAAACCTCAGATTCCTTGCCAATATCTCGAACGTGCGCGAAGAGCGCGAAGAGAAGATCAAGAAACTCTTCAAGCTAGCAGGACTTGAAGGTAATGAGACAACCCTCGTCCGTACATTTTCCCTTAGCGATAGGAAGCGACTCGGCATCGCCGCAGCCATGCTAAACGAGCCAGAATTGCTTATTCTGGATGAACCGAGCACAGGGCTTGACCCACAGGGCAGGCGCGATATAATGGCGCTCGTACACGAGCTCAACGTCCACGACGTCACGCTGTTTCTCGCCACGCACAACGTCAGAGATATCGCAGAAATATGCGACGAGGTAGCGACAATGAAGACTGGGCACGTTGCTGCGCCGACCACCGCTAAGGAGTTCGTTGCGGACGTGCGTGGCAATACCGTGGAAATCGAAGCGGATGTTGCCGATGTAAACGAACGCGTTCTCCAGGCCATAAGGTCCGTGAAAGGTGTTAAATCGATCCAATGCGAAGGACTCAAGATAAGTCTTGAGTACCGGCCTGGCATCAACGAGGACGTAAACTACGTAATCACGCGCGCTGGAGGCCGCTTGCGCTCCCTGCGCGAGTCACCGTCGCTCGAAGAGGCTTATGTTCGCAGGATGGGAGGAAAAACGCGTTGAGTGAGTTTTCGGAGTCCGCTTACAAGTTTCTTGCTATCGCGCAAAAGGATTTTCAGTCCGCGGTGAAGACCAAGCGCTTCATCATCTTTGGAGTCATATTCGTGTTGTTTGCGCTTGTTGGCGCGTACCATGGCAATGCCGACGTCGCCCGAGGGATTTTGCCAGTAAGCGGGGCGCCAAATCCGACGACGCAACCAGTCAACTACGCGATTAGCGTGTCGTACTCATATGGGGGCGAAGCTATTTTGGTGATACTCGCGCTTGCGCTTTCTTATGACGCCCTGACCGGTGAGCGATCAGCACGGACGTTGGCACAGCTCGTGGTGCGACCCATTACGCGTAGAACAATACTCTTTGGCAAGTTCGTTGCTTATCTCGCAGCTGCAGGCGGACTATTCGTCGTCACGACGCTCGTGCTGTATATCGGTCTATCCATACTCACGCAGAACGTTCCAAGCTCGAGTGACGTCGGCTATCTGATTCTCTCTATGGGCATCATACTGTTGTACGTTATGTCCTTCATCGCGATAGGGCTCCTGATCTCAAGCTTGACGCGTACGAACCTCGACTCGTTGCTTGGCGCCGTATTCGTCTGGGTCCTGCTCTTGGTATTCACCTATGCAGGCGTTGCACTCGGACTGGGCGCGCTGAATCTAAGCCCCACTTCAGAGATCCCGTACGCTGAGTTCCCTGGGTACGCGAAAATATTGCTTTGGATCAATCCTGGAAGCCACAACGTCGCTGTCCAGTCGCTCGCCGGAGACTTCGCTAAACTGACTTCAGGACTCAATTACACGGCGAACGTGATTTTCCTCGTCGCCTCGATCATCGTTCCGCTGATAGCGGCTTACTACTTCTTCAACCGATCCGATGCAGTTTGAGTGGGCGCTCAATATGGGGTTGTTTTCCATTTATCTTACCTGCGCAGTTCAGGCTTAAGTCTTGGATTTGGTCAAGATCGATCATTATTTATAAGATAAATCGGCAATACAGCGTGTACGTAAGGAAGACAACCATCACCAAGAGGTGCCAAAAACAGATGAAAAAGCAAATTGGCTTAATAGCGTTATCTGCAATCCTTGTTGCGTGCGTGGCATTTTCGGGAGTTGCATCGGCCCAAACAGCAAGCAACGTTCAAGTAGCATTCTTCTATTCACCCATGTGCTCCATCTGCGAACAGGTGAAGCCGCTCGTTGAGAGCGCTGCTGCGCAGACTGGCGCCAAGCTCACTGAATACAACGTGGCTGATACATCGCTGGGACAAGGAGTCGCACAAGCAAATGGCGTTACAGGAACCCCGACGATAGTCATTAGCCCCGGGGGGCAGAGGCTCGTGGGCGAGGTCACCGAACAACAGATAGTAACAGCCATCCAAGCAGCCGCAGGCAGCACAACGCCGACTCCAGCAGCAACGCCGACTGCCGTCGCCGTTGTAAAAGCAACGCCGGAGCATAAAGTTGTAATTGCAAAACCAGCGCCGGAGCATAAAGTTGTAGTTGTAAAACCAAAGCCGCAGCATAGATCGACCAACACGCAACCGGCGATTGCGGTAGTTCCAGCAACTCAAACACCAACTGCTTCAACACAAACAGTTCCTGAGTTCTCGCTGCTCGGGCTAGGTGCTCCAGCGTTAGTGGTAGGCGCAATCTACCTATTCTTAAGAAAACGGTAAAGAGGGTTATTCATTTAACCCCACCTTTTATTCAATAACGCCAGCCTACGAAGCGATAGCTTCGTTCTGACTTAGAAACTTTTTTAGCTCAATTTCTCCAGTGGAAATACTGGAAGCAAAAGAGAAGCTATTTATACCGCTTTAAAAGATTTGTGTAGGTAATACCAATAGAGCCCTTGGGGGCACGGGAGGTAATTCGTTGGAACCGAGGCAAAAGGTGATGACGCTCCTGATCGGAGTTGTTCTCATCGTGCTTTCAGTGCAAGTGGCAGGTGCGGCAACTTACTGCCCTAACTGCCAAGTCCACTACAACAGCAACGTTATGACTGTAAACGCTCCTGCTTCGGCGCCGCAGGACGTTCCGGGTCAAGTCGGGCCGCTCTCGGTCCTTGACCCTTCGACGGCATTTACGAGCCCGAGTCAAGTGAATCTTGCAAGCATCGTGCTTCAACTTTTGTAGGCGGCCCGGGCGGAGAGATCCCCGGTGTCCTTAATCTTTTGCTAAACGATAGATATTTCACGGGAGATATGTAAGTCGCATAACGAATAACGGCGACAAAACGCATAAGCCCGGTCGCGGCGATTTTTATAGTTCTGGTGGTACTCACTATCTCGGCAGCTTTTGCTTTTTTGCAGAGCGCGCAAAACGTCCAAAACCTTGATCTTGCGCATACTTATAACAACCGGCATTCACTGAGCGATCACAGCGGAGACGACGGAAAGCCAAAAACAGATGAAAAAACAAATTGGCTTAATAGCGTTATCTGCGATCCTTGTTGCGTGCGTGGCATTTTCGGGAGTTGCACCGGCCCAAACAGCAAGCAACGTTCACGTACTATTCTTCCGAACAGATAAAGCCGCTTGTTGAGAGCGCGACTGCGCAGACCGGCGTGAAGCTCATCGAATACAACGTGAGCAAGTCGCCCGAGATCGGGTCGTGCGCAAACTGTGTAAATGGCGCACCAACGAAAGTTATACAAAGAGGGGCAACCCGCGAGGCAACGTCACCGAACAACAGATCAACACAGCCATCCAAGCAGTCGTCGGCGCCGCAAACGCCAACCCAAAAAACGAAGAAGCAACTCCAACGCCAAGTGTGCTGAGCGTCAGTTCAACTGCTCGGACACCACCAATGCAAGCCCCTGCTACCCCCGTAGTTGCCGCCTCAAGACTCAAGCAATCGAGTGAAGCTGCCGCAGACCCTATTAAAAGCCCTAGTCTAGCCCGCCCCCGACAAACACCTCGACTGCGTGGCTTGCTGTAGCAAAGCATCGTTTGGCATCAGTAGCCAGCGCTTGTGACGTTTAGCATTGTTTGTTTGTGACGCGCTCTTGCGACGAAAAAGGCTTTCTAAGATCAGGTTTAATGGGGATCGATGATCAGAGTTGGGATAATAGGCGGATCTGGCTACACAGGGGGAGAATTGCTGAGATTGCTCGTTCAACATCCAGACGTCGACGTGACCATAGTAACTTCGCGGGCCCGCGATGCTGTCCCGGTCGCCGATGTTCACCGCTATCTAAAAGGGTTTTATGACCTCCGATTTGTCAACGCCGACGCCAATGCGGTGGCCGAACAATCGGACGTCGTGTTTCTCGCGGTCCCCCACGGCGCCGCCATGGGAATCGTGCCTGATCTCATCGATGGGGAGGTTCGCATCATCGACCTCAGCGCCGACTATCGGCTCGGACGGAACTATGCGGAGGTGTATGGCCCGCACACCGATCCTCGAGACGCCGTCTACGGCCTGCCCGAATTGCACCCCGAAGTTGCCCACGCCGACTTATGTGCCAACCCCGGCTGCTACCCTACGGGCGCAATTTTGGCTGCGGCTCCGCTTGTCAAAGCAGGACTCGTCGATCACGCAGTATTCGATTCGAAGTCCGGGATCTCGGGCGCAGGGGCCGCTCCAACGGAGACGTCGCACTATCCTAACTTGGCTGAGAACGTGGTGCCTTACCAACTAACGAAACACCGGCACAAAGCCGAAATTGTTCAAGAGCTCCAGCGACTTGGAAACGTCGCCGTGAACTTCACCCCGCACGTGATCCCGTCCATTCGAGGCATACTCACTACTGCGCACATCTTCACCAGCGCTGAACTCGAAGAAGACCGGATCCGATCACTTTACCAAGCGTTCTACGCCAACAGTCCGTTCATTCGGTTCAACCTTCCGTCGCTCGGGTCGGTCCGCGGCACGAACTTCTGTGACCTGTTCATCGAGCGAGACGCTTCGACAAACCGCGTCGTCGTCGTCTCCGTCATTGATAACATGGTGAAGGGCGCGTCTGGCCAAGCAATCCAGAACATGAACCTCATGTTCGGTCTCGATGAGACGACCGGCCTCTGGTCCCCGGCACTCTCGCTCTGAGGTGGCAATGAAAGTCGTAGACGTCATGAATCCTACCGTCATTTCGGTGACGCCCGACACGCTGGTGCGCGAGTGTATCAAGCTCCTGCGGGAAAACAAGATCAGCGGCGTTCCGGTGGTGGCTGATAGAGACATAGTCGGCATTGTAACGGAAAACGACATACTCTCGCTCCTCGAGATACCCGAACACACAGGGTACTGGCTCCCAAGCCCGCTCGAGATCATCGAGGTTCCGGTGCGCGAAATTATCGAGCGCCTCGAGCTGAGAGACTCGATGAGCGAAGATGTGGGCGAGTGGACGGTCGATCGCGTCATGAAAAGGCCCGTCCACACGATAGAAGGCGATGCGGATATCGAAACCGCTACCGAGCACATGATACGACACAAAATCAACCGGCTCCCTGTAGTCGACGCAGCTGGTCAATTGATCGGAATCGTCACGCGCGGCGATATCATTAGAGGGATTGCTGAGGGTAGTTAATGCGCGTCGTGGAAGGAGGCGTCTGCGCCGTACGCGGAGTGAAAGCCTCTGGTTGCAAGGAGGGCAAGAACGGCCTCGCGATCATTACCGGTGGCGGCGCAGCAGCCGGGGTGTTTACCACCAACAAAGTCACCGCAGCACCTGTCATCATCACGAGAAAACACCTTATTGAGAGTCAGCAGATCTTGGCGGTGGTGGCAAATAGCGGGAGCGCTAATGCTTTTACGGGGCCAAACGGCACAGAAGATGCCAAGAGGATTGCTGAATCTCTGGCGCGCCGCTTGCACATCCGCACAACCGACGTAGCTGTCGGGTCTACTGGCATCATCGGAACCCCGCTTAACGTGGGCTGGATCGATTCGAAGATTGGCGAGGTTTTATTGACGATGACTGACGCGGCCAATGGCAGTCTTGAAGCGGCACGAGCGATAATGACGACTGATTCCACGCCCAAGCAAATGGCGGTCGAAGTCGACGGCGTCGCAATAGGCGGCATAGCGAAAGGGGCTGGGATGATTGAACCGCAGCTATCCACGATGCTCGCCTTTATTTACACGGACGCTCGGCTCACTGCTGATGTTTTGCAGACGTGCCTGAAAAAAGCAGCCGATCTGAGCTTCAACATGGTCGTCGTCGATGGCGATACGAGCACGAACGATACGGTTCTCCTAATAGCTACCGGCGAGAGCTCTTCAGCCATTGACATTGATGATTTTCAAAACGCGCTGAATTTTGTGTGCGTTGAGCTGGCGAAAATGATCGCCCGCGACGGTGAAGGCGCGACGAAAATGATGGAAGTCACCGTCGCTGGCGCACGAAATCACGATGATGCGATCAAAGCGGCAAAGGCTGTCGTACGATCACCTCTGGTCAAGACGGCGCTTTTTGGAGCGCATCCTAATTGGGGCAGGATCGTCACTGCAGTTGGCTATTCTGGTGCGTTCGTGGATCCAGAGGCTCTGTCACTCGCGCTGTCAGATGGAAAAAACACATCCGTTGTATTGGTCGAAAAAGGCCTTATAAAAAGTGCTAGCGCTCATAGACTCGACGAGCAGGCACTTTCGGAAGTAATGAACCGTACGGAGATCTCGATCCTCGTGGATTTGGGAGTAGGGGCCGCAGCGGCCACGGCTTGGGGCTGCGACCTCACTGACGACTATGTGCGCATCAATGCCGAATACACCACCTAAAGACTAGCCTTCGATCTGCGATCTTATCCTGAGAGCCTGACGCGCAATGTCAGTTTCGTTCAAAATAGTGGCCATTTTCGCAATAGATTCCATTAGTCGCACCGCTTGATCGAGGTAGTTTAGCACGTCGCCTGAATACGCGTGAACACCAAATTCGGACATCCGTTCCACGAGCTCGCCCGGATCAAGACCTGCCACGCGTTGCTCGATAACCCACTTCGAAAAGTTGCGTTCAGGACAGCCACAAAATGGCGACCCTTCGCAGCTGCAATCAACGAATGCCACTGAAAAAGCCAATACGGCGTCAAGCTCTTTTTGATCGAGGTACGTCAGCTCATCGCTATTTCCTGAGAAGAGCGTCTCAAGGTTTCCTCCGCTGAACACATTGGGAGATACGTTGACTCGGAGCGCCTTAGCGTAGCGATGTACGTTGTTGAGGTATACCTGCGTAAAAACCTGTAGCTTCTGCAAGATGTCAAACGGATCGTCGCCTTTCTTCACGGATTCGGCCACTTGAACAGCTTCAGGGATAGTGAGAAAATCGGCAGCGACGATACGTCCAAGCTTCGTCGCGCGACCGTCCCCGGAAACAAACCCCAGGCGCTTGAGGCGCCGCAGCTGAGCGCTGTTGTCGTAATGGGCGAGCATTTTGACGCTTCGGCCGAACGTAAGGTTCGCGAGCACCTGCTCTGCCTGCTGGTCATCGTCGTATTCGATATCGACATTATCTGCGGAGCTGGAGAGCAGTTTAATCGCGATCTCATCCTCCGTTTGTGCCGCCTTGAATTTCTGGTTCGGGTCAGCAAGTAGGAAGACTTTGCCGATATCGTGATAGTCAGGCCGCCCGGCACGCCCGAGCATCTGCTGAAACTCTTGCGGGGTAAGCCAGTTGATGCCCATCGCCAAGGACTCAAAGATGACTTGCGAAGCAGGAAAATCAACGCCTGCCCCGAGCGCCGCGGTGGTTACGACCGCTTCTATGGCGCCTTTGGCAAAATTGGTTTCGACCTTCTTTCGTTCGCCGTACGAGAGGCCTCCGTGGTAGGGGGCGCTCTTCGCGGAGAGTGATTTAGACAGCCTATGACAGCGCGCCCGGGAGTTCGTAAAAATGATCGACTGGCCCTTATAGCCCTTGCTCGATGTCCGCGAGATTTCGTGTTGAACGAGCTTATTGACGAGAGGCAGCTTGTCCCGCTCATTAGCGAAAACGAGGTGGCGCTCGATCGGCACCGGACGTTCTTCAAACTCGATGAGCTCAGCACTAAGCTCGTGAGCGAGCGCGTGCGGGTTCCCGACGGTTGCAGACAGATAAATGCGCTGTGAACGCGGGGCTAACGTCTTAAGCCGTGAGATGAGCCCGTCAAGCCGGCTTCCGCGCTCTTCGTCTTCCAGCATATGCACTTCGTCGACAACGATCGTCCCGATTTCGCCGAGGAGCGCAGCGTCGCCCGTGCGAAGCACCTGATCGATGCCTTCATACGTCCCCACGAGAATGTCAGCTGAATAATTGGGCGCCACTCGGATCCAGTCTCGCGTCCGAATCCTGCTACCGCCGATTCTGAGGCTTACATTCAGGCCAATGCCGCGGTAGCGGTCGTCAAAATCATCGTATTTCTGGTTTGCAAGAGCGACCAAAGGCACCACGAATAATAGTTTTCCCTTGCCGCTGAGCAGGTTATTAACGCCTGCTAGCTCCCCAATAAGCGTCTTTCCTGTGGCCGTCGCCGATACGACCAGAAAATCGTTACCCTTCAAAAGCCCGTGCTCCACCGCAAGAGATTGGACGGGAAGCAACGCTGACAGCTGTTTCTTAAGCAGCCGCTTCAGCCTGCTGTCGACTTCGAGTTCGTCGACGGTAACGCACGGGAAGCGCTCGGTGCCGCGCGAAAGCACGTCATACTGTGTAAGCTCAGGATCGACACCCGAATCGAGGAAACGAATGACGCGGTCGAGATCGCGCGCTTTGTTAAGGAGCGTGTTGAAATGATCTTTGTGCACAAAACCGTGAAAGCTGAGTTCTCGTCGCAGTTCTGACTGGGCGCATTCCATGCAGATGAGCGCTCCTTGGTGGCGCACGAAATTGGCGTCGACGGGCTTGTAGCGGTGCTTTCCGATGCAAAACCCGCAGACAGGTACCCGATCATAGGGAATCTGGTAAGCCTCGAACAGTTTCACGAGATCTTGCAACACCCGCTGGTCGGATGGCGCGGCATCTTGGCGCTCGGCAAGCGTGATGTCGTGCTGGCGCAAAACCTCAAAGATGTCAGCTGGCCTCCTAAGATGCTCTTTCCCGCCGCGGATCTCCACGAATCGCTTCGGCCTCGGCCCTTTACGGGTGGGGCGAAGCGTCAACGTCGCGTCGAGGCCACATTGCGCGGGCTGGGATGAAAAAACTTTAACACTAGAGCGCTGTGCATGGGCGATGAGGTGAGCCATTTACTGGTTCCCTGCGCTGAGATCGATAGATTCGTAAGAAATATCATGGGACATGAGGTTCGCGATGAGAGGCGGCACCGCCTCATCGACCGCGACGACCACCGTCGAGAGGCCCCGAAATGCCGCTTCGATGACACCCTCAGCGGCGCCGTACTGCATCAAGGGTGAAATGCCCGCTTTTCTTACCGAAACCAGCGCTTCCAAACCAAGAATAGCAACAGGCTTGCCCGCCGCAATCCGCCTTAGCCCGTCTAGATCCACGGCTGCTGACCCACCTCGTTGAACCCGAGGAACGACTGCGATCGTCACGTGAGCGCGATCCATTGGGATAATCCCGCTCAAGTGCTCGACGCCAACGTCGTCGCCGGTGCGCGCATCACCTATCGTGGTTCCCCGCGCGCGCGCCTCATCGCTGTCTAAATGAAACGCACGAAGAACGCCATCGCGCATCTTCAGCCCCACGGTTGCCCCTTTGCTAACGTCTGCTTCCGCGATAGCGGTCCACACGGCCACTTTCCCCACGATGTCCTCAGTGATATATCGTATGTACTTGTTGAGTTCGTTCGTCCACTCGATGATCAGCTCAATGCCTGCCTTGGTGACCTCGTACTGCCCACGTTTGTCAAACTTCACGTACCCGTCGGCGACAAGCTCCTTGAGATGCTCCGAGACAGCTTGGGGCGTCACCCCGACCCGGTCAGCAACTTCTCTTTGGCGGATCGTGGGCTGGAGCGCGGCTACTTCAACAAGCACCTGCATCTTGGTGCTCTTTCCTTTTTTCATCGGCCAAAAAAAGAGACTATCTTTTAGCCAGCTCAAATCGATGACCCTTTACCACAAGACTCTGCGATCGTTTGGCGATGCCCCTGAGAAACGTCGGACTCTGGTTCAGGGTGCGCGAAAGGTTTTGGACTGAACTATTGCCATTTCTCACCTCGAATTCCATAGCGTCGGCCACGTCGCGCAGCATTTCGTCGTCGGTGATCGCGATGCGGATGAGATCGCATATGTCAGAAATCGAACACTGGAAATCGGCACGAAGTTTCGAATAACTAGTGTGGTATTCAATTTGTGGCGTGTTTCCTTGTTCAGGCATGCGCCATTTGGTCTCAACGAGACCAGTCTTTTGAAGCATGTCGAGGCTATAATAGATATCTTCCTGCAACATCTCCCTGAGTTCGTCTTCGGTTCTCCAGCCGTTGAGCAGTGAACTAAAGACCTTCTTATGGGCGTCGGACTTAAAAACTCGTAAAAGCGGGACTAGATCAGCCGGGTCATTGACGATGCGGGTCCTGTTGTTCATGTGACTACCTCGCATAGTAGAACGTCGCAAAAGTAATTAAAGCTTTTGAACTCCAGAATAGAGATTAGATAGGAACGCGTTTATAGAAAGCAACACGAATTGCGGCAATTGGATCACCATGGAACCACGGGCGAACGAGCACATACGAGCGAAGATACGCGTTAAAGGCGTTGTGCAAGGGGTAGGCTTCAGGCCGTTCGTTTATGCGCACGCAGTAGAACTGCAGCTGACTGGCTATGTCAAAAACCTCGGTGCACACGTAGACATCGAGGTCGAGGGGTCCCGCACCGCTATAGTTCGGTTCATCGAGTTTCTCAGGCAAGGGCCACCCATCGCGCGTATTGATGAGGTCAGCGTGGAATGGGGCCGCACACGCAAGTACACCAAGTTCACGATCGCGTCCAGCGGCGAGGGCGAGTTTGGTTTCACGTCGCCCGACATCGCGATGTGTGACGAGTGCCTGCGGGATTTGAGGGAAAGCAGAAGGTACGAAGGGTACTGGGCCACTTCGTGCGTAAATTGTGGTCCACGATTCACAGTGACCGAGAGACTCCCGTATGACCGCGAGACGACCTCGATGATTGACTTTCCGATGTGCTCGGAATGCGAACGAGAGTACCGCAACCCAAACGATCGTCGTCATCATGCGCAAACCATCGCGTGCGAACGCTGCGGCCCGACGCTCGCGCTGCTCGACCGCGATTTGCAGCGCTTGAACGAACCAACCAGCACGGCCGGGCGATTGTTGCTCGAAGGCCACGTTCTAGCTATAAAAGGGATTGGCGGCTTTCACCTCGCCTGCATCTTTGATTCCGCAAGGGAACTAAAACGACGTTTGGGCAGATCTACGCAGCCCCTCGCGATTATGGCGCCGAGCGAGACGTGGGTTGAGGACAATCTCCTCGCAACCTGGCAAGAGCGCGGACTGCTCACGTCAAACAAACGGCCTATTATGGTCCTCGACAAACGCGTTGAAGGCGCGTTTAGCGAAGTCTCGAATCTCCATAACATAGGCGTAATGCTTCCCTATAGCGGCCTGCACTACCTCCTCTTTGATATCATCGATCAGCCACTGATCATGACAAGCGCGAACACACCGGGCGAGCCGATGATTATCGCCGTCGATGATGCGCTTGCAAACCTACGAGAGAAGGCCGATTTTTTCCTACTCCACGATCGGCGGATCGTCAACCGCTGTGACGACTCAGTACTGCGAGTGCTAGACCAGCCTACATTTATCAGGATGTCGCGCGGGTACGCGCCCGTTTCGTTTGCAGTGCCTGTAATGTACGACAAGAACATTCTCGCGCTTGGTGCAGAGATGAACGCGACCGTGACGACCTATAAAGACGGCAAGTGCTACATCAGCCAACATGTGGGCAACATCGACAAACCGAAGACCTTCGACTACCTTGAAGCATCAGTCCACAACCTCATCGAAATGAGCGGCGTCGACGTCAGCGTCATCGCGCACGATTACCATCCGACCTTGCGCTCCACACGTCTAGCCGCCGAGCTCGGAGCCGCTTACGCAGTTCAACACCACCACGCGCATATCGCATCGCTCATTGGAGAGGGAGCCCCCGATGACCTGATCGGCATCGCCATTGATGGTATCGGGTACGGCTACGACGGCACTATCTGGGGTGGGGAGGTATTTTTGCCCACTTTGGAACGGATGGGGGGCCTCATGCCCGTTCCGATGCCAGGAGGTGATTTGGCAACGAGGCACCCTGTGCGAATGGTGGCCGGCATCCTGTACGGCATCTACGATGAGGGAGAGCTTGCAGCCACGCTTACCTCGCTTGGTCTCAGTGAACTCGAGTCGTCGCTTCTCCTGCAGCAAATTGAGCGGAACGTAAACGTCCCGATGACCTCGAGCACGGGACGCGTGCTTGACGCTGTTTCTGCAGCGCTTGGAATATGTCAAAAACGGACCTACGATGGTGAACCGGCAATGAGATTAGAGGGCGTCGCGCGCTACGGCTATCCGGACGTAGCGCTGCCGCTCGAGATTTCGACCTACCGCGATCGGTCGATTCTCGACACCCGGCCGGTACTCGCCGAGATCCTCTACGCGAAAAAGCACGGTCAAAGCACCAAGAACATTGCCGCCTCGGCACAGGTTACGATCGCGCGCGGGATTGCAACGATAGCTGCCGAAGCAGCAGAAGCCATTGGAACGAGCAACATCGGACTATCGGGGGGCGTCGCGTATAACAAAGCGATTGTCACTACGGTTAAAGAAGTGTGTAACGCGCGTGACCTTGTCCTCTTTACCAATACAAAGGTCCCTCGAGGAGATGGCGGCATTTCGTTCGGCCAAGCAATTCTCACCGCCATGGTCAAAAGCAGCAGTTACGATCTCAAACTGTCTGCAGCGTAAAGCACTGCCAGTCGGCGCAGCTTACGTCGCGCACAAAGTCCAGCGGCCTGCGCTACGCCTTCCTGACAATGACCTTGCCCTTGGTAGAGATATAGCCAATGCTTTCTCCCCGCTTATCTCCGCGTTTCCTTCTGCGACGATGCGGTCAATCACCGCGTCAGGCTTGATCGTAACGCTACGGGCGCTGTCAATTTCCCCTAAGCGAACGCCGTCCAAAAGTGTCGCGTCATTGGTCGTCGTCAATATGCCTCCGATCTCAGCATCGTTTCCAATAAAAGCGCTCTCTGCCCTAATGTTCCCGCGGACGGTCGACCTGTTGCCTAGACTAAGCGACCCTTCCACGATCAGATCGCCCCAAAAACCGACGTGGCTACCGGTAATCAAACTGCCGCGCACGTGCACGCTCTTTTCAAAAAATGCTTCGTCCTTTATGATGTAAGTGTTGCTCTGCACGTGCTTTCGAACAAGGCGTGCTGTTTCGTCCGCTTTCATGATCCGCCGAGGCCCTCTGCAAAGTCCGTTTCCCCCAACGTAACGATAATGCAGCCGCAGAGTATTTACTTTTTTGGCCTGTAATGCTTAGATCCCGCCAACGATATAAGCGAGCAATACCAAAACCATACCGTACTTCATCACGCTTGACGCCTTCGCCGGATCGCTCTGTGAGAGCGCGACGCCGTATAGGAGTATCAAGTCAGCCGCAATGACAATTCCGAGGTACGGATAGCCGGACGCACCGATAATGAACGGCAGAGGGCTAATAGCGACCGCCGCAAGCATAAACAGCGCGGCAGTTGCCAGCGAACGAGGCACCCCATACCGAATAGGCAACGTCGACGCACCCGCTCGCCGGTCTCCCGTGAGATCCTCAATATCCTTAACGACCTCACGGGAGGTGATTGCAAGCATTGCGCTCATAAAGAGCACACCAGGAATAAAGAACGAATAAACGGCTGCTCCACCAAAGAGAAAGATAGACCCCGTCAGGTACCCAACCAACAGGTTACCGACGAGCACCGATCTCTTTAGCTTCCACGAATACAACACGAGGAGTACAGCGTTAAGCGCCGCGAGCCGGAAGCAGATGGGATTGATGAGTAGAGACGCCGCAGCGCCGAAAAGCAAGAGCGTAAGCGCGTATACGAGTGCACTACGCCGCGTGATGAGCCCGCTTGGCAGCGCGCGGCGTGGCTTGTTGACCCGGTCAATATCAACATCAAAGTAGTCGTTGATGACATTGCCTCCAGCGGTGACCAGAAACACCGCGACGAACGCCAAAACCGCGTGCACGATCACGTCGTGGACAAGCGGCGGCTCGCCCACAAAGATGCCGATGAGCGAAGCAAATGCCGCCATCAGACAGTTGAAGGCCCGTATCTCGGCAATGTACGTGCGGGTACGAGGTCGCATGCCTGATCGAATCAGCTTTCCTTAATCGGACAAGCTCACGTTCCGAGCTTGACCGCGTCCATCATTTTCTTGAGAGACGCGACTGCCGAGTACGCCGCGAGCTTGCTCGTGCGCTCATTTTCTGTCGGAACGTTCTCAAATCGGGCGGTAAGCCTCCCAAAATCTCCGTCGACTTCGACGACGTGCACGTTTCTTGTCAGCGCCGGATCAACGGCGATGCGGACGATTGTTCGGTCAAATCCGACCCCCGCCAGAGCGAGCGTGGCTGAGACGTTAATATTCTGTGGGAAGCCTTGAATCGCCTGGTCAGCGGTACCTTCGAATATGAGGGCAGGGCGGGACAGATCAGTGGCGTTACGGATGACATAGGGGGCGGTTTCGAGGCCCGCTGAAGGCTTAGTCGTAGTGAGTGTCACATGGTCGATCGTTCCCTGCGATGCAGCAAGGAGTGCATCGATGCTCCCGATGGCGCCTGACGGGATATAAAGGCGACAGTCGTGTGTGTGCGCCGCCGCATATACCTGCCGTCGAAAGTCCGCGTCAACTAGCGCGCCGATACTGAGCAGCATCAAATCCTTGCCCTTTGTCAAAACACTGAGCGCGATATCGCGCGCTGCCTGCATTGAGGCGCATTCCACAACGAGGTCAGCTTGGTCGATGATGTCGAACAATGACACCGAGGATGCATTAGGGGTCGTATCTGCCAGATGCTGGGCGCGATCAAAGTGCCTGTCCATAAGCAGGAGTTTGCCCGGGAAGCCATCAGCCGCCAAAGCACGACAGATTTCTGTTCCTATCACGCCACATCCAATAATTCCGATGATCATCTTGAAATCCTTTAAGATAGTTAAGATAGAAAAGCGTATGTGGTGATCGTTTGAACCCACGCGACATTGAGAGGGTTCTCGCTGAGGATGAAGGATTCGGGGACATAACGACAGCTCTCCTGCCCGACGTTGAGGGCTCTGCAAACGTGATCGCTCACGAGGACGGAGTCGTAGCAGGCTTATCAGAAGCAGAGAGCATTTTTGCGCACTACAACCTCGTGACCGCCCCACTGTGCTGCGACGGAAACGTTATCAAAAAAGAGGATACGATTTTGCGCGTGATGGGACCAGTTCGGGCTATTCTTGTCACCGAACGCGTCGCTCTCAACTTCCTGTGCCGCATGAGCGGCATTGCCACGATCACGCGCCGCTGTGCGGAAGCCGCTGGTCCGGTGACGATTGCCGCGACCCGGAAGACGACGCCGGGCTTCAGACTTTATGAAAAAAAGGCGGTCGCAATCGGGGGTGGAGACCCGCACCGCTACTCCCTCTCAGAGGCCTATCTATTCAAGGATAACCATCTGAAAGTAATCTCTGCGGAGGACGCCCTGCGGAAAAAAGCGTTCTTCACGAAGAAAGTGGAGATCGAAGTCGAATCAGTTGACGAGTGCGTTAAGGCAGCCAAGCTTGGGGCAGACATCATCATGTTCGACAACATGGATGTCGAACAGATCACCGAGGCCGTTAGCAAGTTGAATGAGCTAAATCTGCGCGGCAACGTGCTACTCGAAGCTTCAGGCAGCATCACGCCCAATAACGTCAGGAAATACGCTGCGACCGGGGTCGACGTGCTCTCAATGGGGTACCTAACTCACTCGTCGCGGTGGCTCGATTTCAGCCTTGAACTTGACGCGCCGGATTAGACGAGCGAGGTCGCGATAAGACTCACCGATCCTACCAAAAGGTCGACCTCTTCAGCTGTATTATATGCCCCGAACGAGGCCCGCACGGTTCCGTTGATGCCAAGAGACTGCAAAGCCGGCATCGCGCAGTGGTACCCGCTCCTCGTGCAGATCTTGCTTGTCTCATCGAGGATCATCGAAACGTCGTGTGGGTTCAGCTCTCCGACGTTAAAGGGTACCACCGCCGCGCGGTCTTTTGGCCCATAGACCGTGACGTTGTCGATTTCTGCCAGTTTTTTTGCGGCGACTCTCGCCAGCATAGCAACGTGCTTTTCGACGTTCGCGACGCCCAGCCCGCTGACGTATTCGACGGATCGTCCTAGGCCTATCACTCCCGGTATGTTGGGGGTGCCCGCTTCGAAACGGGCGGGCGGTTCGAGCAGTTCATATTCGCAGCCGCGGACCCATTCGACCGCGCCGCCGCCGAGCGTAGTCGGCCTCAGCTCCTCCGGATCACGCAGGATCAAGATGCCCGTCCCTTGCGGACCGAGCAGCCCTTTGTGGCCTGGAACGGCTAAATAGTCGCATTTCAAGTCTTTTGCGGAAAGAGGCATATGACCCGCAGACTGGGCTGCGTCTATCAACACTGGCACATCGTTTTTGCGCCCAATCTTCACGATACCGCTTATGTCTTGGACGGAACCAAAGACGTTCGATACGTGAGAAATCGTGATGAGCTTAGTTCTGTCAGTGACGGCTGTTTCAATCGCTGAAGGATCGACAATGCCTTCCAGATTCGCTTCAACCAGGTCGAGCACGACGCCTCGCGCACGCAGAGCGACCCACGGTAGGTAGTTCGAGTGGTGTTCAATCCTGGATGTGATAACATGGTCTCCGGGCGTCCAATCCTGACCGTGCGCGACGATGTTGATGCTTTCCGTCGTGTTTTTGGTGAAGATAACGTTGCCAGACTCACACGTGAAAAAATCTGCCACCGACTCGCGCGCGGCCTCATAGCGCTCAGTCGTCTGCTGGGCCAAGCGGTGCGCTCCCCTTCCGTAGTTACCGGCGTAGCTAAAGAAATACTCGTTCATCGCCTCGACGGCGGGTTTTGGCGTCTGGCTGGTCGAAGCGTTATCAAGATATACGACGTGCTCGAGAACCGGAAAATCCTTCCGTATTGCATAAACGTCATACATTGAGGACACATAGGGGGTGAGCCGAATAGCTTTTGCGGTTGCGGAGGCGGTAAGAGGTCGGTAGCGCCCCCTGTTGCGTCTTCCTGAAACCTCGCTTGGCGGCTAAGCGGCAGTCTCAAGTAGCGAAACCCTCACCATGCACCTAATGCACAGGAACCCGGCGCTCACCGTTGACGCAGTGGTAGTGAAAAACAAAAAAATCTTGCTGATAAAACGGAAGCAAGAACCGTATCGAGGACATTATGCGCTCCCTGGCGGCTTTGTTGAATACGGCGAAACCGTTGAGGCAGCCCTGCTGCGCGAAGTCCTCGAGGAAACTGGACTCGTTGTGAATATACAATCACTCGTAGGCGTATATTCCAACCCTCATCGCGATCCTCGCGGACATGTCGTTTCAGTGGCGTTTGCGGCAGCTATAATCGGAGGTTCGCTAGCAGCCGGCTCTGATGCGCTAGACGCGATGCTTTGGGACATCGCAGAACTGCCGCCACTGGCATTTGATCACGCACAGATCATTAGCGACGCCCTCGTTCGTCGCTAAAGTCCTACCCCTTGCTTTATTAACGGCGCGACGGTGATGGTACTCTCGGCTTTTTCGATAGTGTCGGTCGCTATGATGCTGTCGACCCCTGCGCTGTATAGGCGAAGCCGCGCATTAAGAGAGAGAACGGGGTGAATGCACGCAACGTGCACCTGCTGCGCCCCTTGTCCTCGCAGGAGCTTAATCGCTTCGGCCATAGTGCCGCCGGTTGATATCATGTCATCGACGATCACAAGGTCGCGTTCGTCGACGTCCACCATCTTTGGTTGTATCTTAACATGTTCAGACGTGACACGCTTTTTGACCAGCACGTCGAACTCGCAGCCCGTGGCGTGAGCAACTTCGCGCACTAGAGCAGTGGCACCCTCGTCAGGAGCGATGAGCAGCGGCGATGAGAGCTCCATAGTCTTCAAGTACGTGCCGACGACTCCCGCAGCGGAGAGGTTCGCCGCCTTTTTGCCACTTCTGAGCTCAAAATGGTCAAGTGATGCTGGGTCGTGGATGTTGACAACGTAAGCTTCGTCAACGTCGATCGTCCGCGCGATGGCCCGAGCGCTGATCGGTTCGCCAAGCTTAAAGCGCTTATCTTGCCGCGCATAGCCAAAATAAGGAATCACCGCCCTCAGGTAGCCGTCAGAGGCGGCGTCGATGAGCTGCAGAAGGTATACGATGTCGTCGTTGGTCGTCGTGCTCTGTACGATGAGCGTGTCACCGTCAAGTTCCTCTACGATGCGCAAATACAGTTCACCGTCAGGAAACTGCTTGAATTCAACAACGGCGAGTTCGCAACCGATTTCGCGTGCAACCCGCGAACCGAGCAATTGTGAAGCTGGACCCCCTAAGACTTTCATGTTGCCTCCTTAATGCGTGTTTCTTTACGAACCGAACATAGATAAGTCACTACCGTTGACCGGGTAAGCACTCTTTCAACTCGTGGATCCGAACGCGAGCGGCGCACGCTCCTCTATGCTCGTCGCAACCACGAGGACGTTGAGACGCTTACCTATCGCCTCAATAAGCACCGCTTGAGGTACGATCGACGCGCGCAGAAAAGTGTTAGTTCTCAAGACGGACGTGCGAAGCTAGTGTACTAATCAAACTACACATGGCGCGCTGAAGGGGCACAAGCGGTAGTGGCCTCAGGACTGGATGACGACGGTGTTTGCTACGCGATCGCCGAGACGCTGCTTATTCTCAGACGCCCAGATAAGTACCGCTCCGAGCAGATACGGGGCGATGAAGGGGATCAGATCGATGATGCGCAAAATCGTCCGCACGGCAGCCGCACCATATGTGATCGGGGAATAGTCCGCTTTTTTTGCGACCTTGATCTTGACGATCATCTTGCCAACCGTTTGTCCGTTTCGTCCCTCGAACAATGTGAAGTAAAGGAACGCGATGATAACGTCGATCAACATGAGAGCGCCAAAGAACGGGCTGATTGAGACCTGTGCGGATGACGCATCAATGGTGATGGTGCCAGCGCCTGAGAAGCTCAATATCAAAAAAATGATGGCAAGTATGATTACATCGACGAGTTGTGCGACAAAACGGATAGCAACCCCCTGCAACAGAGGCGCTGCCGTATAATGTGCCTTTGTTTCGGTTGCTGCTGATGATCCATGTATAGAGGCGCCATGCGCTGGTTGACCGGCGAGCGGTGCTTGGCCGGTGAATACTGCGCCACATGCCACGCAGTACTGGGCGCCGGGTGACGCGGGAGTACCACATTGCGCGCACTTGTCTTCGCTCACTGTTTTCACCTCCTTTGCGTTTGTTACGCCATAAGGGGAGCATTCCTTTTAATCTTTTTTGCGACTTGCTCTTACAGTGTGCATGCTTCGGTTTCATTTTGGCCACAACAATCGGCCGCACCCATTATCGCAGAATTGCATTGCGCTATTCTCGTTTCAGATTGTTTTGCTAGATGACCAACCAGCTGGGTCATAATTGCATATTAAGAGCGACAGCTATGCGTAAAGCTAGCCACGCAGCTGACCGTAAAAAAAGGGGGGGCTTGCGCCCCTATCACGCTTTCAAGACTACGGTGTGCGCGACGCGATCGCCGAGACGCTGTTTCTTATCTGAAGTCCAAATAAGGATTGCGCCGAGCAGGAAAGGGATGGCGTAGGGAATCTCGTCAACATACAGCAGAATTGTGCGTATAAACGCTGCTCCGTAGGTGATCGGTCCGCTGTCCGCCTCGCTGACCACTTTTATCTTAACGACCATCATACCGACCGATTGCCCATAACGTCCTAAGAGAAGCGTAAAGTAGAGCAGTTCGATCACAATGCCCAAAGCGAGAGCTCCATAGGACCCAGCCGCAAGCGAAATTGCACCAATGATGATCCATAAAATAATTGCATCAACGAGTAACGCGACAAACCGAATAGCGACGCCCTGATAAGGCATTGCAACGCCTGGTGTGGGATAAGGTGCTTGCGCCGGTGGTGCTGTGTACGCAGCAGCAGCGGGTTCCGCGGCAGCTGGGGCTTCAACTGGTTGTGGAGCGGCAGCTGGGGCTTCAACTGGTTGTGGGGCGGCTGCAAGCGGTGCGCCACAGCTTTCGCAGAACTTGGCCCCGGGTGCTGCGGGAGTGCCGCATTGTGCGCATTTGTCTTCGTCCACGTGTTTCACCTCCTTTTTTTAAAACCATAGAGTCAGCATCCCTTTTTAATCTTTTCTTGCGATTGCGGTTTCCGCTGAATTATATGGACGTTCTAGGATCGGCGCACAATAGAACCTAGATTCACTCTCGGGCGTGAAGGACCATCCATCGCAACAAAGATTTGTCACGCGCTCACAACTGAACGGAAACGCTCTTCGGGGGGGCTCCCGCAAAAATTGGAGATGTTGTCCGATTTGCGCAGTAAGTGGCCAGCAAAGACCAAAAATTGTCCGCGCAAAAAAGCAAGAAAATGGACACAAGGCCCATTTACGCTTTAATCACGACGGTGTGCGCGACACGATCGCCGAGCCGCTGTTTTTCTTCTGAAGACCAAATGAGGATTGCTCCGAGCAGATAGGGAATTATATATGGGATCAGATCCAGAAACCGCAGGATCGTTCGTACCGCAGCTTCGGAATAATCGATAGGTGCGCCGTCTGTTTCTCGCACGACCTTGATCCTGACGGCCATCTTCCCAACAGTCTGCCCGTAGCGGCCTTCCAGCAACGTGAAGTACAGAACAAACACCGCGAGCGAAACAAGTCCTCCGATGGAACCGGCCAGTGAAAATGTGGCCGTTCCGGACGCACTATTCCATATACCGGCTACCGCGTTGAAGGGGGCCGACAATATACCGCCGATGATCGCTATAATTATGGTATCGATGAGTATCGCGACAAAGCGTATGGCAACGCCTTGGTAGGGCGATGCGCTATGAGGCACGTAAGAACGAGGGGCCTGATACCCAGGTGCCGACGAGAACGTGGGCTGTAATGGTTGACGGGCCTCGAGTGGTGCACCACAGGTCTCGCAATATTTAGCATCTGGTGACGTCGGCCCGCCGCATTGTGCACATTGATTTTCGTTCAAGTATTTCGCCTCCTTTCTTAAGCCATAAGAAAGCCACCCTTTTAATCTTTTCTTGCGGTTATTCGCGACCGCTTTCAATGCTTGGTTATCTTCGAGCGATATCCAGTGTCGGTCGACGTGGATTGGGCCGGCTTTTTTGAGGGCATCATGGCGTTCGCAGTAAAAAAAAGAACCTCTGAAATGCGCAGCCTAGCAAAAGCCGCCGAACCGGCCAACATACCCGGCAAAACCCGTGCCACTTCAGAACGCAAGAAAAGAGGGGAGGCGGTCACTTGCTGACTACAACGGTGTGTGCGACGCGATCGCCGAGGCGCTGTTTCTCATCGGACGTCCAGATAAAAATTGCCCCTATTAGATAGTCGAACAAGCCGTCGATGATGCGCAGGACGGTGCGCACAGCTGCCTCTCCGTAGTCGATCGGCGCTCTGTCTGCTTCTCGCACGACCTTGATACTGAGTGCCATCTTACCGACAGTTTGCCCGTAGCGCCCCTCCAACAGCGTAAAGTAGAGGAACCAGACGACTAGTCCTACGACCGATAGTGCAACAATAGGCCCCATTGAAACCGTTGACACGTTTCCGTTCGTGACATTGACAGCAATGGACGCCACGAGGAGTGGGATCGCTAATATGCCAACGATAACCCCTATAATGAGGTAATCAATGAGTATCGCGACAAAGCGTATGGCAACGCCTTGATAGGGCGTGGGAGCACCCGTATAGTATGCAGGCGCTTGATAGGTCGGCGGAGGCGGCATAGTAGGGGGAACCTGTTGGGAAGGGTGCGTTCTCTGACCAGCGAGCGCCGCGCCACAGGCCGCACAGAATTGAGCACCTGGCGACGCAGGAGTGCCGCATTGTGCACATTTTAGTTCATTCACGTGTTTCACCTCCTTTTTTGAGGGTGTGCTGCTTTTAGTATTTCAAGCCTTCTTTCGCTTGCAAGATCCAAAAAGCGCTTCTGTGCACCCCTTAGTCGTTGCGATTAGTTAAAACCGAGAGGTTTCTTCTGACGTCGACGACTTTTGCTTTCGGCCGGTCGCGACTTTCGAGTGATTCTTAACAACTTCCCCGTTAAGCGTGCTGACTTTGCCAGAACTTTACAGAACTTGACGACTATATAATCGGCTGTCGATCGAAGTTGCTTGATAGACGCAGAAAGAGCCACAGTCTCGAGGCAATGTTGACTGCGCTCCCAGTCAATTATTTGGTTCTATAATTTGAAGCATATTTTTTAATTTTAGCGGGCCCGCGTTTCCGTCTCGAATTACACGTGATCAACGCTTCAATACTGCGCGGGATGATCCGAGCACTTGACGGCCCATTCTCACGCTCGATTGTTCAAAGTCTAATAACATAGGAGACGCAGCGCGCGATTCATAACACGCAGTCTATTTTGAAGCGACCTCTTTCCGCTCCATGAAACTGTAGCTGGCGAGATGCGCAGTAGTGTTACCACGTACTTCAATGGTTCGCAAATCAAGAGTCGTAAAATGGGATTCGAAAAGTGTGCGCAGCTCGCTTTCGGACGAGAAATAGAGCACGGTGCCTAGCGGCGTCTTTCTATACTTTCCCACGCCGCCAAACGCGGGATCTCTCTCGTTGAAGCACAGTGAGAGATACGTCCCTTTTGGATTAAGGAGCCGATGCGCGTTCGCTACGTACTGTCGCCGCCGCTCTGGGAAAATGTGATGCAACAGCTCCCAATCGTACGCAAAGTCGAACGTTCCCCTGACGGTTGCAAAATCGCTGAGTACATCGGCAACGAGAAAAGTGCACTCGACCCCTTTTTTCGCTGCATTCTCTTTGGCGCGCTTGATCGCCGTGGGAGCACTATCCACTCCGGTCACATCAAACCCTCTGCTCGCAAGCCACACTGCGTAGTTGCCGGCGCCGCAGCCGAGATCAATCGCTCGGCACGGAGTAACGATTTGACTGTCGATGAGCGCGACAAGGACCGCAGGCGGGGTTTCTACATTCCACGGAATAAGCTCTAAAGGTGTCTTTCGGTAAATCTCATCTATCTCAATGTGCTTCATAGGATGAGAGCTATTAGAACGTGGTACTTTAATTATCTGGCTCGAGACCTCAAAAACACTGCCGCGAGCATGTTTCATTAATCGTTGGGAAGTGCTTCAAGATCACTCGATTGGCAGGAGGGACACGCGGGGTGCTCGCCGGCTGCCTTAAACTTTTTTCCGCACGCGCTGCACCGATAGTTCTTCGGCCCCACTATCTCTTCGTCTGCGAACGGGCCGCCTACCGAACACATGACTAATCACTCTCCTAACAGGCGCCTGGACGCCCATACATTAATGGACTTCTCTTTGCGTCATTTTTGCTCGGACATAAGCGGACTTTGTTGATCCGGCTTCCAGAGCACCCTTTATGCTGAAGCAAGGCTGGGCTTTCAATTTCAGGCGCGCACATCGGCCTTACTGAATCCAACCAACGACACGCGTGCCGACCGGGTCAAGCTGAGCTACCCGAATTTTGGCGTAAAACGCCTGCCGCTGTCACCGGGATAAGGCTCCGTGTGGCGAAAGCGATTTTCCCATATCGCCAGAGGTATCGCAGCAAAGGCCTGACAGACACGGGGGCTAACGTAGTTCTTACAACTTAAACACAGCGGGACGTTTTTTTGTTTCACAGTTGCCTCACTCGCCAACAGTCTCGCCACGACGCCGGTCACAGGGCCTCAGCCTGTACCAAGTGGTGCCGATATAGCTCTTCGAGCTCAGGCAACTCCTCCACAGGCGTCGGGATCACTTTCAGGTCGTTTTCCATCACCTTCCGCGCGAGCTCGCGGAAAATCGCCGCCTCCTCTGACTGAGGGGCGTGTTCGACCACAGCGCGCCCTTCGAGTTCGCACGCTTGAATGACAGGGCTGCGCGGAACAAATTCGACGAACGCGCTGCCCAAACGCTGAGCAAACGCGGGCACGACGGCCCGCTCCAACGCCTCGTCGCCGTTGCTGTTGCAGATTATCCCTGACAGCCCTGTGTCGCCGCGGCGCGCAAGCCGTTGCACCGCCCGCGCGATGTTGTTCGCCGCGTAGATGCTCATAAAGCCCCCGGAACAGACGAGGTAGATCTCACTCGCAAATCCTTCGCGGATGGGCATCGCAAACCCACCGCACACGACGTCGCCGAGCACGTCGTAAATGGCGACGTCAATCGCGAAGGTTTCAAACGCCTTGAGGTCTTTTAGAATCTGGAGCGCTGTGAGGACCCCGCGTCCCGCGCAGCCGATTCCTGGCTCCGGACCTCCCGCTTCGACACAGTAGATGCCGCTTGGCGTCTTGAAGACGATGTCGTCGAGCGAGATGGCATGCGCGTCTTGTCCATGGCGCAGCTTGTCTCTGTAGATCTCCAGGACCGCGGGTATGAGGTGCCCACCAGCGAGTATCCTTGTTGAGTCTCGCTTTGGGTCGCAGCCGACCTGCATGATGTTGACCCCTCGCTCATTGAGAGCCGCTGAGATGTTCGAAGCGATGGTGCTCTTGCCGATTCCTCCCTTTCCATATATTGCGATTTGTTTCATTGTAATGTCCCCTCTACCAGCGTGCCGCGTACCGTCGTTGCGTTGACCGCCACCGGTCGCTCCACTCGTTCTGGATGCACTCGAGCAGATTCAGGATGCCGCTGTAGCCGAAGTACTCCCGATTGAGCAATCGGAACTGCCTGATGGGGCGCACGACCTCAAAGATGTACGGCACGTCCAAGCCCTCGCTCGCGTGTCGCTCGATTGTGCTCCCGAAAACGACCCGTGGCCGCACCACCTCTAGGTTCCGCCGCGTCGCGAAGACGTCAGTCCCGTACACGACCTGCGGCGCCAGGCTGAGGTCGTTCAGCTCTTGTTCAAGCAGGCGCTGTGCTTCAGGACGCGCCGAGCGAAGGGCAACGAGCGCAGGTGTGAGCTCCATCTCCTCGGTTGCAAAGCGGACAAGGGGGATGCCGACCGTAGCGTCAGCCACGACCGCTGCGGGAGTCCGATAGAAAAAGCGCGCCACTGGCCAGCGCCGGCGACATGTTTCCATTACCGTGCGCTCGCCCTCGGCGATCAGCTCCTCGGCCGAGCGTTCCGCGTCGAACCGCTCTCCGAGCGCAGTGAGCCAGCGCCGCGTGTTGGTCATCCCGATAGGGAGGGGGAGATCCAGACAGAGCGCTTCGACTCCAAAATTGTCGCTGAGATACTCGACCGCCCTGTAGCCGGCATCATGGCTTAACTGAAGCACCCCCTCGGCAGCGGACGCCCGTGCAAACTCGCTGAGCGCCGTTGCGTGAGTGAGCGTAGCGAGCACCTGAATACCAAGGTGGGCGAGAGCATGCTTTACCCATTCCAGATCGGCCACCCACGTTGGATTGGCGTTCGCGTGCGGAGCTACGAGGCACACCGAATTCGGGATCTTAGAGCGCCCATTCCCGGCAAGCACACGAAGCATCGCGTCGAGCGCGAGGTCGATGCCATCGTATTGCGAACCGCGAAAACCGGCGCATTCGATGGGAACAATCGTGAAGTCAACCTGGGGTTGCATTTCCTCGCACACAGCAACGATGTCGTCGCCCACGATTTCGGGTCCGCACGCGCTTAGAACGAAGAGCGCGGCGATATTAAGCTCTTTGGCCTCAAGGATCGTGCGTGCAAGGAGCTCCTCGCCCCCGTGGACGATCTCATCCTCGCAGAGCTTGGTGCACAGCGTCGTCGTTTGGGCGTAGTCGCAGTCCTGCCAGGAAAAGGCACCGTCAACCAGATAATTGCACCCCTGCGGTGCGTGCGCGAGAACGGCGCTGTCACTGACACCTAACGCCGTCTGGGCTGCTCCGCTAAGAGCACACCTGACGTACGGGTCGAGGCACGCCTCGGTGGGGGTCGTGCGCGGCCAGCGCGTCTGTTCAGTTTGTTTCATTTCCGTAGAGCATCCCCTTAAAAAGCGTCGAACGCGGCAGGCCCTGGTTTTCCATGGCTTGTTTAAGCAGTGCAGCGATGTTGCGTATGCCCCTGAAGCCATAGTGGGGCAGGTACGCGGGATTGAGGAGCGTGAGGTTCACAACCGGGCACCCTGGATAGCGGGCGGCGTTGCCGAAGAAGATCGGGTGGTCAAGACCTTGTGCGATTGCCTCGAGCTCTTCCTCAGTCTCGCGCGACGAACGAAAGCTGCCGAGGCGGAAAAGGCCTTTCGTGAGAATCACTTCGGGATTGACCCCAGTTTCCAAGAGGAACTTGATACTGGGCATCCGCTCCTTGATCGTATAAGGGTGCACGTTAATGACAACCGGATGAGCGCCGCACTCTTCTGCCATACGCGCGAGAGAGAGCGCCCGTATGGGACCTGGAAACTCTGATATCTCGATAACGGCAGTTTTGCCGTCGAGCGTGTCATGCAAGTAGGCTAAATCAGGCCGAACGCGTTCCGTCTCGCGCTTTATTACACGTGTAGCCTCCTTCCTCATACCCAGCGGGCCCGCGATCCCCATGAGCCATTCCTCTGTTGCTTTGAGCCCGTAGGGCTGTCCAGTCCTGCTGTACGGGATGCCGAAGCGCGCTTCCATAGCGTCACCAAGCTTTTGCCCCCAATCGTAACACCACGAGGCGTTGAGCTCGACTTCACGCGCGCGCCTGATTTCATCGACCGTGCACCCGCCAGCGATCACCGCGTTAATCTTCACCCCCACGTCGTGCAGCAGCCTCGTGATCTCATCAAGGTCATCACTGAACTCGGTAAGTGAGGGCCCCATTCGCGCCCCGATAAGATTGATCGTTCTCTTCCGCATGGCTTTCGGCGGCTCCATCAGGTCCATAATGAGCTCAAAGGCGTCCTCGTAACCGCTACGGAAGTCGCCGCCAAACCCCTCGCTGCGAAGCGCGAGCACGCGGGCGTGCACGAGCTTTTCGGCCTCACGGGCAACGCTTTCGACGTCGTCGCCGATGATCCCGGAGCAGCAGCAGGACAGGATGACGATGAGGTCGGGGTGGTAGCGCTCGTCCGCCTCCTTGACCGCTTCGAGCAGCTTCCCTTCGCCCCCGTATATCACGTTCGTCTCGTCAAGGGAGGTGCAGGCGGTTGGCTCGAGGGGAACGCCGCGGAACTCGCAGCACTCCCTCGTCCTGACGATATCTGAGACCCATAGGGGGCATCCCGTAGGACCGTGCACCAGGGGGACCACGTGCCGAATCCCGTTGATGACATAAAACGAAGTGAAGAACTTGCACATAGGCGCGTGCGATGCCTGCAGCTTGGGAACCATCTCGCCCGCTTCGACCTTCTCGACGAGCTGCTGTAGAGTTCCGTGAAAAACGATCTCGTCCCTTTCAGGTTCCATATGTCTCTCCATGCCTCGTGTCGCAGGTGATTACGCTGATCATAGGCGCGCAGTCAGTGATTAAAATTTCTCAGCATTTATAATAGTCTGCGTTCCGACGTGATAAAGGTTAGCCGTGCGTCTCTGAGCCGCTCACAGAGCTTGGCACGCAAACCCACAGCCCTCGTGCCCGGCTGCGTCGCGAAACGGTGTTTCCGGCCACGCATGTCCTGGGAGTGCAGCAAAGGGCACCACGGCCTGCCGCCTGCTGTAAAGCGTTTGGCCAGCCCCGCAGGATCATTTTTCATCTGAAAAGACGAAACCGTTCAAACGGGTGCCTTAGCAGATCATACACCCCGCAAGTGATGCCAGTCACATTTTGACGAGGCGCACCAATTGCAAGCCTGTGATGTCATTGATCGGTTTGATGCTGTTGTATGCAGGACTAACGAGGTCTGCACGTAATCCCTGTGCACGGTCAGCGTAGGCCCGCGATGCTGGCCTTCTTTGGTCTCGATTGACGTAAGGTTCGCAGCCACATATCCGTGTTGTTAAGGTTGTCGCAGTTCGACGCCTCATCAATCGACTTGAGCTGGCGATGTTTGCACTCAGAGGGTGAAATTGCAAAGGCAACGCTCCTCAAAAAAACGCTGAGAGTTCAACGAGGCAGTATGGATGCATTTTTTAAGCCGTTCTAGCGTTAGATCAGCTTAGAGTACGAGTGTCATCTTACGGCGGACCGTTGCATAACGCAGCAGGGGCCCTCGTTTTCGCTCTAGGCTAAAAAAGTTCAGTTGTGCCCTCGTTATGGCCCTTCGGCAGCGTGCCAATATTCGACGTTCTCGAGCGTCGAATATGCAGAGCCTAGCACATGAACAACGTCTGCATCGTTCAAATCAGAAGGTGCCTCTGCCCCCTCATCAAAGGAAAACGACCAGTAGCGCATCAGGGCGAGGAAAACGGTTGCTGTCCCACAACTTAGCGAAATCACCAGGATGAGTCCACTCCCACCACCTCCTGCTGAAACCGGGATTGGCGCAAGCGACCCGTTATCAGCCGTCTGCTGCGTTACGTTTGTGGTGACGGAGTCCGCAGGGTTCGCAGCATTGCCTGCAGCCGTGTCGGCACTAGGTGCGATACTGGCTGCCCCTCCAGTTTGACTTGCCGCGACCGTCGCCGACGCACTCGATGACGTAGGTTCTGAAACCGTTTGATTCGCAGCGGTGAGCTGAAAAGGCATTAACGGAATCGTAAGCGTTTGTGATTGCAGATCCGCTATTGTCGATTTGTTTTGTATCTGAGCTGCCGAAGGGCTTGATGAGGTCTCGTTTGGCGTGGGTTGCCCACGCACCCCGGATGCAGGCGCGGACGTATTGACACTAGTGGCCGCCGCTGCGGGCATTGCAGCCAGCGCAGAAAAGCACAATAGCGCGACCGCAACCATTATCGCAGAGAGAGATAGCAGACGCCGTTTGGTCATCCTAGTTCTTCCTCAAGCAATTGAGGCCATCCTTGAGTGAGTTTCATGGTTTCGGCTCGCGGCAAAAAATCTTGTGAGAGAGTCAGTCAGAATCAGTTGAGGTACGCAAGTCAATAGCCAGTGACGGACGCACTTTTGTCCAGTGGCTCTCTACAAGCTAAGATTACCGAGGTTTTGTAAAGAAGACGAGGCCCATGCGCAGCAGGTACTTCATCTTCACAAAGAGGTGCCATTTCTTCGCAAAAAAAACGCGCCACGCCGTTGTCGTTTCTCGTCCTAACGCCACTTTTAGACCGCACGTTCGCCACAGGTCGTTGCGGTTTGACTTGCGTTGTTTGTTGTTGTTCCTTGTCCGCGGGATACGTCCAAATGCTCGCGTACCACCCCCAATACCTTCCTGTTTGTGGAGGCAGGTTGCCCCGTACCCTCTCTACTGCCGGAAGCAACGCGACATATCAGGCGAAACAACATTTGCATTGCATGGATATATACTAATCCCCAATAAAGAAATAGCGCACACGCTTTATCGCATATATTTCCCTAAAGAGTTTTTAGTTGAATTAATTTGCTTTATGAGCTTTTTTTGAAGTATAAAAATGTTGAAGAATCTCCTCGAGATGCGATATCAATTGATTTTCGCCCTGATACAATTCGACAGCCATTTATACAAGGATAATCGCCTTACATCACATGCCGCAAATTTGTACAGCAGTCAGCGACGAGCACTTCGCCACGATCCTCACCCGCGCTGAAGGCGAAGGCAAATCAAAAGCGCGCATTGCTGCCGAACTCATTAGCTACGCGCTAGCGGACAACGAAAACGAGGCTGCACGACTGAAACGAGAGATCGAGTTAAAAGACACGCTCATCGAACAGCTCCGCGACGAAAATAGCTTCATGAAAACGTCGTTTGCAACCCAGACAGATATGGCCGACCGGCTGTTGCACCTGCTGACCGAGGGCGTGCGAGACGACACAGTTGTCGCTGGCGATAACGGCAGGGAACATCGCTCATAGATTTTAGCTAAAACCGCGAGGGGGTAACGGGTAACCGGTTGAATCACATAGCATTGCGTTTATGCAACCCACTTGCAATAAGGCCCAAAAAACGCACACACTAGGTCTGTAGCGTTTACTGCAGGTTCAAGGTTCGGGGTCTGAAGCTTACGATTTGTATCCTCGCCCAAAACTTCACCTCGCAAAACGTAGCCATTATCAAAAGCAAGAAACACGCTGCCGCTGATCTCGCGACCGTTCTTATTTTCAGCGGCCTCTTTATGCTAGTTTCCGGCCTCAGCTCATGGTTGGGTAGCATCGAAGCGCAGACGGACTTCAGAAACCAAGACACGCGACTTGTGAACGAATGGCGTAACAGGGACCCATGTTAAAACCCACAGTGGTGCGCACAAAGCTGGCGGAGCATAGCTTTTTATCGGTCCAACTAAATTATCACGTGCATGAACAATAAGGAGAATACAGATGCGCAGAACTCCAGCGTTAGCCGTGAACTACGAAAAAGAAGGCTGATAGACGGCCTTGTAATACTGCTCCTCATTCTGGTCGTCGTAGTCATTATCTCCTCTTGTTTGAAGTTCGTGTAACGGACACCGATGCTTAATTCTTCTGGCCTTTGATATCCCCTCTTGTTTGACGTTCCCAACTAGCCGTTACTCAATTCTTCTGCACCGTCGGTCGAACTACCTGGTTCACCGCGTTAGTTAAGCGCTCTGCGCATCGTCTACAGTTCGGATCATCGACGTTCACGCAGCCTACGTGACGCCCATAGTAGCACGCGCCGTTTTTAGCGATCATTGCATAGTGGCGGCATCCTGGATCATTCGCTGCGCTTTCTCGTGTGCAGCATCAATGATCTCTGCTACGGTGAGATCGGTGTGTATCAAGGTCTGAAGCGTGCTTTCGATGATGGCGGCGACGTGCCGTTCGTACTCGGTTACTACCGTTTTTGCCATCACAGTCACCTCCAAACCAGACTGCGCAAGAAAGTTTCTTAAGGCCGCGTGAGACGGGCTTTGTGTGCGAAAGTGTGACGACAACTTTACGTCACACCTACGCGAAAGCAGGCACGCGCTCATCGACAACTTCCCCACGTTTATTGCTTCTGCAAGATGCTATCCTGGCCTCGTGTGCGCCGCCAAGACTTTCTTCTTGAATTCAGAAAACCCAGGCAGCGAACCAGGATCGGGCTCGCATAGAAAACTTGATACGGCTTAGAATGTCACCTATCGATGTATGGCGCACAGGAGTGGAGCACATCTGACGATGGTCACGAAGCTGGTTGACGAGATACGCCTGCAAGATTCGGTCCAGACCGTTGTTATTGAACCTAACAAGATACTGCACGGGAAAAGCGGAGCAACTCACCACGTCGATCTCTACTGGGAGTTCGCAGCGGGCACAAAGGCACACAAGTGCGCAATAGAAGCAAAACATTGGGATAAACCTGTCAGTCGAAGAGAGCTTAGCAGGTTCCGTGCCATTCTGAATGATTTGCAAGAGCAGCACAAGGGGGTATTCGTCGCATCGAGCGGGTATCAAAAATGGGCGCACAGCTACGCCGAGCGCCACGGGATTAACGTCTACATTTTTCCCTTCACCATCGAAATGACTGACGCTGACGTCACCTTTTTTATCCCGAAATTTGAACATATCGCGCCAGTATTTGACGAAGAATGGATAGAGAGCGTTTTGATGCCTAAGCTCAGAGAAGAGGGGTCTTTAGAGATTGACGCACAGAGCCCTGACGAACAAACGCATCTTTTTGATGAGCATTGCGCTGCTAAGACCGTTCGAGAGGTCCTGCACGAACACTACTTGGCCGAGATACGAGAGACGCCCTCTCACGAAATCTGCATACGGTTTGATCGACCCACGTACATCGATACCGGCGACCAACACGCGCCGATGTTGAAGGTGAACGGCTTAGACGCGCTTTTTTCTGTAACGTCGCACGTTGAGACCTTCAAACGCGTTTCGAAGGATTACGCACATGGCGCAGTCGAATTCATGCTCACAAACGCGCTCACTGAGCAGTAGTCAGACCGCTTAGAGCAGAAATTTGCGAGCAAATAAGGCCAAACCGTTTCGTCCCGCTTTTTCCTTGCGTCACTGCGACGGCCGCGAGCGTGGCTACGTGCATCTCATGAGATGAGGATGCAGCGATCGACGGCGAATTTCTTGCAGATGGAATTAAGCACTCGCACCGACACACTGGCCGAGTCCACCTCTACAAAGCTCGAGATCTATCTCGCCGATGCACCCCCGCTCAATGGCATTACCTAAGCACTGACCAGTTTACCGAGCACGCGACGCTCGATACGGTCACTCCGAAGTATGCTGGTGCGATAACAACTGCCAACAAAGATCTCAAAGTACTCTGAAAGGACCGCACCACGTTAAGGGGCCAGCCAGCATTTCGTGCGGTCTGCCGAGGCGTGCTTCCTGTGCAGTACGCTGACGATCCGGTTCGAGCAGAGATGCTTAACCTCAACCAGACGTGGACCATAAGAAACGCCCTAATGTATGCGCTGACCTATAAGGCGCTTGCCGAAGTCTATAATGATATTTACCACTTGCGCGGCAGATAATGACATCATTCACCCTGACGTGAATCCTCTTTTCTAGGATGAAACAGCTGTGCTGTACTCAGGCAACGGGCCGAAGAGGCTCACCGCTCGATGGCACGCTGGAGGACACAACGAACCCTAACTATCAGAGCTTGCCCGCGAACGCTATCGCGCTGTCGGCGCTAAAAAAAACGCCCCGCTACGGCTCAAGATAAACAAGTTTAGAACGAAAATATCGAATTCTTGCCTCTAGTTGTGCGGTTTCGTTGCCCGTTTAGCAGTTATCGCGAGGCCAAAAAAACAGAGAAACAACTGCGTTTACAGAAAGGTCTTTGTCACTAGTGAATCGCCTTGCAGCAGAGGCTGGGATCCAGCATAGCCGTAAGGCGTGTCCGCGTTCTCCGACTGCAAATCGTCGCAAAGAAAGGCTGCGAGGCCAATACAGAGCGTGAGCCCGCCGCAAACGGAAGTTTCGAGGTAGCCCACAGGGCGAGCTCTTGCTCTCCAGCATCGACACGCTTATGCTATGTACATCGTATTTAACAGTCTTCCGCGCGGTGTGAAAGTTTTCCGTCGCCCTCACAGGTCGCGAAAAGGGCCGCACACTCAGCTCCGGGAACCACGTGAACCAGGGTTAGCGTCCCCCCGTAAAGATATCAAGATCGATTGCGTTCCCCATCGCAATATAACCTGCGGGGTTCGGGTGCACGCCGTCCGACATGACCAGCGCAGGATTAGAAACTCCGGGATTCGATGGGTTGTCTATGACTGCATAAAAATCGATGAGGCTGTATCCCTTCAAATTAGCGTACTCGGCTATCCACGCGTTCAAAATATCCCGTTGGGAGAGGTGGTAACCGTTAGGTACGACGGTGCACAGGATAGGCACAGCGCCGTAGGATTCTACGCGAGTGCACATCGCTTTGATATTCGCCTGCGTCGTTGCAAGCGGGACTTGACCATTCGCTAGGTCATTAGTACCGCCCATTATGATGACGAATTGCGGGTTTAACGCAAGGGCCGCGTCTATACCGGTGAACATATCCCCAGTTTTAGCCCCACCAACGCCCTGATTGACTACTTCCCAGTCCCCGCCGAGCCGTGTTTTGAGATGATACGGCCAGTTGTTGGGGTCAGAAAACCCCGCCGTGATCGAATCCCCGACGCAAACTATAAGGTGCGCGTGCAGCGGGCGCGGTGGAGAAGACACTGAGGCTGTGGTAGTGTTGCCGCTGCTACTGAAGCGAAACGAGCCCACTGTGACAGATAACAATAAAAGGACTAGCACGCCATAAAGGATATATCGCTTATTGAACCGCGGAGATGGCTTCTCGCGGCGGCGAGAGCGACGATGGCTCATCGCCTTAGAGGCTCTTCCTGGGTAGGCGGGAGGGATAACTGCGGCTGCTGAGGTTGCAGGGCGGATGAACGACTCGCTGCAATCTGCGCAAAATGCGGCGTACGGTTGATTCCTCGCGCCACAGCTCTTGCAAATCTTTTCATTATCCATAACGCGCTCGTATAAGTAAGTCAGCTTAATGAATAGACCCAAGATCGGTCTATTCTACTGTTGCTACAATTTTGGCTTACACACACGACTTAAAGATACCGGTTATGCCGGCATTTTTGGTGTGGTAACGTGCACGTTCTCAGAAACGCGTTTGTCTCGATGAGATCGCCGAGTCAGCCGAAGCTTGACAGCACGTTCTTCACAAGACTGCATCGGTTCCTTTTGCTATGCAATGCACCGGTACGATATCCCTGCAAGCGAATCTTTTTGTAGCCTGCGGGAAGGAATACGCCGCAGCTATTGCTCGGAAATCGTGCTGAGCTTCAGCTGCGGAGCAACCGGATCGTGCCAAAAAAAGAACGTCAAAGAACATATTTCTTTGCTATGTCGAATAGCAGAGCAATCGAAATCTTTCATTTATACCTACTTTTCTTGCGAGACGCTGAATCGCGACAATATGCGCAAAAACACGCTGCAGTGCGATCAATCAAACAAGAACAACATAGGCTCGTACGGATATCAGGAGAGGGCTGGCAATTTCACACGAGTCCGAAGCTGGGCCTTTTTTTGGTGGTTCTATGTAATATTAGCGAGATGTCGATCTCACTGATTAACTTTGCAATAGCTCAAAATACTAAATCAATTTTTTCGTTAATTTGCCAGCGCCATTTAGCAGGCTAAGATTGTGCAATAACAGCTTAGATGCGCTCGTTTTTAACCGTCTGGACCGCCTATCGTTTTAAAAAAATTGCAAGGTGTGGTGGGGTATAAGTCGCTGTTCTAAACGCGGCCCCCTAGCCGCTTTACCAATTCTTCGTCAAATCTGTAAATGTCTGGCACTATTCTTTCAGGACGTATTTTCTCGCGGAGTTCTTTACAACAAGCCTCAAGTTGCTCAACTCGCTTTTTTAACTCTTCGACATCGTCTTCGATCAAGTTCGTCGCCTCCTGCACTGTTGCGAACACAAGCCACAGCCAGGGATAAAAGACGTTAGCTTTGGTTTAAAGCATGATATGTTACAGTTCTGCAAATTAAAGTCAACGGGTTAGCGCCTCCTGTGTTCTCAGCATGGCGTTTTTCATGCGCGGTGTAGCACATTTTTAGTAGGGAGTTTTGGGTGTTTTGGTGGCCTTAAAATACCGCTAGAACTTGCTATTTGTCAATCCGCGTTCATTCTAACTCGCGCCGACCGCCTAAGTATAATCTTTCTAATCTGCACAGGTCACCTGCACTCGATCAGACTACATCAGCCTTCTTCTTGCTGCTTTCTCTGTCCAAGCTCTCCTTTTTGCTTCTCGGAGATCGGACTTGACGGGATTTCAGTCTGTCCCATCGTCTTGCGAATATAGAAGTTCCACTCAGGGGCTCTTTTCAGGTGGTGCTTGTATCGGGCTCTCAAAGCTCCGTGTTGCTGATTCAAATGGCGAGCTCCGAGGTCTCAAGCGTCATTCAGGCGGAAGCAAAGTTTTGAAAAAACGTGGCCGCAAGAAAAAAGCTCACTCTGACGCCCCGTATCTTGAAGCCGAGCTATATGCAATAGGCGCAGACGTCGATGGTGACGCGGGAAACGTTTCGGCTAGATCAGAAATAGCTTTGGTCATCTGGAAATACCGCTTTCCAAACCGGGGCAATCAGGAAAGCATTTTCACGTTAAATGTCGCGGATCCGTCTGATGATGAGAGAGCTCATAGTTGCCCGCTGACACAACGTTGAAGTTGAAAACTTACCGATTTCTTCGCGGCAACCTGTGCTCACAATCCTCGCATCAGTGTTAACGGCTGTCATATGGATTCCTAGTCTCGAGTACGCTTCCAATAAAATAAGGAAACAGTTCAAACGCGACATCAGAAGCTTTTTGTGAATCACGCTCGCGCGCACTACCCGTCCCAGAACCGCATCGCCTACTGAGAGTTGCCTTTTACCAGTCACTTCTTGAAGCTCAAACTCCGCCTTCAAACGGCCTATCAAGCCATTCCACACGCTCTACCTCTGTTCGCGCGGCACTTCGTGAATGTAGGTAGGAAAGAGCTTGTAAAAGGGCCTGTTTCGGGTCGCCCTTATTGATCTGAGAGTGTATCGCTCGCATAGCCAGTGCACGTGTGCTAATGGTGACTACCGAGCAAGAAGGTGTCGAAAGTGAAAGGAAGGGATGGAAGGCAGTAAAACCCCTTGAGGCTCACTTGTGATTAGTTGCGGAGGAGGATGACCGAACGAAACTTAAGGGCGAGGACATCGTTGTGGCGTATGCTTAAACAGCTTACTGTTGGTTAATGTTGCCAGCCTCTTTGGCGAAGGTAAAATAAGGGTTTAGGTTACTCGTTCGCTTTTTTCGAGAAGCGCCATCCTGCAGCCCTCTTCGTCTGATATAGACGCGGCTAAGTCCAGCTCAGTTTGTCGGTGTTCCAGCTTCCGCCATTGCTAAAATCGACGATTGAATTGTATTGCCGATAAACAAAGATGCCGCCGTTGAGCCAAGCTGTCTCCGCTGACGCGTGGTTGCCAGCGTCTGAAGCCGTATTCCCCAGATTCACACAACCCACCGCATCATTATACCAGGATCCAGTTCCGGCAAGAGCGGCGCCGCTCTCGTCCCAGTGCGTTTGATGCACCGGCGCGTTTCCGTCCTCACCGATCCAGACCGCTGGATATGCTTCTTTTCCCGGGCCGGCACTAGTGTCCCACGAAATTTGAATGTAATAATTATGGCCTGCGCGCAGTACGGAATCAGTTGGTATGTACCACCGCATGCCGCTGCCGCCGGTCGTAGCACGGCATATGGTAAGGTAGCAGCCATTAGCGCCATTTAAGGTGTCAATTTCAAAGACAAAGCCGCCACACGCCTTATCCCAGATCTTCTGATAACGCTGGCAAGATGCTGTTCCGCCAAAATGAAAACCTATCTCCCACGACACGACGTTCTGGTTGTTAGTTGCGCTGCCCGCCGGGATGCTGACAAAATCATTTTTCGCAATGGGGCCCCAATACGGGAAGCCGTTTGGTTGGATTTGAAACAAACTGGGCGTGCTCACGTAAGCGTTATAACTGGCGCCTGCCGTCCCGTGGTTGACCCACGTTGATCCTGCTTGAGGAACGTAATAAATAGTTGGCGTGTTGGTCTGGACGGTCTGTGCAGTGGGCGCTGCACTTACGGTAACGGCACCTGCAAATAGCACCGTAATGAGAAGAATGACTACAGAAAATGGGGCGATTTTGTATGCGCGCATAACTTTCTCGCAAGACCTTACAAGACGCCTAAAAACGTTCAGAAGATATTATAAAGGCTTCGGTTCTAATGCGACCGTAAAAGCGGTACTGCGGTGTCTAAATGGTCAAAAAATGAATCGTTGGAACGATCTGACGTCTGCTTGAGTGCCCTTATTTCTCGGCTTTCGTTACAGCCACTAAACTGTGCCTGATCGTTCTTGGTGGGCTTTTCTTTGCCTGAGTGCGGCGCCTACTCTTTAAGCGCCTAGGGGGTGAATAATGTGCTCATGATGTAACTCTCACTTATGCAACCGATCTCAAAGCGCAAAATCACTGCCCAAAGACGATCACGTTCCTACTCGATGATTCGGCTACCGCAAGCGTGGTTGTAATGCATACTTAACGCCTACCCCCTACGCGCGTTTCATCGATCTGTTTCCCACAAACCTATACCGATCGTAACCATCGAGGGTCAACTAAAGAAGAAGTTATGCAGAAAACCCGCTTTTGTGTTGTGCCTGGCTGGAGCGTGGCCTACTTGAGCCTACACCTGCTATGCCTCAAGAAAGCAGGGTAAATTCAGTGCTGCCGGGAGAAAAAAGCTAGAAGCATATTCTGCGCGTCGTAATTATTTGCGAACTCGACGGTGCGTTCCGCTGCGAGGCTTGAAGCTTATCCTTTTTTTGTTTTTTAGTTCTTTTCTTGTCAGAATAAGGAAGGCACTACAATACCTATATCTACCATTCAGCTGACGTTCATTGTGATTACTGATGACCACGGACAACGAGTTCATCAGCCACTTGACTGGTTTCGGGCTCAGCGAGAAAGAGGCCCGGACTTACCTTCACCTGCTCAAGTACGGTCCTAAAACCCCCTCCCCGCTCGCCAAATCGCTCAAGACGTACCGCGAAGACGTACACCGCACGCTTACCAGCCTCATCGAGAAAGGCATGGTCCGTCCATCGCTCGATTCACCAACGCTTTACGCGGCGGTAGACCTCGACGCTGCCCTTGACGCTGCACTAAAAAAGCAGCAGAGTGAGCTCCGCCAAATGGAAAGGAAAAAGCAGGAGCTTCGGGAGCTGTCGATGCAGCAGCGATTCAGGCCATCCGATGAGGTTTGCACGTTTAAGATTATTAAAAGCCTGAACGAACTCATAGCGATAGCTATGAGTACCTTGAACTCATCAGAGGAGGAATGGCTGATGGTTTGTCCTCCTATATTGTCAGTCGTGGGCTCTCTATTTACACTCGAGGAGACAAAAGCGTTTATAGACCGTGGGGGGGTGATGAAAATCATAACTGATGTCTCGTACCCATATTTAGAATCGATGCAACAATACCTAGACATTGGTGCGGAGGCGCGTCACTTTGACCAGTATGGTGGTATAATGTTCACAGTATTTGATAGAAGGATTTGTGGGAGTGCGATTAATATCGATATCACGCGCGTCTCGCTTGATGAAACCGTTAGCATGCTCTGGACGGATGAACCTACCCATGTTAAATATCTCGTCTCCACCTTCGAAATCTTGTGGCAGCAATCAGTTCCGGGAGCAGAGAAGATTCAGGAGCTGCTTAAGCAAGGCCCTCCGCAGGCATAGAAGACGTTGGGGCGGCATGTGATTCTTTTTCAACTCGAACTGTTTTCGTATTATCGGTCGGCAACGCAAGCACCAAAAAAATCTCACAATTAGGACTCGATCCTTAAAAGAAACGCCTGACCAATATTTCAAACAATAATCCTAAACTGAAGCAGGAAGTCGGTGCTTAATGCTCCTGTTTATCACACCTGGTCCCTCTTTATTCATCGTTCAAGGAAATCGAGTGCCGGCGATTCACGCAGGATTGCCGGTTGATTGCACAGAAACAGAGTATCATTACTCAAACCATTAAGGCCGTCTCACGTCGTGTTTGATAAAGTTGAACTTAGGAAATTGGAAGGCAGGTTCCGTTATATCCATCCCAATAATCCGCTCTACCTCTGCTTCTTGCGCAATTCTTTTAGCTAACAGGGTACCAAGATATCCAGAGACGCCTGTGATCAGTACGTTCTTCATACCGCCCCCCTCAGATTATTGACAACAATCACTTTTGTCGCGGCGGCGAAGATGCCATTGCCGCATACACATTGCTTCTTCAGGATTCCTTCAGCAATCCTTTCTTTTCAGATGTGCAAAATACTCCTGTAGCCGCCATTTCACCGATGCACCTGTTGCAGTGGTCGCAATCCGATGAAGTCACCTCGCCACTAATCATCTTTTTGATGATGTTGGGGTCGCGCACCGTTGCTCGCCCGATCTGGACGAATTCGAATCCTTCGTCCATCGCTTTATTCATGTTGTGCATTGAGAGGATGCCGCCGATGTAAACAACGGGTATCTTTACCGCCGCGCGTATCCTCTTCGCCTGTTCGAAAAGGAACATCTCCTTAAACTCATAGTCCTTAACGAGGAACCGGCCGAACATGAATGTCGCCATCTTCGCAACCGGGTTCTTCTCTGACCTCACGAGCTCTGCGAGCGGTGTGTGGCCGCGCATCATATACAGCGACGTCCTGGCGGTAAACCCGCAGCTTGGCACTAGCGCGCTGGCGCCCTCGGCCTCAAATCGTTTGGCCACCTCTACGGACTCATCGACTGTCAGGCCGCCTTTAAAGCCGTCTTCGAGGTTCATCTTTACCAGTATCGGGAAATCCGGACCGACGACGCTTCTCACTTGTTTGATTACCGATGCCGGGTATCTCACGCGATTCTCAAGCGGGCCGCCATATTCATCCGCGCGGCTGTTGGTCCACGGTGATAAGAACTGGCTGAGCAAGTAACCGTGTCCTGCGTGAATTTCTACGGCGTCGAATCCGGACTTTTTCGCCATCAGCGCCGCCTTGCCAAAGTCTTCTTTGACCCTGTCCAAGTCCTTCGTTGTCATCGGACGGCAGAAACTATAACGGTAGCTGCAGAACTTGCGGGACGGCCCGATGGGGGTGATGCCGGTGGCGGCCTTGCTGGCGAAGAAGCCGCAGTGTGCCAGTTGAATGGAGGCGGCTGCACCTTCCTTGTGCACGGCGTCGGTCAGTTTCTTCAGTGTGGGTACGATCTCCTGCCGCATCCACATCTCGTGCGGGAAGGCGGCTCCGTCTTTCGAGACGGCGCAATAAGCCACTGTCGTCATACCGACGCCACCTGCAGCCACTTTTCTGTGGTGTTCTATAAGTGTATCGCTAGGGGTGGCGCGTTGGCACATTCCCTCGAAGCATGCGGACCTGATCGTTCGATTTCGAAGCGTTAGAGAGCCGATTTCACCTGGCGTAAAAACCTTCGATTTATTTTTCTCCGCAGTCTGCTGCATACCTCTTCCTTCTTTGTTTTCACAAAACCTATTTTTAAATGATATGATGATAATACCACGGGCTCTCATTAAGTTTGTTCCACATTTTACGACAGAATTCAGTCCGTGATGCGGGATTTTTTTTCTGCGTTCAGCTTCTCGCTGAGGACTTACTCGAAGTACCAGTCGACAGTCACACCAATTATCTCTAATACCGATAAGCTTAGTCGACGTCCACCTGATCTGAAGGCTGGACGCCACGCCGGTGCGTATCGATACCTACAGGGGTGCGCAGAAACTCAATCCAAGTAGCCGCATAACCGATATATAACTCAAAGCTAAGCGAAGGCTAAGCCCCGAGCATAATTAGATTGTACAATTAAAGTCACAGCCCATCAGCTTACAAATATCTGGGTGAGCGTTTGGGGACCAACCAGTTTTAAGTGTGGGACAGACCTACGATTCACACGTTCAGTCGACGGTCGTTGGTGGAATTAGCTTATGTGCCAGGATGACGGGTGATAGAGTACACTTCGCTGATGGACCTCTACTTCAGCATCTATTGCTAAACTTTTTTTGTTACGACTATCGTGTACCAATTATGGCGTCATCGCTGATCTGCACACCCCGAACGATCGATAAAATTCTTGACTAATCCAACCGTCATTTCTTATTAGCATATCGCCTCATTCGCAGTCTGCCTACTTCCTCGTCCAAACCGTGCTACAAACGGTCACCATAATCGCTACTCTGCCGGGTGCTTCACGCCAACGATTATTGGACAGTTACCTCCGACTGAACAAAAATTGCCAATAATGAGCCGATATTTTCCGTGATTATGTTGGCTTTTGGGATTCTCCCGAAGAGCTTCTAATCTCTCTATTTTTTTGCGCGCGAACCAAAAACTCTCTTTGTCCAGTCAAGAACTAATAATTGCATTAATGAGGAAACGAGGATAAATGAGATAGTTTTTCGTCAACGATCGTCACCTATTAGAAGCGGTGATGATGAATACGGGTTAGCTCAAAAAAAGGACAGAAGAGGTAAAAACCCCCGACATGGTAATTTTAGTGTTTGATAACAGATTCAGTAATCTGACTTCAATTCGTTCGATTGAAGTAAGTCGCTCAGCGCAGTCATGAACTTTGCAGCTCTTGCGCCATCCCATAGCTTGTGATCCGCCGAGCATGAGACGAATGCCGTAGGGCGAATTTCTTGTTTTCCGTTTATCACAAGCACACGATCACGAACACGCCCGACTCCCAAGATCGCGCCAGCTGTAGGAACCAGAGGGGCAACTACATCCACTTGTCTCACCGTTGTAACCTGGAACGTGCCAACGCGTTTACGGATGAACCCTGGTTGGTTAAGTGCTATACGAAGAAACCATCGACGCAAAAACCCAAAAGGGACGACCCTTCCCCACCTACGATAATCGCGTAGCTTTTTTGTATCCTCAGACCTTATTTCCGGTGCACGGTTAACAACCTCATGCGCAATTTCTTGCAAAGTTTTTGATTCGGCATTCGCGATCACCATTACCGGAGCAGCAACAGAATCCCCTTCCACAGATAAGCCAATGTCTACATTTCCGGGAAGTAGCCGTCGAGTGCCTTTAATAAGCTGATGCAAATCACGATGTTTAGATAAAACCAGTGCCGCGGCCCTAACGAAGATATGCGTATATGTTATTTTCACCCCTTTGTCACGGAATTGTTGAATTAGGTCATCACAGGACGTCATATCAATTTCCATTAACACAAAAAAGCCTGGATGGGGTATTACCGCTATGGCGTCTCCGATCCATCTATCAGCGTAATCAAGCTTTTCAGTGGTATCGGTTTGGCGCTCGCCTGCTGATTGATAGACATGATTCATAATGCTGTACCACATATCACAAATGACTCGTAAACTGATAATAGATTATCCGATAAGATCTGATGCGCGTGAAACGCCGTGCCATTTCTTCAGCTTGTTTCTAAAATTGCCACATTTCTCTTGCATTTATTATCTCCGAAAGCCTGTTCTTTGCAATCAATTAAGCCAAAGCTTTTACCTGTAATAAATCCGCTTTGAAACCAAGACCCAGCTCAAGTTGACAAACTCTTTTTAAACCGTATTGTTGTTCCTCGTAGGTAGCCTTTTTTACATAACGAGCCGATGCTTAAGGATTGACAAGTAATGCCATTGGCTGTGACGTCGGAAGAAGTCGCAGTGAGGCAATATCTTATCTACATTCATAGACCGTCAACTAAAACGTCGGGCGGAAGGCTATATCAGTAGCGGTAGAGGGCTTGTAGTAGTCGCAACGATTACACGCTGCGAACTATCTCACATGGAATCGATCTGCCAGTCGGTAAAAATCCACCGCGTCTTGTCCGACTCCTGACGAATTCTTCAGAAGCTTTTGAGTGCGCAAAAGGGCGGGATCGAAGTAAACTACCTATATTGCAAGGGCTGTAAACTCTGCATTGCTGCCATTGAGTTTATTGTCAAATCGAGTTGTTCTCTTTATTGTGCGATATTGGTATTGGACTTCTGTTCGATTGCGTAACGGACAGATTCGCCTGGCAATGCGATTTTCAATAGAAAACGGGCTCGGATTGCCCGCTGATGTAAGGCACGGCCCTGCTCCTGATCGTTTCGTTCGCTATGCTGCCGCGCGCGGTGACCTCGTCGATGACCGCGCAGAAACGGGCGTGGGGATCGAAGGTTTTGAACGAGGCGGCCGCGCGCTGAGCCATCTGCTCGAAGCTCGCTTCGTGTATCACGCGCTTAACGGCGGCGCGGACCTTGGCCGCAGTGACCGTTGCGGCACGCAGGAGCACTCCGGCGCCTGCGTCACGCATCGCGATGGCCGCGAGGACCTGGTCGAGGTTGCACGGAATGCCGACGATCGGCGTCCCCTCGGCGAGCGCCTGGTACCCGGTGCTCGCGCCGCCGTTGCACACCACCAACTCCGCCTTTTGCGCGGCGAGGTCGCCGGGGATCATCTCGACCACCCGCACGTTGCGCGGAGGGTTCTTCGGCGTGAAGCGCCCGCCGGTGGAGAACACCACGTCGACGTCCATGCCGCCGAGGGCCTCGAGCACCGGCGGCACCGCGAAGGCCGCGCCCGACGAGCCGAGGGTGGCGTAGATCATCGGTCGATCGCGGCCGAGGTCGTCCCAGAACGCGGGAAGGGGGATCTGCGGCGACCAACGAACCGGGCCGAGGAAGGTCTCGTGCGGGGCTCGATGCGTGAGCGGGGTGATCAGCGGATCGTCGGGGAACAGCAGGCGATCGCCCCAGGTGAGCACGTCGAAGAGGTCGCCGAGGTCGGGCAGCCCGTACTCCCTGCGCAGCTGGTTCGTCGGCGCGGCCATGTAACGGAGGATCGTGGGCAGCACGATGGGATATATCTTCTCGGCAATTGGCGCTCCGAGTAATCGGATGATCGGGTGGTCGGGCATGGGGAACCGCCCGCGCGTAGCGCGACGACTCCAGTACGCGTCGACGATGGTCGCGCATGGGACGCCGAACGCCGGCGCGGAAACCGGGGTCGACCAAAAACGTCCATCGGCGACCACCAGGTCGGGGCGGATCGCCTCGTAGAGGCGCAGCTCATCGGCGACGTACTTCTCCAGGATCGCCTTGCCATACAAGCGTCTTAGTGAGCCAGAGGCAACAACGGCCTCGATCTTCTCGGCAGGGAGCAAGGTCATCGGCCAGCGCGTGAAGCTCGTGCCGTGGAACAGGCGCTCGTCGAACCGCGCGGAGGCGAAGTGAACCTCGTACCTACTCGGGTCGAGCCCGCGCGCGAGGACCATAGGCCGAACCAACTGTGACCAGCTGATGGCTTCGGCCATGAACAGGATTTTTTTCTTCACGCCTTGCTCCGTTTAGTGTACGCCCGTTGGCGACGCCAGAACCGCCCTACGACGACGAGGCCACCCCGAACGCGAGCGGGAACACGCAGGCCCAGAACGGCACGCGCGTGTTGCGCCCGAGCAGGTCCTTCTGCGCGATCGCTAACGCGGGGCTCACGCGCCCTACCTTTCCGCGGAGCGCCCGCTCGAGATCCATCGTGCGGGTCAGTTCATCCATCTTCGCGTCGGCGATCATCCGACCGGCCCAGAGCACCGCCCGCGCGGTCGCAGATGCGTTGCGTCTCGTCGAGGTGATGCGAAGCGAAGACGCACGCATCTGTCCACATAGTTCCCAAAAATATCCTTTCCGCATAAAGGTCTTTCGAATTCGATCCAAAAATGCAAGAAACAATTTGCTGAATTGGCAACAATGCCGGACCAACTAACAATTATTCATTAATTTTGAATAATGCAGAAACGACGCAGTTTATGTAGTAGTTGCGCTTCAACATGTCGTTGCGATGTAGCACAAATGGTCAATTTGGAAGCGCCGATGGAAATCAAAGACAGAATAAAAAGATTAAATGAGCGCTTAGCCCGATACATCCCACCGCGAAAGACGTGGACCCCTGCTGAAGAGGCCCTGTTCAAGCCGATCGACCTCTACAGAGTACCACT
>DASPOC010000101.1:0-43392 GCA_035626195.1 Bathyarchaeia archaeon | reverse complement strand
GAGCGTCCCGGCCGGGATTTGAACCCGAGTCTTGAGCTCCGCAGGCTCATAGGATATCCACTACCCCACCAGGACTCGCGTATCTCTATGTGCTTAACGGTATAAATCGATATTTAATCTGAGCGGCGGGGGCTTTCGACGTATCTTGCTATGTCACTGCCGACTTCTGACGTAGTCGAGCTGCCTCCAAGGTCATACGTTCGCACTTTACGCTTGCGCAGGTTGCGTTGAATAGCGTTCATAACGCCGTTCGCAGCTTGTATTTCGCCAAGACTCTCAAGCAGCATTGCCCCTGCCCAAATCGTAGCAATTGGGTTAACTTTGTTAAGTCCCTTATATTTTGGCGCTGATCCGTGAATCGGTTCAAACATTGACGTTCCTTCAGGGTTTATGTTGCCGCCCGGAGCAAGCCCTAAACCCCCTTGCACCATAGCTCCCAGATCTGTTATGATATCGCCGAACAAGTTTGGAGCCACAACGACGTCAAACCATTCAGGATTCTTCACCAGCCACATGGTCATTGCGTCGACGAGGTTAAAATCGGTCTTAACTTCTGGATAACGCGAGGCCGTTTCGGTGAATATCTGACGCCAGAAGCCATAAATGTCCGTCATCGCGTTCATTTTGTCGACGCTCGATAAGTGCCTCCCTCTTCGGGTTGCCAGCTCAAAAGCGTACCGCATAATGCGCTTCGTGCCCTCAGCTGATATTAGTCCTAGCTGATAGGCTATTTCGTCGCTATCAGAGTCGATGTCAAGGCCGAACTTTACGTTGTATAGGTTGCGGGTTACGTCTGCGTCGCGGTGGGCGCTGCCTTTCTTGACACGGCCTCCTACGCCCACGTAGAGGTCTTCAGAGTTCTCGCGCACGACCACATAATCAATATCATCAGGGCCCTTATCTCGAATTGGTGTCTCTACGCCTTCTAGCAGCCGAATAGGACGGAGATTTATGTATTGGTCGAAATAAAACCTCAGTGCGAAGAGTATCCCGCGCTCGAGGACTCCAGGGGGGACGCGCGCGTCGCCGACCGAGCCGAGGTAGATAGCGCGATAGTTGCTCAGCTCTTTGAGCGCATCCTCTGACAAGAGCTTTCCCGTTGCGAGGTAATGCTCGGCTCCGTACGGGTACTCTTTCCACTCGATATCGAACCCATACATACGGCCGGCTGCTTCGAGAGTTTTTTTCCCTTCGGCGATGATCTCTGGTCCGACGCCGTCTCCAGCAATTGTCGGGATTTTATACGTCTTCATTTTGGCTTCACCGTTAGCGCTCGAGAAGCATTGAAACCGGTTACCACGACAAATCCGTCTCAGTTTCGCGGGGCTCTCGCTTTTTAAGCTTCGTGCCGCTTTTTACGTATTCGACGAGTCCGCCGGCTTCTATGATGTTCTTTATAAACGACGGAATGGGCGTTATGGCGTACTCTTTTTTCCTAGTCTCGTCATAGATGGTGCCCTTTTCCAGATCGACGTGCAGAATATCCCCGTCCTCGATTTCGGTTGTGTCGCATTCGACGACAGGCAATCCGATGTTAATAGCATTCCGAAAAAAGATCCGTGCGAACGAACGCGCGATAACGATACTGACGTTATCTTTTAAAGCCAACGGGGCGTGCTCTCGTGACGAACCGCAGCCAAAGTTCTCTCCAGCGACGACGATGTCTCCTTTGATGACTTGGTGAGCAAAGTTGGGGCGGACGTTTTCGAACGCGTGGTTTGCGAGATCTTGTGACGAGTTGAGCACGAGATACTTGCCTGGAATGATGGCATCTGTGTCAATATTATCGCCAAACTTCCACGCCCTACCCGTAATACTCCCTTTTGGTCGTGTCATGTTCCGCTCCTAATGCGACCTCGGATCGGTTATTTCGCCGTCGATCGCGGACGCTGCAGCCGTCGCCGGTGAACAGAGGTACACTGAAGCCCCCGGGCTTCCCTGTCTTCCGACGAAGTTTCTGTTTGAAGTGCTTAGACCCACCTCGTCGGGACCTAGTATCCCAAATGACCCGCCCATGCACGGCCCGCAACACGGGGCCTCTACGAGCGCGCCGCTGTCGGTAAAGATATCCATAAGGCCCGTTTTAAGCGCTTTCTGGTACTCGGTCCTTGAAGCCGGAATGATGATCAACCGGACTCCACGTGCCACCGTCTCGCCTTCCAGTAACTCTGCAGCTGCTTTTAGATCTTCGTACCGACCGTTTGTGCACGAGCCAATAAAGACCTGATCTATGTGCTGCCCTACGACGTCCGTAACAGGGACTACGTTATCGACTTGATGGGGTTTTGCGACCATCGGCACCATCTCAGTCGCAGCATAGCGTCGCACAATTTTTATCGCATCATCGTCTGAGCCCAGGGCAAAGTCTCCGCCGATTGCTCGTTCTTCTAAGAACGTGGCTGTCGTTTCGTCGGGGGCGATTATACCCGTTTTTCCCCCCATCTCGATTGCCATGTTGCACACGGTCATCCTATTCGCGATGTCCATGTGCGTGACAGTGTCTCCGCGAAACTCACACGCCTGGTACGTGGCGCCGTTTATGCCGATGTCGCCAACGATAGTGAGTATCAGATCTTTGGCAGACACACGCCGTCCAAGTTTTCCATTAATATCAAACGCGAGGGTCTCTGGCACTTTGAACCAGAGCTTTCCCGAAGCAAGGGCCACCCCCATATCGGTTGAGCCAACACCGGTCGCAAACGCTCCTAAGGCCCCGTAGGTGCAGGTATGTGAATCAGCGCCGATGACGAGTTCCCCCGGAAGCACGTGACCCTTTTCGACCATGACCTGGTGGCACACCCCCTCTTGCACATCATAGTTGAGGATCCCCTGTCTCTTTGCAAACTTCCGAAGCTCTAAGTGGTTGAGTGCGGCGTCGATCGAGTCAGCAGGTACCTGGTGGTCAAAAAGCATGATTACTTTTGTAGGGTCCCATACCCGGTCGGTTATTTCGTAGAGGGTTTTTACTGCAAGAGGTCCTGTAATATCATGAATCATAGCGACATCTATTGCAGCTTCGACAAAGTCGCCCGCTTTCACGGCTCTTCCCACAGATTTTGAGAATATCTTCTCGGAAATCGTCTGCTCCATGCTCGATTTGCCCCTCATGGAAAAAACAACGCGTAGGCCGCTTTCATAACACGCGAAGAAAGTATAAAAAATATTTCATCGCGGAAAAAGGCTGCGCGCACGGCAACCGTGCGGCCATGATGCCCCGTTCTAGCAACGCGGCTTCTTACCTGCCACTGTCTTATTGGGCTTCCAACGTGCCGGTATCTCTTTTGACAAAGTTATTAAGATAGGGGCGTGTACTACGGTAAGTGCAAGGAAATATGGACGCTCTCTCCGACGACCTGGCGAGCATCTACGAGCGCCTCACCACTACAATCTCAAGAGAAGAGTTCGCGGCTAGGGTGCGGCAGAAGGTGGAGGACATGTCGGGCTTGTGTGATGAGAAGACGGCGGCCCTGCTCGTCGCCCACGAGCTCGGCATCGACACGGTCGTGCAGATCGCACAAATTGATGGACAAACGAGAACTGTCGCATTTGTTGGCAAGCTTACGCGCGTCTCACCGACACGAGAGTTCTCCCGTGACGGCGATGTAGGATACGTCGCCAATCTTGTCGTGTCGGACGCAACGGGTTCAATTCGCGTAGTTTTGTGGAATGACCTCGCACAACACGTAGAAGAGCTTCAAATTGGGCAGACTCTAAAGATTGCCGGAGTCGCGAGGGATGGGCCATATGGCATAGAAGTAAATGCGCGAGAAATTGAGGTCGATGAATCGGTCGCCAAAACCGAAATGGAGTCTCCTAAAGGCCCTGAGCGTATCGCTGGGCTCATCGCAGGGCTAAATGGGGTTGACGTAAGCGGGGTCATACTCGAGGTTGATCAGGTACGTACTTTTTCTAAGCGCGATGGTTCCGTTGGAAAGGTCACTAACGTGACGATAGGCGACGAAACCGGAAGGGTGCGCGTGACGCTTTGGGACGATATTGCTGAGAATGTAGCTGATTTTGTTTCGGGGGACGTGCTCGACATTAAGAACGGGTATACCCGCGAACGGTACGGACGGCTCGAAGTGCACGTAGGCAATCGGGGATCGCTCCAAAAAGGGACGGGGCACATTGAGTTTGTTGAGAAGATCATCTCTGTTCAGGACGTCCAGGTGGACATCCCATGTACCGTCGCAGGAATCATCGAAGAAGTTGGCGCTCTCCGCGAATTCACCCGAAATAATGGCAGCGCAGGAAAAGTCAGAAACGTGGTGGTGAGCGACGAGACGGGTAAAATACGAGTCGCCCTTTGGGGCGACAAAGCGCTAGCGATCTCTGAAGAGGATACACAGAGCCAGATCACGCTGCGCGATTGCATGCCGAAAAATGGGCTCAATAATCAGCTCGAACTGAGCGTAGACTGGAGAAGCGGCCTTTGCTTAGCAGATGAGAGCGGACGCGCCCAAAAAGAGTACGCGGCCCCTCAAGAAAGTGCTGGTGCTGATGCTGGCATTGCTGGGACAGTAATATCATCGGCTAAGGCCGTGTGTGTCGACAACGGGGTCGATTACGTGATTTTTGACAAAGCATTCGACAATCTGATGCTGGCCGTCGGGGATGAGGTTATGGTTGTCGGCGTCAAAACGAACGACAAGTTTGACGCAAAAAGCATATCAAAATCACCCCAGGACGTGGCTTTGCGAAAGCTCGAGACAATCAAGCGAAGGCTCAATGAGCTTCAATGATTCATTTGATGGACAGAAATACGACAACACTTTCGCTCTGCACTCAAAAGTCTTTAGAGGGCAACAAGTGATTAGCGTTCACGACTCTTCAAAAGTTGCGAAAAAAGGGGGGGTTGAGTAAATGGAAGAGGTAGAAGAAATTGATGGTTTTGGCATAGAAGACCTGCCAGGCGTAGGCCCTGCTACCGCAGAAAAGTTGAAGGAAGCTGGTTTTAACTCAGTGGAAGCAGTTGCCGTAGCATCCCCTTCGGAGTTATCAAATGCGGCGGATCTCGGTGAGGTTACCGCCTCCAAGATCATAATAGCGGCGCGCCAAGCTGCAGACATTGGCGGTTTTGAGACAGGCGATGTCATTCTTGAAAGAAGGCGACACGTAGGCAAACTTACGACCGGGAGCAAGGCTTTTGACGAGTTGCTTGGCGGGGGTGTGGAGACCCAAGCAATTACCGAGCTTTACGGAGAATTCGGCTCAGGAAAGACGCAAGTTGCGCATCAGCTTGCGGTGAACGTTCAGCTCGCGCGTGAAAGCGGTGGCCTTGACGGATCGTGCATACTAATTGATACCGAAAATACCTTTCGACCAGAACGCATCAGCCAGATCGCGGCAGGCCTCAATCTCGATCACGAAGGCGTACTGAGAAACATCCACGTCGCGAGAGCCCACAATTCCAATCACCAAATACTGCTCGTCGAAGCGGCAAGCGAGCTATCGGAACAACTTAAGGCGACTGAGCGTCCTGTGAGACTTCTTATCGTAGACTCGCTAACTGCCCATTTTAGAGCTGAATATGTTGGTAGAGGTACGCTTGCAGACAGGCAGCAAAAGCTGAACAAGCACCTGCACGACCTTATGCGTTTTGGAACGTTGAATAATGCAGTCGTACTCGTCACTAATCAAGTTCAGGCAAAACCTGACGCCTTTTTCGGCGATCCAACCCGACCGATCGGTGGCCACATATTAGGACACACTGCGACTTTCAGGTTGTATTTAAGAAAATCGAAAGGAGGCAAACGCATAGCACGCCTTGTAGACTCTCCGAACCTTGCTGAAGGCGAAGCGATATTTTCGGTGGAATCTGAAGGAATACGCGACTAAACGAGCACAGGCTCAAGCGTTTCGCTGTTGTCCTTATCCACCGTTGACCGTGACCTTGATCAAAGCTGTAGCGTTTGATATCGACGGCACGTTAACCTTTCGCGACCGCTCACTTGAGTTGGCCGCCGTTGAATCCATTCGACAGTTAACCATCCCAGTTGTTTTAGCGACTGGCAACATTTTGTGTTTTGCTACTGCACTAGCGGTCACAATCGGCAACATCTCGGCCGTGATAGCTGAAAACGGAGGGATCGTTACTGATGGCAAATCAAAGATTGTCAGCGGCAATATTGACGCATGTCGCCGAGCAGCCCGAGAAATCGAAGGCAGTGGCTTGCTGGCGCTTAAAAGAATTAACTCTGGAGAACGCGTCACTGAGATTGCCTACAGCAGGGACACCTTGTCGGTCTCAGACGTAGAATTATTTCGCAAGCTAGTCGAACACAGCGGTGACGACGTTACCGTCGTTGATTCGGGGTTCGCCCTCCACATCAAGGACGCGCGCGTCAACAAGGGCGTTGGCTTGGCTAAAGTCGCGGAACTACTTAGCATTCCCCTCAACAAATTTGCAGCGTTCGGTGATTCAGAAAATGACGTACAAATGTTAGAAGTGGCTGGTATGGGAATTGCCGTCGGCAACGCAGATCCTAAGGCACGGGCTGCTGCAAGTTACGTCGCCAAGCAACCGAACGGCTTAGGTGTTGTTGAAGGGCTTAGATACCTACAGTTGCTGTAACTAGTCTAACAGCCCGCGAACGCCTGCGAGGTTTCGTGCGTACTGATAGTACGCTTACTATGCCACAAACCCCGCCACACTCTATCTCGTAAACCATCCTTCATCACAGCTATAAAAATGGCGAGTAGAGGCTTGCGGCAAGCAGCTCGCTCAAAGTTCAAAGTACTGCTTGACGATTTTATAGGCGCAGAACTCGCCACACATAGTGCAGGTGTTTGCATCTGAGGGCATTCGCTCTTTCCGCACCTGCGCTGCCGTCTGTGGATCTAAAGCAACCTTAAACTGTTTTGCCCAGTCGAGTTCGTTGCGCGCTTCTGCCATCTTGAGGTCATCATCCCGGTCGCCAAGCTTAATCATGTCTCCAACGTGAGCCGCAATGCGAGCTGACACCACTCCGAGGCGCACGTCTTCCGGATATGGCAGCGCAAGATGCTCTGCGGGAGTGACATAGCAGATGAAATCAGCACCATATGAAGAAGAAAGAGCCGCGCCAATCGCCGCCACGATGTTATCATAGCCTGGTGCGACGTCCGTTACGAGAGGTCCGAGCATGTAGAAGGGCTTCTCGCCCGTTAAGCGCTTCTGCAACACAACGTTGGCTTGAATCTCGTCGACCGGTATGTGTCCTGGTCCTTCGACTATCGTTTGCACGCCAAAGTCGTGTGCTTTGTCAGAGAGCTCCGCATTTATGATTAACTCTTGAATCTGTGCCCTATCAGTAGAATCGTGCACAGCGCCTGCGCGCATGCCGTTTCCCATGCTGAGGGTGACCTCGTGTCGCTTGAGGATTTCCAGGAGGTAATCAAATTCGCTAAACAACGGGTTTTCTTTCTCGTTTTGCGCCATCCAGGCCGACATTAAGGCCCCACCTCTTGAACAGAGGCCAGCGTGCCGTCCCTGAGCCTTGAGCCGTTCGAGTGTAATCCAGTTTATCCCCGTGTGAATTGCCATAAAGTTGGTGCCGAGTTTTGCTTGTTCTTCGGTAACTCTAAAGAGGTCATCCTCCCGCATATCAACGATTGAGCCGGAATCCCGTGCAGCTTCAATAAACGCTTGATAAAGTGGTACGCTTCCGACGGAGAGGGAAGTTGCTTGGATAACCTTGCGTCTGATTTCATAAAAGTCGCCAGCGGTCGAAAGCTCCATTATGGAATGGGCGCCAGCAGCCTCAGCTACTTTTGTCTTTTGGACTTCGAGATCGACATCAGCTATGTCTGATGACGTCCCAACGGAAGCATTAACCTTCGTTTTAAGCCCCTTGCCAATACCGATCGGTTTAGTGTCCCGATATGGGCTTACTGGAATTACGATCCGTCCATTCGCAATTCCGCGACAGATAAACTCTGGTGTTACTCCCTCAGCAGAGGCGACGACCTTCATCTCGTCAGTGGTGATTCCTTGCTTTGCGTGATCAATCAGCGTCATGGTTCACTCCGTGTTCTTTCGGTCAGGCGATAGCGGCGGTCCGGACAATCTGTTAAGTGGCGATTACAGATTTCTTTCGCTTAAAATGTTTTGGTCACTTGTTCTTGGTCACGGTCTTATGGCTACAAAGTTGTTCTTTTGTATAAATATTTTTACAAAAAATTTAAAAAAATATTCGTTAAATAATAATATTGCTTCGTTTCAATGAATTCGAGTCTTTAGGTAAAAAAAATTTGATCTTTCTCAAATTTTAATGATCTAGCTCGCTATTTCTTGTACTTGTTCAGCACTGCGTGAGCTTCGTCCCAGTTGTAATCATAAATATGCATTGAATTGCCAATCGTGCACAAAGTCCCCAATTTTAATCCTGTCGGCTCCAACATCTCTTTCTTGATTAATGAAAGAAACGCATTAATGTTAGCTTCGTACGCTTGAAAAACGTCCCAGCTTCGATACATAATATGGACGTCAAGCCTGTCATTAGGGTGGAGGTACACCCAAATTCGTTGAAAACAAGGTTGGTCTTCGTCTTTAAGACAATCAATTTGGGGAATCCACGTGATTGCCTGAATGCGTTTGGATCCAACCCGTTTCTTCAAGAGTTGCTCCTGTATCCAGGCCAGCTGATCGATTCCGTGGCCTTCAACTAGTCGTTCTAGATAAGTGTACTCAAAGTGGTGCTGATGCAGGTAGGCGCGATCGAACTGCTTCTTGTACTCCTCCACTCGTGCTTTTGTACAAAACGCGTCACCTTTGTGCCAACCAAAACTAGGCTTGTCGATTTCGATCATGCCCATGAGAATTTGGCGCGTTTTAAGTCCGTACTCCGTATCGACAACGTTGCCAAATTCCATGATGTGCCTGACTGCTTTGTACCACGCCTCGGGGAGACTCAGCGTTGTTATAGACATCATTTTTTTTGCATCACCTAAGACGTCTCTCGGATCGAGGACGCACGTACCCGCGCGCCGTTTCGAATGTGAATTTTCTTTTTTTTCCATTACTCAGCGCGCGAAAAAAAGCCTCGGGAGGGATTTGAACCCCCGACCTATTGATAACTTGCTCGGTAATGTATCTGTTACCACGATCGATGCATCAGGCGCATCTTTGCGTCCCAGTTACAAGTCAATCGCTCTTCCAGGCTGAGCCACCGAGGCGCGTAAAAGCGTTTTTATGTATGCTCCCCGATACTTATACGTTTTTAGTGCGCGGCCACGACAGAATGAGCTGACTAACGGGCGCTAAAATGCCTCCTGGAGGTTTTTTGCGTCGATAAGCGCTTGGACTCCGGGCAAGACGTCCCCGGCTAAGAAATCTATACAAGCCCCACCTCCGGTCGAAACGTGAGTGATGTGTTTGTCAACGCCAATGTTCCGTGCTGCAGCTGCGATGTGCCCCCCACCCAAAATCGAGAACTTTGCTTGAGCCGCCGCTTGTAATGTTTCGTTAGTTCCAAGCGCAAATGCTTTTAGTTCGAAGACTCCGGCAGGGCCATTCATTACCACGGTTCCTGCAGCTTTGAGCTCAGCTGAATACGCCACAATCGTCTCTATGCCGATATCGTGTATTGGATAGGCCTTTGGTAACGCTGAAATTGGCGCCTCAAGACGCTTGCCGTTATCATCGAGTGCCACATCGAGAGGGGTCACAATTTTGCCGTCGTACTTGTCAAGCAATCTCTTGCATATTTCGACATAGTTTCCGTATCCCGAGGACTTTATGTCTTCGAGGCTTGGGGGTCCTATGTCGACTCCCGATGCCGCCAAAAAGATGTTTGCTACTAACCCCGTGACGAGTACCTTGTCCGCGCTGCCTTTTGAAAGAACGTGCTCGATAACTTTGATGCTGTCGTCTGCTTTCGTGCCGCCAAGCATGAACAATCGCGGCCGTTGGGAAGTGGTTAGCGCCTGTGTCAGCATGTCCACCTCTCGTTCCATCAGCTTGCCCGCGCCTGACGTCAAGGCGCGCGGAAAAGCCACGATTGACGTTTGGGAGCGGTGGGCTGTGCCAAATGCGTCATTGAGGTACAGATCGCATAGCAGCGATAATTGCGTGACGAGATGCGTCTTAATCAGATCTTCGACGGGAGCGGTGAGCATCTCTTCAGAGCTGAAACGGACGTTTTCGAGGAGCACCACGTCTCCAATCTCCATCTCTTTCACGGATTGGCGCACATTACGCCCGTAAATATCGTCCACATACGTTACGTCCTTCCCAATGAGCGAGGAGAGCTTTTCGGCGTGCAGCTCCATTGTGGTGAAATCTCGCTTTCCAGGCCGCGATTGATGTGCGAGCAGCACGGTCTTGGCATCTCCTAAAGCTGCAATCGTCGGGACATGGCCGCGAAAACGTACGTCATCGAGAATCTCTCCGTTGGGACCGATTGGTGAATTCAAGTCAACGCGCACAAGAACCACTCTCCCGTGCGTGTCGAGATCATCAATCGTAAGAAATGGCGGCATAGCCAAGCTTATGTCGAAATGTATGATATAAACGTATCTAATTGTCGCTAAAAAGGCCTCGGCGAGAGTTTTGTACCCATTGCGAAGCTAACGTTGGCTAGTGATACGTAAGCGCCATTGTGGAAGGTGTCGACCGCGGCGACGATCTGCGTGCCGTAGTATTGATCGGGGGCTAAGATCACGCTCGGCAGAGCGAGTCGCAAATCTCCAATCCACGGTATGGCGGGCTGTTGCGCTACGCCGATTATCCACTCGGGCTTGACCGGTTCCAAAGGTGGCGTTCCACCTAAGAGCAGCGGTTGGTCATACTCCTGGTTGTTGTCGCCTTTAGTGATGTATCCGGCGTTAGCAGCCGTTTGATTGTTTGGCAGATGGTCGCCGGCGTTTACCCAATACATTGCTCGGTGTATGATTGGCGTCGCTTTCATATCGCCATTTGGCCTGTAGACTATGACATCGCCGTAGTTGCCGAAGCTCTGATAATTAATGGCTTTTCCCTCAGTGTAAGTGACGATTTGGACTCTATCCGTCATTCGCGTAAGCACGACGTCACCAATATTTATGTGTGGCTCCATGCTTCCTGATTCGACGGCTACAAGAGGAGTGACAGACCCCGTGTACGCATAAACGATCGATATCACTACGGCGACAATTAATAGCGCAACTAATATATCACGTAGAAGCGCTAACCAATAATTATCAGTCTTCCAGAATCTCTCTGTACGTTTTCTGGTTTGATCCTGCATGTATCTCTGCCAAGCAAGCGTAAAATGCGGTACCAAGCTGGCTGACGTCATGACCATAGTTATAGTTGACGCTTTATATAGCCTGCCGAAATGCGCTTCGGAGCCGCCGCTATTAACGCTCAAGCAGACAGCTTTCAGCGCGAAGAACAAGCAGGAGGACGGATTTGGCCACGCTCGTGTTCGTTCACAATCTTGTACAAAGGCCACAAATCACACACTGCCATGATTCGAACCGACATAATTCAAAAGCTCACTGAAAGCGGCTTCCTCATCACGCAAGAAGCGGTTGCGACGATTCAGGAGACTGATATGCCCTTAAACCTAGTCAATGAGATTTTGAAACACGTTGATGAATCGGTCGTCGTCATCGGTCAGTCTCACGTCACGGCGGCAAAAGAATCACTTAACTCGCAGAAAAAAGTTGTGAGGTCGTTAGCTTTTCTTACTCAAACCGACGATGAATCCGCAGACGTACTGGCAACGACCGAAGTAGGCGGGACGGACGAGGCAGATGGGCATCTCGAATCTCGGCGGAAGCCACGACCGATAGCAGTTCTTGCCGACATTACTGAGAGTTCCACGTGTGTGGGCACATACGAGGAATTCGTGTGCTATTTTAGAAACAGGTATGATCGCCTCAGCGAAATCATAAGGAAGCGGCTGAACTCCCGCCCCATAGAGAGCTTGACCTATTGGAACCGAGGGCGCGAAGGGTGGTTCGACGATGAGCGCGGAACTGGTGGAAAAATCTCTATCATCGGCCTGGTGAACGAGACGCGTGACACGCCAAACGGCCATCGAGTGCTTGAGCTCGAGGACCCCACAGGATACTTCAACGGTATTGCGTTAAAAAACAAAGGGGCCTATGACGCGGCTCTGCAAGTGGTTCTAGACGAGGTGGTTGGCATCACTGGGTCTCTCTCGTCGGACGGAAAAGTACTCTTTATCGACAGCATTACGTGGCCTGACATCCCTCCGCAGCACCAGCCTGCCCACGCAGAAAACGACGTGCACGTAGCACTGACCTCAGACATTCACATTGGAAGCAAGACCTTCTTGGCAAGTGCGTGGAAGGATTTTACCGAATGGGTAGCGGCGAGCGAAGACGAAAGAGCGCAAAAAATTGCATATGTAATCGTGGCCGGTGACGTAGTAGATGGCATCGGGGTGTTTCCAAATCAAGAGGATGAGTTAGCTATCGACGATATCGACGACCAGTATGCTGCGGCAGCGTCCCTGTTTGAGATGTTGCCGTCGAACATCTCCATCATAATCGCACCTGGAAACCACGATGCGGTGCGCCAAGCAGAGCCGCAGCCTGCGCTTTCAAGCGATTACGCAAAAAGCTTCAGTAACAACGTCACGTGTATCGGAAACCCCTCGTTGATTGAGCTAAGCGGCGTAAAAATACTCATATATCACGGCAGGGCCTTAGATGACATCATCGCGGCCATTCCCGGTTGCTCCTATGGCAACCCAGATGGCGCGATGAGGGAAATGCTTAAACGACGACATCTTTCCCCAGTATATGGGAATAGGGTTTCTATAGCCCCCGAGAGCACCGATCACTTCGTCATCGAGAGCATACCCGACATTCTTCATTGCGGGCACGTACACACCACAGGCGCATCGCGCTACAGGGGGGTCACGGTGGTCAACTCAGGTGCGTGGCAAGGTCAAACGAAGTACCAAAGATCGCAAAACATTAATCCGAGACCGGGGATCATGCCCGTGTGTAATCTTGGGTCGATGGAGACGACATTTGTAGATTTCCTAGCACATAACGGGCACTAATTCTGGCTAAAGGAGATGGCAACTGCGGTTGATTTCGACGTCGCGCGCCTTTGACGACCGCTTGGTCTGCGCATGGGAACAAAGCGCGGTTGCTATTCCGGAGGTTGCGCAGATGCCCAAAGTCATTGATGAAAATAGCAGAACCTTTGCTTCAGTGTACTCTTGTCGCAGCTTGTGCTGAACCTCAACTCACGCTCATGGCGGTCATCAAATCGTCCATCGAATATACCCCAGGCGGCTGCTTCACGATAAAGCGTGTAGCCCGCATCGCGCCACTGGCAAATGCCTGTCTGCTGTGGGCCCTATGGCTAATCTCCAATCGCTCGCCATCGCCAATGAACAACACAGAGTGATCGCCGACGATATCCCCAGCGCGGATGGAGTACGATCCAATCGCACGCGACCGATCAACGCCTTTAATGATATCAATCGCTTTGATCGCCGTTCCGCTCGGCGCGTCAATTTTGTGCTTATGGTGGGCTTCTATAAGCTCAGCAGCGTACGATGCGCTCGGAAGGTTCTCTGAAGCCGTTTTTACCAGCTGAAAAAAGACGTTGACGCCTATCGAAAAATTAGGCGAAATGATCGCCGCTACCCGACCTTCGATTGCTTCTTTCGCTTCTGCACGTTGTTCTGCGGTGAATCCAGTGGTTCCTACGACGAGTCTTACTCCAGCGTCTGCAGCAGCTTTAATGATCTCGACCGATGAAGCAGCGACTGTAAAGTCAACCAAGACGTCAGGCTTAACGGTTTTGAGCGTGTTGGCAAGCTTAGTCGCGTCCGTTACGTTAGGGTTGCACATCTGCTTATCAAACGCTGCGACTAGCACCATATCCGAAGCTTGGGTCACGTTGTCAATGATCAAACGCCCCATTCGGCCACACGCGCCTGTCACTGCAACCGCTATCTTGTCATTTGTTGTCATGCCTTTCCGACACCCATGAATGCATCTGTTCTCTAATCTGCGTAGGCCGCGAGCGTCTCCTTTAGTTTGGCGACGTTTGGCTCTGCCATCGTGGTTAAAGGCAGTCTCAGCGGTCCGCCGGCAAGCCCGAACAAGTCACACGCCTTTTTGATGGGAATAGGGTTAGTCTCGATGAATAGCGCCTTGAAAAGCGGAGCAAGATGATAATGGACGTTGCGCGCTTTCGCAAAGTTGCCTTCGAGGCACAACTGTGCGAGTTGCCCCATTTGCTTCGGAAGGATATCTGCCGTGACAGAGATGACTCCGGTCGCCCCGAGGGCCATCATAGGAAGTGTCAATCCGTCGTCTCCCGAAATAACGGAAAATTCAAGGCCGCGGGTAATCTCAATGATATTTGAAATCTGGGTGAAGTTCGCGCTTGCCTCCTTCACGCCCGCAACGTTACTGTACTCCTGTGCCAATGTGCTAATCGTTTCCGGATCCATGTTGATGCCGGTGCGTCCTGGAATGTTGTACAAGATAAGAGGAATCTCACACGCCTGTGCAATAGCGCTAAAGTGCTTAATCAGTCCATTTTTCATCGGTTTGTTGTAGTACGGGACGATCAGCAGGGCTGCATCGGCCCCAGCATCTTGTGCAGCCCGTGTCAGCTCGACCGCCTCTGCGGTGTTGTTTGATCCTGTCCCTGCGATAACGGGAACGCTCGCGGCGTCTACGGTAAGTTCAACCAGTTTCTTATGCTCGTCAAACGTGAGCGTCGCGGATTCACCAGTACTGCCGCAAGGCACCAGCCCTGCGACGCCCCCCTTCTCGAGATAGGCGATGTTAGCACGCATCCCCTCTACGTCGATTTCATCTTGGTCCGTAAATGGCGTGACCATCGCAGGGTACACGCCCTTGAATCTCATGACTTTCTCCTGCTGCCGATATCGACCTTGTGCGTTATATATCCGGCAACTCTGTTCCTAATGTTCTTGCTCTCAATGTTCGTGTATTCCGATACGAGCAACTTGTTCTTCTCATAATCAGAGCTGAAAATCTCCCGATATCCTCGGAGTAGCTCTTCTGATATGCTTTTGATGTACGTGGGTCTGATGCTTCCCGTGAAACCACCTCCGTGTTCCTTTTTTTAGCAAGAGCCGTTACTTGATCACCTCAGCGCCCATGAAATCCTGATAACTGTATCGGCAACTTGTTGCGCTGAGTGGCCGAGAATGAGGACCATAGCTTCGGTGTCCACGCTCCCGCGGTCGTATATGACGTCGGGCACGCCCGTACCTTGTGTCAAGCTTCTCTCGATAGCGTGCGCAACACCCCATTCGATCGCACTAGTAGCTTCCGGCTCATTCCGTCTGTCGAAACACTTGGTTGTGAGGTTGAGCTCTTGGCACGCGCGAATTACCTCGTCTGAGTACCGCAAGTTCATCGCGCTTTTCACATCAGCATCGTGGTTCAATGCGGCTAGTATGGCCCCCGCCACGTGACGACTTGCGCCAAAGGTCACGCAGCCAACAGGCATGATAGTCCCCCCTACCTTCACGATTCGTCCCCTGACCGCAGCGACGTCTGCTAGGTGCTTTGCGCCCGAAATTGCCATCGCTAAGTTGCTTCCAACCTCAGGTATAAGGTTTAGGTTTATAGTCTTAATGGTGCGCAGCCCCGCCTCAACGTCGAGTAACGTCAGGTATCGCTCGGCCCTGTGCAGCGTCGCCGCAAACTGATTCACAGCGCCGGGGCCAGAGCCTACGCGTTCGCTGTTTCTTATGGCGTCGCTGACGAACGTCTTTGCCATTAGAGCGCTCTGATTTACCGAGTACCCTTTAGCAAGGAAAACGGCCAAAGCTGCCGCAAAGGTGCATCCTGCCCCGTGCGTTCCCCCTTTAATCAGCTTGCCTCTGAGCAGCTGAAAACTGCCGTCATACAGCACGTCGGTCCCGCTCAAATGGCCTCCCGTGACGATAACCGATTTCGGGCCGAGAGCATAGATTTCGCAAGCGGCACGCTTCATATCATCGAGATTGTGTATAGCGATGCCTGAAATGGCTTCTGCCTCTCGTATGTTTGGGGTTATGACTGCTGTTTCGGGCAGCAATCGCGCGAGGACGTCTCTAGGTTCCCCTATTACTAACCGCCCGCCCGCTTCGGCGACCATAACTGGATCAACCACGATCGGAACCCGATGCTGCGAGAGCACATCAGCCACCGCTTCTCCGATCTCGACGGTCGCAAGCATTCCCGTCTTGACGCATCGGATGTCAATGTCGGTAAAAACAGCATTCAGCTGAGCGACGACGGCGTCGACGGGCAGATGGTACACATCTTGAACGCCAAGAGTGTTTTGTGCGGTAACGGCCGTTATGACGGAGGTCCCGTGCACGCCGAGAGCAGCAAAGGTGCGCGTGTCGGCCTGCATCCCGGCTCCGCCTCCTGAGTCCGATCCTGCGACCGTCATGACCGAGAGCATCTACAGTGGTAATGGGTTAAGATTTATATATTTCTAATCCAAATCCATTTTATCGCGATAAAAATAAAAAATGGGGCTTATAAGAGCGTTCTTATCTCTGAGGAAGCATCTCCAGTGGAAAACCAGGGGCCGGTTGCAGCTAGGTCAGAAAAGGTGCCACGGCTACGCGATATAACGTTGGCAAAGATCTGGGATGAAAATTACGCTTTGCACCGCTCTTGGTGGAAAGGTCCGTGCGACATCTATCCGGTGCTGCGACAGGTCGCGCCAGGTGCTTACGTGCTTGACGTCGGCTGCGGCACAGGGAGGTACCTCGTTGCGCTTCATAGGAACGGTTTCAGGGCGGTCGGGGCGGACCTTTCGAGAGAGGCATTGGTGCTGCTCGACCCTCGATACGCGCGCGTCCTTTCGGACGTTCGTCAGCTTCCCTTTTCGGACCGAAGCTTCGACGCTGTCACGTGTTATGGGGTGCTCGGGCATCTCACCGGAACTGGGAGAAAGAAGACAGTGGGGGAGCTATTTCGGGTTTTAAGAGATCGCGGTGTGGCGTTTGTCGAAGTCCTTGGACGTCGCGACTTGCGCTACGGCCACGGTGAAAAGGTAACGGAGGATACCTTCATTCGAGGGGGAATCCCACATCATCATTTCTCGCGTTCGGAGCTCTGTGAGCTCTTTCACTCGCAAGGGTTTTCTGTTCAGACGCTAGATGAAAAAGTTAGCCAAAAAGAGTACAGAGGAGCGAAGCACACGAGGCATCGAATCGTTATGGTGGCGGAGAAGCTTCGAACATCTTCCGCTGATTGCTTTCCGTGATGGACGAGAATGCGAAGTGGCCGCTCCGAATAGTAGCTTTTTATCTTAACTTCGGCGGCGTCAACGAGGCCTTTTGCTAAACGGCGCCCGTTTCCGTCTTTCTAGTTTGCTTGCTCTGGTATAATAACAAGATATATGTCCTAGGATTGTTTCACTGCAGAGCAGATAAATAAGATGGGCAGAAACAAGCGATTGCTGTCGACACTGGTTACTATAGCGGCAGCCGCAAAAGCTGCCGCTTGCGCAGGTTGCACCTCCAATGTGACACAGTCCGAAAATTTGAGCGGCCTGCCAGTTTCTTGCTATATAGCAACAGAATGCTGGGGTGGAAATGAACTATCCAGGCGATTGGCTAATAACTGGGAACCTAGCAGTCGGCACTATCGCAAAGTTCCAGCCCGAAAATGACATGATTTTGTTCCAAATCAACCGCACTGCCCTCAATCAAACAGGACAAATGGGTCACAGCATCGCGTCTAGTTACATCAGCTCCCGAAGAGCTCTACGCCGTTAGAATCACTGTAGTGATCGAACTGGCTGCCGTCTTGTTCATTAAGAAGGATAATTTCCGTGCAACCAGTGTTATTCAGGCGGCTTGCGTCAACGCTTACGCGCAGCATGGTTGCGCGCCGGTCGACGGTGTAAGAAACGCGTACGGTTCCAGCAGAAGACGTCTGTTCGAATGTCGTGCTAAGCCTCCACGTGAAGCGGAGCGCGCGGTTAAAAACTTCCGTGAGGCCGCGCGAGATTGGGATTGCCCCATGTAAGCCTGAAAACCCTTCCTTAAGCCGGTAGAAGCTATCATTACGTTTGCGCTCACCGCTTTTCAATGTAACGCGCTTCTAAGTTGAGAACATAGTCTACAACCCAAGCACAACGATGATTGTCCGCTCGTTGCTCGTTCACACGTACAGTCCCTGGAAAAACGGCGCGATGGGTGAACTTAACGACTGGCACACCCAGTCCAACCCCTTCTCCAGATAAGTCAACAGCGCCATACTAGGACCGGCCCTTTCTGTATCTTGCCCGTCAGATAGGTGACGTCGCTTTCATGTGCCTTAAGCGAAATAAACAAACGCTCCGACAGCGCAGTGTGCACCGAAGGAGAGATATTGCCGTTTAGCACGCTGAATCAGTAGCGAAGCTCTATAGCTTAGATCTGGGTCGAACTGTTTGCGTCAGGATCCGCATCACACATAGTAGACTGTGAAATAGATACTAATGCCGAGAGCGATGGTGACCAGCCACATCGCGAGAGCAGTCCGCATGGCGTTCTTGCGTTTAACGACGGGCCGGATGACACGCGCGACTTCGAGGTTGACGTAGATGAAGATCGCGATCAGCACAAGCCCCAAAATGTGGTGGATGAGGAGCTCATGGTACAGGAAGGGAATCGGCGGTACGCTTTCAACGTATCCGAGCAGCGAGGGCAGCATTATCGCAAAAATCGCGATGATTTGGACGATGACGGCACCTCTCACGATATTGCAGTGTTGAACAACTCTGCCCCTGCGTGCAAGATACACAGCGCCAAAGACAACACCGATAAGAGCGAGCTGAACAACGAGGTTTGCTGTCGCTAGTATCCGTATATCAATCGCCATGTAGTCTCTCTATTTTTCTCATCATCTATGAAAGAGTTGTTTTCGGTGCTGTTCAGAGCGCAGAAGGTCTTTAGACAATCTAGCGGCGGCGGTTCGATGCCGCTATGACTGTTGAGGTCCGGCCAAGGATCGAAAATGCGCCCGCAATCGTTCATCAAGGCTGTGTCACAATGAGGATAGGTCAAAGGGTCCTTTGGCTCGCGCTTGCGCCTTTGACCCTCCCTAAAATCATAGAAGTGGTACGGGGGCCAGCAGGGTGAACAGTTTAGGTCCTAAGAAGGCGATGAACCTGCAAAGCACTTGCTAAAAACGGCGCTCGATGCACGTTGCCGTAGCCACGCTGGTTTAGCGCAACTGTTGCCCACCCCATCGCGTCGCGATGCTTCCGAACTAATCCGGCTGCGTGGCGTCTCTAAGACGCGCGCGAGCGTTGAAGCGGTTATGAAGAGCGTTGCCTAACTATTGCTGTAGCGAAGAGCTCCCAGCGCTTCTGACTGAGCGCGGCTGCAAGGACATCAGATGAGGCGTAGTTTTGGATCAACCTAAATATGCCGCAACTCCACCAGCAATCGCAATACGCGCACAACAGGATGATCTTGAATAATGAAAGCCAGCCAGTTCTCGTGCTGCGCAATTCAATGGCCACTGTGAGCGTATAAAGGGTACCCTCTTGTGGCCGTTTAGCTGGCAGGCTTCGTTGCCTTCCTGGAAAACAAAGGATTTAGATTATACCTTCTTGAATTGCGCCCTCGCCATAAAAACGTAGCCGGTCGTTAACAGAGAGAGCTGTCTGGAGAACTCAACCGAGTACGCGTCACCCCGATGTGCAAACCCAATGCGCTATTCTTCTTCACAAAGATTCCGCCGCATGCTTTCAATGAATACACGCTCATCAAATTTGTTCGCATTCTTCTTGCAGGCTTTTTCATAGCGTTGTGGTTCTTCCGAAACACACTGTAACGCTTTTTTCAAAGATTCTGGATGTGGATCCACCAAAAAGCCTGTGACACCGTCGATAACAGTCTCTCTTAGCGCGCCTTCGTTTACTGCGACTACGGCTTTTCCGCTGGCTTGTGCTTCGACAGGAACCAAGCCAAAATCCTCGTTAATTGGCGTATATACAACCCCTTTGCAGGTTGCATACAGCTCCAATAAGCGCTCTTGTGGGATTGTCCCGAGAATCTGCACGTTTGGTGGCAGATCCGCGAACAGTTTGTGATACGCTACGAGTCCTTTGTCGCGACGTGCATATCCGCCCACAATTAGTAGATCTTCTTCGGGCAAACTTTTGAAGGCTTCTATTTGTAGCTCGACTCTTTTTTCAGGGTATAATCTGTTGACTGACAACCAGAAATCACCGAACGCTTTAGTGTAGTAGCGATCTGTTGGCACAGGTGGGTAAATTACTGTCGAGTCCCTGTTGTAGTACAATGCTATCCGCTTCTGAACGGTGCGGCTTAATGTCAGTATTTTGCTGACCTGTCGGATAGCGCGCTTGTCAAAATAACTATGCGCGGTAGTCCAGCTCCACGCTACTGCTTTCTTGGCCAAGTTTGATTGACGGGCGATGTTGAAGCTTTTCAAGTCATAAAAATCCCTCCGGGGGGTATAGCAGTAACAAATGCTGGGTTTATGCCTGTAGGCCGCGTAGAGTGACCAGAATCCGCTTAAAAGGTACTTGTCAAATCCCGGAAAACAGACTCTTCTGAACAAAAAGCTGGATTTGATTGGACCTATCGGGGCCCGGTCATTAATCCGGCCTAAGTCATAGATGATATCTTGTTCGATGCCCAATTCTCGAATGACCTCTGGATCGACATTCGCTGCCGCGATTCGCGCGTCAAATGCCTTCGCTATCGTCGCTACTACTTTTTCTCCGCCACCTAGCACGTCGAATGAGTCGTGAAAGATAAGTAGTTGCGAATCTGAGTTCATCGGTATTTTGGAATTATTGTTCCTGACCTTGGAGCGGTGACAGCTTGAGGTGTTTTGTGCAGCCGCTTTTTGATAATGATCATTTTGCAGCCCGCTCTACAGCTGGATTAAGCTCAATTCACTAAAAGAGACTGAGAGCGCCAGCTGGTGGTCCTGTCAGGAGAGAGTAGACCTGTCGTAAGGTAAATATTTTAGCATTTTGCCTGAACTTGCCTGATGCAATTACGATGGCCCAGCGATCGCTTCTTCGTCTAGCCGTTCGGAGCGTATGACGCTCACATTGACGTGAGAAAAAGCAGCTGTATTGCAGCGAATGCGGGTGTTAATATTCCAATTTCGGGACTTTAGTTTGAATTCGAGAGGTAAAGGGTCAAAATCCCTGACTTGTAACCTGTAGGTTACCGCTGCGTTTCTGCCACTTCTTGGCAAACCGCTAGCAATTCAGCACCGGCCTTTGTCCATGAGAATTTCTGTGCTTGTGCTATGCTTTTTCGACTCATCTCTCTTTTTAATTCGTCGTCGTCGAGCACAGTGCGTATCGCGCGTGCGAGCGCTTCGACGTTATATGGGTCGACGAGAAGGCCTGCTTCGCCAACCACTTCTGGTAATGAGGAGACGTTCGAAGCAATAACCGGACACCCGCACGCCATCGCTTCAAGTACGGGGAGTCCAAACCCCTCGTAGAGCGACGGATAAACGAAGACGTCTGCCTCCTCGTAGAGCGACAGTACCTCTGAGTCGGTCAAGTAGCCGGCTAGTTTTATGTTTAATCCCTCGTTGCGGCTTCTCATGTCGCGCAGGGTCGATTCGAATTCGGGGACATCTTTTCGTAAATAACCCACGATTATCAATTCTGCGTCGCAGCTTGGGTCAGCTCTGTGAACGAGTTCAAACGCTTCTATCAATCGCAGATGGTTTTTGCGAGGGGAGACGTCAGAAACCACTAAGATCTTTTTGCTGCCGAAGCTGACGCGAGGAGTTTTGGGACTTATAAAGGAACCTAGATAAATTACTGTAATCTTGTCCGCCGACAAGCTCCAATAGCTGATGGCATCTTGTTTCGTGGATTCTGAGTCTGCCACATATTTTGCGGGGACGTCGGAGAACTGGTTCTTCCACATGTCGTAAAGCCTTGTTGTCCTTGCTGAGTCCACGTTATCTTCAGGAAATACATAGATGGTAAAGTCGTGCAAAATCTGAATCCAATTTGACTTAGGCAAAACGCCATACTTAATCAGAAGCGCGAATAAGCATAGAGGTTGCAAAGGATCGAACACGGCCCAGGGCTCCGCGAAAAGAAGGAAGACATCGCTGCTCTTATATAGCTTAATGGTTCTCAACAGAACCCACGGAAGCAGGAATGAGCGTGCTGTGAACAGAGAAACTTTTTTCTCTCTTAAAAGAGATGGGCTTACAAAATCTAGGCCTTTGTGGGCTATAATCGAAATTGACTCTACGCTATTTGCCTCGCAGAGCTTTGAGATCAACTCCTCTGCGGCCCTCGGAATGCCATCTTTGTATTTTGGAAAAGGTGCTACAGCGGTAATCTTCATGGATTCACAGCGGTTTTGCACAGCCAGTTTACGCCGTAAGTGTTGCGAAGTGGCCTCTTAAAGCTTTACTTTTATAGCATTCGGGTAATCGGTGCTCATGCGTGTGCTCCGACTCTTCCGAAGTATTGTCAAAGCCTCATCACACATAAGCAATGAGTCAAGACGTAGGTGGACACGAGTCCAACTTCACGCGGCCCGCAAGAGAATAACACTACGAGACTGACGGCCCGTGTGGTTCTTAAGCACAAGTTCAAAGTGCGAGCACTCCCGAGGCTGCAACTGAGGGATGCGATAATATGGAATGCCTCAATCTTCTTGCCTTAGTTTTTTGAGAACATGGGCTTTCGATGGTGACACCCCCATAAGTGCGTGTTTCGTTGGCACCGGAATTCATGACTCGTTCTTCTTGAATTGGTGCCTCGTTGTTTCCCCTTAATGGGTTGCTGAGTAATGACAAACAAGCTGACCCCCAGCGCACTGCATGTTTAGCCGCTGTTTGTTTCAATGTAAACGTCTCCAAATCGCTGTAGTCTGTGTCATCGACTAATCAGGGGCCGGCAAATTTAGCAGAGCATGTTTCACTGGCATTTATATGCCTGATGATACGTAAGTTACCGCATCCAGTCGATACCACGTGTTTGGAGCTGAGATACCTCTGACGAGAGTCGCAGCAGCTTAGATAACAAACACCCTGTGCCAAGCGGTGATGGGTGGCAATTTGCGCTGACGTGATGAATGCAACCTGACATACGGGCGAAAAAATGAGCACTGCACGAACAATAGCAAAAAGCTCTATTGTTTTGCTTATTGGGCAGATCGCTAGCCTGGGTATAGCAGCTGCTTACGGGATTGCACTCGCTCGATATCTCGGCGTCACAGGCTTTGGACTGCTGAGTACTGCAATCGCATTCACGACAGTTTTTGCTCCCTTCACTAGTCTCGGGCTCAGCACGTTAGCTACAAGAGAGGTTGCGCGAGATAAATCCTTAGCCAGCAAGTATCTAGGCAATTTGATCATCATCGAGATCGCACTGGCAGGCGCCACGTTCTGCTTGATTGCTCTTGTAGCGTACGCCTTACGATATCCCCCGGAAACAATCACATTGATTTATGTTTTAGCTCTTTCTGTGGCCTGTGGAGGTTTCACCGCTATTTTCTACTCGCTATTTCAAGCCTTCGAAAGGATGGAATACCAGTCGCTAGGGCTGATCTTAAGCACCGGCGCTACATTCCTGGTTGTCATATGGGGAATCACTGCAGGGTTGGGTGTAGTTTGGTTCGCCTTTGCGTACTTCGTGGGCAGCTTGGCCGTTACGATTTATAGCTTGATAATCTATAGTACCAAATTCAGTCAGCCTCACTTTGAGATTGATTTGAAGTTTTGGAAGAGAATACTTCCAGAGGCGCTGCCATTTGCCTTAAGCGGACTGTTTACTACTATCTATTTTTACATCGATTCAGTCCTCTTGTCGGTGATGAAAGGAGCTGACGCGGTTGGCTGGTACAATGCTCCCTATCGATTGATCATGGTACTCCTATTCGTCCCGACGGTAATCAGTACAGCGGTATTTCCGGCAATGTCGCGCTTTCACGCGACTGCAAACGACAGCTATAGGCTGATCTATAAAAGATATTTTAAGTATATGGCTATTGTCTCAGTTCCACTCGGGGTAGGAACAACACTCCTTGCCGGCCAGATTATCACGCTTATCTTCGGTGTCGCATATGGCAACTCCGTAATAGCGCTTCAAATACTTATCTGGGCCACGGTTTTCATATTCCTAACGGCGGCCTTTCTGCGACTGTTTGAGACTTCCAACAGACAAATGATAGTGACAAAGATTACTGCGGTTGGCATGATCGAAAATGTGACACTGGACCTCATACTGATACCACGATTCAGTTACGTTGGTACCAGCATCGCGACCGCCGTTACTGAGTTAACGGTTTTGTTGCTCTGTGTTTTCGTGAGTTCCAGGATCACATACCCGCTGTCCAAAAAAGACGTAGGAAATTTGGTCAAGATCGGTGCGGCGAGTTTATTGATGGGCTTGCTTATTGTTTACTTACAGAACCTTAATCTACTGGCAGTTTTTCCTGCGGTAGTGCTTTACTTCACGATGCTCTACCTCTTATGCGCGGTCGATAACGAGGATATTGCCCTCTTCCGGAACATTGCGCGAGGAGGCTAAGTTTGATATACTTGAGTGAGCTTGAGAGTGCAAGAACGCTCTATAGTCGGGATCATCTGACCATTTACAGAATAGCGTTACAGTTTGCCCCTACAGTTTGCCCCTTTAGCAGCAGCTCTGGACTGTTTCGTCCGTGAATGTCTGTCTCCTCCATATAATCATCCCAATCAAGCGAATAAATGCGTTTCTTGCCACACAACTTGAACGGGGCTAATAGTGGTTTAAAGGATCGCGCGGAGCTGCGTTTCGCAATCAGACTCCAAAGCGCATTTTTCGCGCGCGACTTCGCGAGGCCAGCCTAGTAGCTTGGTTGCAAACTTTTGATTGTGATAGGTTCGGGTTTTAGCTAGCTCTGCCCTCTCTACTGTCGTGCCACCGCCAATTGCGCTGCAAAACTTAGAAGCCAAAGTTACTCTGCGAGGCGCAGGCTGTCGAAAGCCACCAGTATGGATAACAGGAAGATGCTCGGGACAACGACCCCCTAAAGGGTACTCAAGCGGACTTCGCGAATCGGTGTACTCACGTCAGTGAGCCGATAGTAGTAGGATGCGTACACCCGCACCATAGTGAGCGCAAACCCTGCACAAGGGATGTTTGATGCACAAAACGCGACGAGAAGCCAAGAGCTCTGGGCGCTGACCACAACAACGGTCGGGAACGGGACGCAAACGATAGCGGAAAGAAGACGAAATTCAGCCAAACTAGCGTCTGATCGTAGCGCTTAATCTTGTCAAACACCCTGTGGTTTGCGATCCAAAACGCTCCAATGCCGAGGAAGCTGATAATAAACGCCTCGAACTGCCCGACAAACCTGAAACAGGTTTTGAACAGCCTCTGGTCCGAGGCTTTGGGGCAGCTCTGCGAGGGCATGTAAAAACGAGCAACGTCATAGCGACGGCGAAGATAGTGTCGCCGAAAGTATCCAGTCGCCGGAACCGCGTGTCGCGATCAGTATCCGTATCGGGCCCCATCTGTTCTTAATTCATGTGGGCTTCGTAAAAACATCTCCGATTTGGCTCACGCTGTCAAAAAATAATTGCCGCATAGCAGCCGCTTAACCAAGTCTGCTATCTCCTGCGTGCTCAACGTTCACTCTGAAGGGTTCACAACATCTTCCGAGTGACAGGATGGACACTTCGGATTTTTGCCCATCGCTTTGAACATCTTCCCGCAGTTGTTGCAGTGATACTTCACAAACCAGCCCGTTTCCATAGTAGTAACTGGGCCGCCGCCAGAGCACATTTTTTCTCAAATCCTTAGTGGGCTTCAAGTCGATAAGCATTCCTACGTTTTTTTAGCTAGGGAGCAGATTGCCGGCGAGAAATAAGCTCAAAACTGGCCTTACAACATGGGCTTAGCTATTATTCTGAGATCCTTCCCTACTGTCAACTTGGGTTGCGTCATGTAGCAAGCAGATGAAACTGATTGCAAGGGGCGAAATCTGCAGCGTTCGGCCTCACGATCAAAACTGCCGAGCCAAACTCAGGAGTTGCCTTAAGGATTCGGCTGCAGCTTAACGTCTAGGGAGCTTGAAAAAGTCGCATATCTCGAGGATCCTTTATCGCAGCAGCTCGCTTATAAGCCTCGCGGTGAACGGGAAAACACCGCGCTTTTCGAGCGAGTTCCTTTCTGCTTCTCTACTACGATAATCGCCTCGTCTGTCATCTTGGTAACTGTAAGCATTCTTGAAAGCGGCTTCGACAATCGAACTAAATAGAAATATTTAACAATGGGTATTCGAAATGTTGTTATACGCTCTTAGACCCAAAAAGAGAAGCCCGAGCCGGCTTAGGCTCGGGGACTGTGCTGCAGATCCGCGCTCTGTTGCAGCAAAGGTAGCAACCGAGTGCAGGTCTGCAACCTCTGTCTATGATCCGTCTCTTATTTTCTCGGTGCTACAACTTTAATTTTACGGTCACATAGTCGCAAGTGCTTTCGCGTCTGCTGAGGCTGAGCTGTTGGGGAGCTGGTAAACGTTGCGACCAGGGTGCTTAACCTAAACCCGAAAACAGCCTACTCGCGTGCTTCACAGGACGGGCTGCTGAAGGCAGTAGGACGCTAAACGTATGTAGCCGGTTGCTTGGCAGGACTCCGACGATCAGGTCCAGAAAGACGCAGTCGCGTCGCGGCGAGGAACTCTCGATAATGCTGCTCGCAAATTGTCGATTGGGTATCACTGGGGGCATTCATTCGAAAGAGGCGCTCTTGCTTTGCAAAGCCAAACCTTCGCGAGTACCGCTACCAGAACCCGCCTTAGTGCAGGAAGGGGAGGTGTTTACGTTCCAAGCACTGAGAGCGGGGACCAGTATCACGTTTGATTACACTAGCTCGACGGGAGCGGTGACGCAGAGCACAAGTTATACCTTCGTTGTGCCTAGTTCAACAGCGCTCTCTACTGGCGCTTAGAGCCGTGAGAGTAAACCTGCCTAAGCTCCGGGAGCGCTTGCCATGGCGCAGCGCTCACGAATGCAGACCGAGATCCCCCTCGCGTGGCTTGCCACCGCGTGTCCCTTATCGCCTACTGCCGATTCGTAGTGCATTAAGGATGACTGCGAGGCTTAGCCCCATGTCACCGACTCCGACGGCAAGCCAGAGACTGATAACTCCCTGAAAGGCAAGCACTGCAAAAACCGCTTTAATGAGGATCGCTGCTGTCACGTTCTCTCTGACCACCGACATCGTTTTCGTGCTAAGATCTACGAGATACGTCACTTTCGAGAGATCATCGTGCATCAGTGCGATATCAGCAGTTTCTATTGCGACGTCGGAGCCGGCAGCTCCCATTGCGATGCCTACGTTCGCCCGTGCCATCGCGGGGGCGTCGTTAACACCGTCTCCGACCATTACGACGTGTTTGTAGGCCGTTGTCAGCTCCTCAACGTGTCGCACTTTGTCGTCAGGCAGCAGCCCGGCGTAACACTCGCTCAGCGGAAGCTCATTAGCAATCGCAGCCGCTGCTCGCTCGTTGTCACCTGTTAGCATGATCGTCTTGATGCCACGTGCTGTCAAAGCTCGCAGCGTCCCTGCAGATGACTCGCGAATTCGATCCTTGAGGCCGATGACGCCTATGATCTGAGTATCGGTGCCGACCAGCATGAGCGTCTTTCCCTCTATCTCGAGTTGGTCGATACTGTCATAAGACACGTGCGAGTTCACGCTCTCAAGGAAGGTGCGACTACCAACGTAGAAGTCGTCGCCGTTGAATCTCCCCGTGAGGCCTTTTCCAGCAATAGATTTGAAATCGGTGATTGGGACTAGCTCGACCTTTTCTTCTTCTGCCTTCTTAGCTATCGCTTGCGCCGCAGGATGGGTCGACTTCGCCCCAAACGAAGCTGCTATCCGAACAACCTCGCTTTCTGTCGCGCCATTCAGACTGACTACATCCGTTACGGTGAGTCTGCCTTCGGTGAGCGTCCTCGTTTTGTCAAAGATGACTACTTTGACGTCCTTGAGCTCTTCGATCACATCTCCGCCCTTGATGAGAATTCCCTTTCGGGCCGCTGCGGTGAGCCCCGAAACCATCGAAACCGGCGTAGAGATCGCCATGGCACATGGACACGAGATGACAAGCAGCACGAGGCCTCTGTAAAACCACTCGCTAAAGGACAGGCCAAAGACGATAACGGGAATGACGACTACCAGAACTGCGAGTGCTATGACGATGGGGGTGTAGTAGTAAGAGAACCGGTCGATAAACGCCTCGGTCGGTGTCTTCTTTCGCTGCGCCTCATCAACTAACTGCACGATGCGCGAGACAATCGTTTCATCAGACCTCTTTGTTACACGTAGTTCGAGATATCCGTCCTCGCTTACTGTGCCGGCAAATGCCGTGTCGCCGTCCGTCTTCACAACCGGAACGCTCTCGCCCGTAAGGGGAGCTTGGTTCACCGACGACATGCCGTTGATGACGACCCCGTCCAATGGTATTTTCTCTCCGGGCTTGACGACGACCACCTCTCCGACTTTGACTTCGTGGGCGTGAACAACGATTTCGCTTCCTCCGCGCACGACGACCGCCGTCTCAGGTGCGAGCCTGAGGAGTGACCCGACTTCTTGTCGCGCCCTGTCGCCGGCGTAGTCTTCGAGGAACTCGGCGATAAAGAACAACAGCATGACCGCCGCTCCCTCCTCACCAAGGCCTATGGCGAATGCTCCTGCAGCAGCGATCGTTATCAGCAGATTCATGTCGATGCGATGTTTCTTGATCGCCCCAAAGAGTCCCTTCTTAATGATGGAGTACCCTGAGACGAGTGTCGCCGCTAAAAACGCGATTTGGGCGAGGATGTGCTGATGGACGCCAGCCTCGAAATACACGCCGATGAGGAATATAGCTGCCGCTACACCAATGATAATAACCTCTTTCTGCTTCCACAACGGCTCTTTTTCTTCAAAAATGTCCGTCGCGCAGGCAGAGCAGCTCTCTTCAGCGCGGCTGTGATTCTCGGGCATGGTCGACTCCGACATCGATGAACTGCACGGCGTGTGCGTCGGCAAGTGCGTAGTAAACGATCTTCCCAACTTTCCGATACTCGACCAATCGTGCGCTTCTCAACACACGGAGTTGGTGAGAAATAGCGGACTGTGTCATGCCGAGCACTGCTGAGAGGTCGCACACGCATAGTTCGCGTAGCGCAAGCGCATAGAGAAGTCGCAGTCTCGTCGGATCGCCGAGCACCTTAAAAATCTCGGCTGTATCTGCAACAAGATGGCGGTCAAGCATCTGCGCCCGCACGTCTTCAACAGCTTCTTTGTTTATGCAGAAAACTTCCCAGATCTCGCTCATATGTATGAACAAATATTCATATAATCAGATTTAAGGGTGTGCCTTGGGAAACGCGTTGCTTTTTCATTGAACTGCACGCATTGACTGTGCTTCTTGTTACAGCGTGAATACAGCCCAGTCGAACGGGGGCGCATTCACACCTTAATTCACGACCCATGGAAACCGCTAGAATATGGCCGACTACAGCGCTGCGGCCATCGAATATAGCGCATTGTGCACACTTCGGGACTAAAAATGGCGAGGCAACCGAAGTCTGTGTCAACTGTCGACAACCTCGGTATGCGCGTCACAGGGGGCCCGCCGCGCGGCTACATTGCGCTCTTGGTTTTTTTTTCAACGAGCTTGCTCTGACTATTAGCAGGTGTTCGACGTCACGGCAATCTTGATCTGACTCGACGGGAATGAAGAGCCATCGCCCTTCGGTGAACGCGCGAGCGTTTCTGAGAATGCCTCGCATCTTAGCACAGAGGCGCAGCTGTAAGGCCTCCTCAGGCTGCGCTTCACCGATACTAATCTGCACAGTGAAGCTGCCCGTTCCTAGATAGAAAGCGGCGAGCACCCGACCCCCATTCCGAAATCGGAGTGCCCACCCATAGTTCTTCCCGTAGAACGCAAAATCTCGCTTGATTCGGTAGTTTTCTTCGATGAACTGCGTGAGCGGCGCCCATAGTGGTCGCTTGGATCGAACCGAAACAAGCATAGCTGAGATCGTCGGCTGATGTTGCTTGTCAACCAACGCTCCGATGCTCACGCGGATTCTGTCGCCCTCTCAGTATATCAATTGCGCAGTGACCGCGCAAATCTTGCGACGGGCGCGATTTTTTTGTACTAAAGCCAAGTCGTGTCAGTAGTAGGGCGGCGAACTTCGACTAATAGGACACACATTGCAAGCGGACACAAAGCTGATGAAACAAACAAAGTAGTTGCAATCGACGCGCTCATCAATCTTTAGAAGCACGCTTATCGTACGCAGCACCAAAGCCGTAGGAAACGGCGATAGCGAGGAGTGCCTCGAAGGTATAGTAAATCCTCCTTTATGGGGCGGCAACGATCGCAGCTCCGATCACGGCCTGGGTGCGGAGAAGACGCTGAGGTTGAGCGCATAGCTCTGGAATACCCGCGGAAGAGCAACGTAGGTACCATCAGCCTAGAAAGGAGAGCTCATAAAGAGCTTTGAGCCACGCGCGGTCGCTCAAACGCCGGGCAGGACGCCGGTCAGCGTGATGACTAGCGGTACAAACGCCAAGCACCCAATCAAGATACAGAAATAGCCGAAGTTAATCCGCTCTGCCACTTTCAGGAGCGTGCTGATGGTTAATAACGAAAAGCAGAACGCGATAACGATGGCGATCAGAGCGTAAACGGTGAAGTACGACCCGCTTTTTATAATGCTCAGCCCTATCTCAGCTCCGATTACGGCAGGGATGTACATCAAAAAGCTCAAATTGAGCGCGTCCTCTGCTGAATAACGACGCAAGAGGAGCGCTGACACGGTCAGGCCTGAGCGGCTGAAGCCTGGGAGTATTGCCACGCCTTGCAAGATCCCAGCGATGATGGCATCCATTGGGGAGAGCGACCTGTTTCGTTTGCCGACTCTCTGCCGCGCGTGCAGTTGCAGCAGGCCGGTGCCGATGAGGAGCGCGCCGATAAATGCGATAGCGTAACTACCCGTCAGCTGCAGCTTTGTCAATCCAAAGATGAGCAATGGAGCACCAATGAGCGCGGTAGAAAACGTCGCGATGATGAGAAACGTCGTCAGTCGGTTGTACCCGCTCGGGTGACGAACGTCTCGCACGTACGTAGGCAAGTTAGCAAAGAGTTTGATGATATCGCTTCGGTAAAACAGCGCGACGGCAAACAACGACCCGATATGCAACCAAATGGCATAGTAGACCGCTTCGGTGAGGCTCATACTGTAGAAGCTCACCATGACCACGGACATCATCGCCTTGCTGCTGATCGGAAGCCACTCCGTTATGCCCTGTATGATGCCGAGGACGATTGACTGTATGAGTTGTGAAATGTCCATGTGATGTTGTTGCGCACCCGTAGGTAGGACGCAGCCCGATTAAGAACTTTTTGGTGGCTTTGCTAGCGGCCGATTACGCACAGACCTTCGCCGGAAGAGGCGCTGAAGCGCTGTTGGGGTTGAATTGCAGCGTTGATTAGCACGGCATTCGCAGCGTACTAACCAAAGACGTGAGCAGCATTGGTTAGCCGAATTTGTCGTTGTAGAGCTTGATTGAATGCATTATTGCGTTTTTAGCGCTTTCAGCTCCTTCCCAACCAGTTACATCGGTTTTTTTGCCTTCAAGCTGCTTGTAGACCGTGAAGAAGTGTCCAATTGCGCGCATTTTGTGTGCGGGCAGATCGCTTATGTCGGTGACTTGCGCGTACATTGGATCTTTTTCGGGCACGGCCAAGACCTTGTCATCGTTGTCTCCACTGTCAATCATTCGCATCAAGCCGATGGGCCGCACAGCAATGAGGCAGCCTGGAAAGGTTGGTTCATCTATCGCAACCATGACGTCCAGGGGATCACCGTCGTCGTAGTAGGTCTTGGGAATAAGGCCATAGTCAGTCGGGTAATGCACAGGTGAATAGAGCACCCGGTCTATGGCAAATATGCCGAGGTCTTTCTCATATTCGTACTTGTTTTGGGAACCTTTTGGGACCTCAATCAGCGCATAAACGACTTCGGGCGGGTTAGGTCCAACAGGGAGCGATTTCCATAGATTGGTCATGGTAACACCTGCTGCCCTGTACTCATCCGCTCTATAAAAAAGCCTCAGCAAGGGGTTGGCGTCGCCTCGCATCGGGCTGACCCCGTACCCCTGATCAGGGCTTCTGGCGCACGAGCTGACGAGGGCACCTTATCTCTCGTCGCGATGGACGCGCTATAAGTATGCTTAGGGAACCAAGCACGTCATGATACATGACAGCCCTATGACGTTATTGGCGACACCGATATGCACACTGTGCGAGCACTTTCGCGACGTCGTCTTCCCGCACGGACGTGCGATGCATATCCTGACGGGATACCGCCAGCCATCCTAGCGTGGGAACACGATCACCGCATCCCGTTTCCAGGTGATAGCGGGATTCTTTTTGAACCGCGAGACGAAGAAGCCGACCAGTTTGTCAAACGATATCTTATCGGCACGGACTTGCCATAGCGCGCCTATGATACGGATTTCTGGGCGCAGCAACGCGTATCGAATACGCGTTTTCGATGCTGTTGTATTGCTTGTCGCGCTGCTTGATTCTATAAGCTGCCGTCTTTGAATGAAGCTATGAACGTCACGGATGCCATTGAGACGTCAGCTGCTGTGTAACGAGGCTCCACGCATTACTTTCGCGCTGCTCTCGGCAAACCGTTATCCCATGGGCTAGCTACCTTCTGTGCGATGCTATACGATATAGCCGAAGTGGATGAGCTCATCTATGAGCTTAGTGATTTACAAGGCACATATGCGGAGAACGTCGCGGAAAAACTCATGCGGACGTGCTCTCGCAGCAGTGAGGCGTTTCAATATCTGCAGGATAAGGTGTGCGACGTCGCGATACCAGAGCGGGCCCGGAATCACATCCATTTAATCATAGCGAAGATTCGGATGTGGATGAGCCTCCACCACTCTTACGGCTGGACGGAATCAAATTACGCCTACTCGTTTGGAAGCTCGTTATAACAGATCTAAGACCTGCACGTGGCATCTGAAATAGTAGCGAGCACCTCTCGAGAATCGGTATAACAGTTGCAATCGCCATGCGGTCGGTGAGAACGATGCGCTTCTCTTGCGCATCACGCGCTTCCAGATGACGCGCTGCTCGTTTGCGTCGTTGCCGCCCCACCAGTCGAAGCAGTTGCTACAATCCAGCTCGCGTTGATTTCATCATAGCTAGAAAAAAGCAGCGAGCACCGTGTTTGTCGTGTCGCATGCTTTGTAGCCTTACCACTTCTCGTCAACTCTGCCAAAGACCGTCCGTTTCTATTCCCCAGATTGATCTTCGATGCATTCGTCTTGACATACCCACTTTCGATTCTTTCTTTCATCAGCTGGAAATATCGGCTATATGAGTCGTTTCCGGACGACATCAGTTCGACCGTCAAGTTCGATTTGAGCCCGCACGTCCGTATAGGTGCCAGAATACACGTTTGGCTAACTTGCGTGAACCTAACGACAACGCGCCAGCCGCTCAGACTGAAGCGGCAACATATGATCCGCTCAAGTCTCGCGGCTTAGGTGCAGGGGTGGGGCCGAAGTGCACGGAAGACGCGCAGCCACTTACGGCCGCAGCTGCGACGGCCGCAGTGTGCACCGCTCCCAACGTATACCCTTCGTGTCAAGTTTCCTGGCGCTCTCAAGGCTGGCATACGGCGCCCGAAACCGATCGTTTTCGGCAGCAGTTGTGAGTGAGCGCGACGAGGGCCCGTGAGCTAGTGTGCTTCGGTTGAAGGCAAAGGGTCTTTAAAAAAATATCAGTCTGTGCGCCCCCGAGGCTGCGATGAAACCCTGCTAGCCGCCGCAGCGTGGATGCGTCACGTTTCAATGAGCGTCGACACGTCGCCTACGTCGATGCCGAGTTCTCGCGCCTTGAGCACCCGTCGCATGATCTTCCCGCTGCGCGTCTTCGGGAGCGTGGCGGTAAAGACGATCTCTCCCATGACGGCAATGGGCCCGAGCTCGTGCCGTACGTGCTTTTTAAGCTCATTGGTGAGCTCTGGAGTCTGCGCGTATCCCTCTTTGAGGATAATAAACGCCTTTATGACCTCACCTCTGATGGGGTCGGGTTTGCCGATCACGGCTGCCTCCGACACGGCCGGGTGGCTCACAAACGCTGATTCAATCTCGCTGGTGCCGATGCGGTGCCCAGCGATCTTCAGAACGTCGTCGGCCCGCCCCTGTATCCAGAAGTAGCCGTCCTCATCTTTGCGCGCGATGTCCCCTGACACGTAGACCCCCCCTGGGATCTGCTCCCAGTAGGTTTTCTTGTACCGTTCGGGGTTGTTGTACAGCGTACGGAGCATCGACGGCCACGGCGTCTTTATAACGAGCAGCCCGCCGCGTCCTGGCGGAACGGGCTTCCCGTCTAGGCCCATGACATCCGCTTCGATGCCGGGGAGAGGCTTTGTTGCCGACCCTGGTTTGAGCGCCGATACAGGGAGCGGTGAGATCATGAAGCAACCGGTTTCCGTCTGCCACCACGTGTCCATGATCGGACAGCGTAACCCTCCGACGTGCTCGTAGTACCAGACCCAGGCCTCTGGGTTGATCGGCTCTCCGACCGAGCCGAGAATCTTGAGAGAGCGTAGGTCGCAACCCCCAGGCCATTTCTCCCCGAACCGCATGAGGTGGCGGATGGTCGTCGGAGCCGTATAAAACTTCGTCACAGCGTTGCGTTCTACCACTCGCCACAGCGCGTCGGGTTCGGGATAGTCAGGCGCACCCTCGTAGATAAGGCTCGTGGTGCCGGCGAGCAACGGCGCGTAGACGCAGTAGCTATGACCCGTTATCCATCCGACGTCAGCAGTACACCACCACACATCATCGTCGTGTATGTCAAATACGGTTTGTAACGCGGTAGTGGTCGCAACCATATAACCTCCGGTCGTGTGAACGACTCCTTTTGGCATCCCCGTGCTCCCGGACGTGTAGAGGATAAAGAGGACATCTTCTGCGTCCATAGGTTCAGCAGCACATTCTGTGTTAGCTCCTTCGATGAGCTCGTTGTAAAGAAGCTCTCTCCCAACAGGTTCAGAAACCACCGGGTTCCCCGCGTGCCGCACCACGACCGTCATTTTGATGCTTGGGCTTGCGCCGACAGCTTCATCTGCCACGCTTTTCAGGTCGATTATTTTTCCCCGACGGAACGTACCATCAGCGGTAATCAGGATCTTGGCATTCGCGTCGTGAATTCGGTCAGCCAGCGCTCGCACGCTAAATCCAGCGTATACGACGCTGTGCACAGCTCCGATCTTTGCGCACGCGAGCATCGATACGGCAGCCTCGACGCAGGGAGGGAGGTACACCGCCACACGGTCCCCTTTTCGCACGCCGAGCTTCTTAAGCGCGTTCGCCATCTTGTTCACCTCGCTCGCGAGGTCGGCGTAGGTGACCTTGTATTCCTCTCCCCGTTCGTTGACGTAGAGGAGCGCGGCGCTGTCGCGACGTTCGGTGGAGAGGTGTCGATCCACGGCATTGTGCGTGATATTTGTCCTGCCACCAACGAACCACTTGTAAAAAGGCGCCTCACGTGAGTCAAGGACCTGTGTCCACGGCGCGAACCACTCAAACTGCCGCGCCTTCGCCTCCCAGTACGCCTCGATATCTTGCCCTGCCCTCCGTTCCGCTTCCCAGTCTTTCACGCGCGCCGTCTCGACGACCGCTGCGCTCGGGCGAAACACCCGTCGCTCGTGCAGAAGCACTGAAGTTGTCTCTTCTTCTTCGACAGCCACGCATTTCACCTGTTTGACCGTTTGGTGAGTTGGATGACGTTTACATCGCCATCCGCACGCACCATATACGTTCGCCCACGTACATAGGCCCTTGCCGCGTTTTTTGCGGGCGAGCGCGACGCAATAACAAGTCCAGGAAAAGCTGAAAAAAACGAGGCGAGTGAAAAACGGCTGGGTCGCAAATCCTGGTCGGGATTTGGCGAAAACAGTGGATACCGCAGTCGACAGCGCGAAACGTTAAGGAAAAGTGACACCTGCGGTCATCGCGCCGTATGATCGGCCGTTCTACTCACGCAGTATTTTCCGACAGCGGAAGATGACCGTGCCCCCTTCTGTGTACGGCGGCCCTGGGTCGACGCACTGCATGTAAGCGTACTCGGGGTCTTCAGACGTCGTCAAGCCAAGGGCAACGGGGCACCACGTGTATTCGAGGATCGTCGTATAATGGAGGAGGGTCGAGAGCGCGTGGGTGCACAGCGCATCGGTTTTAGCAAGCACGATATGAGGCCCGTCTGTGATAATGCGATCCCCGACGGAATGCACTGGGCATATCCCTCGTATCTCGTGCACAGTAAGTTCGAGCATCGCATTACCTCAAGAGAGAATAGCAACAGTCCTTTATATCATTGGTCGGCACGAAATACCAGGATGCGTGCGAGCAACGCAGCGGGCAAAACACCTCGTAGTCACGAACTATCTTTATCTGCACGAAAGAAATCGCCAAGAAACATCGCGCATGCTTGACCCGTTTAGGGCTCGTCGCAGCTTGTTTTGATTTGAGTGTACTTAACGGCGATAACCGTTGACCCGCTAGGCTTAACGAGGCTGTGCGAGAGCCTTACAAGCGTTGAAAACGCTTAAGAGCCTGGAGGCCTCAGGTAGACGTATGAACGTAGTTGTCCTTCTTGCCCCCGGGTTTGAGGAACTCGAGGCGGTCACCATCGTTGACGTGCTCCGACGCGCCGGCATCTCAGTTCTTCTTGCCGGCATTGTGGATCCGCCCATCGTGGGTGGGCATGGGATCAAAATTATGTCTGACATCTCTATCGACGACGTCAAGGCGTGCGACGCTCTCGTCCTTCCGGGGGGGAACCCCGGCTATATCAACCTCGAACGCGATCAACGCGTTCTCAGGCTCATACGCGCAGCATACGAAGCCGGTAAATACGTCGCTGCGATTTGTGCTGCGCCGCACGTGCTCGGCGTTGCGGGCATCATGGAAGGGGCGACAGCGACGTGTTATCCAGGGCTCGAAATCCCGGGCGCGCAGCGCGTGGAAGAAGAGCGAGTAGTGCGGCAGGGTACGATCATCACAAGCCAGGGTCCGGGAACCGCCATGGACTTTGCCCTCGACCTTGTGGTAGTGCTTACGACCAAGGAAAACGAGCGGGAAGTGCGAAAGGCGTTGTTGGCGTAGCGCCCGCCGAGCGCCCGTATCCGCGATAGAACGGGCACGGAAGGGCGCACCCTATAGAAGGATCACGAAGAACTAGCAGCTCGGTTTGCGAAGGCGCGGTCTAGCACGAATGCCGTCTGCCCGCGCAAAAGGTTTTAATGCAGGTAAGCCGAAAACGGCTACTCTGATGACATCAGAAACGAAGCAAACTGTGAACGTGTACACGCTGCCCGTCTGCCCCAACTGCAGTATCCTGAAGAAGTCCCTCATGGAACACAGCATCTCCTTTGAGGAACACGATTTGGACTCGCCGCAGTCGCGCACGACCTTACTCATGAAAGGGGTCTTTACGACGGTCGCGCCGGTGCTTCAGGTGCGGGACACTTTCTTGACGTTTGATGATCTTTTTAACAACGATGAGCTCAATATCGACCTCATCTTGAGCCTTTTGCGATGCTAAAAACCGCGCTGAAGGAGGTTTTTTTTCATATGGGGGGGACGCGTGCCGATCCCGATTGCAAAAGCCCAAAAAACAGCGTCGCTCATCCAAATTCCCCGTATTCTTTGAGAGAAGTGCTTATAACCCTGCCAACTAATAGCGCTGCCACTGGAAGGCTCATGTAAGAGCAGTCTGCACAAAAATAAGGTCACGCAAGAAAGAATAAGAAGGGGAGACGAAGGGCTTCAGCAAAGGTTTGCGACACGCTAAAGCCCGTTCACTCGCGATGCTGATATTACTCACCCTCCTTAATTCTTTTTCGATTTGGTGTGGTCCAACAGGAAGGGCGATGGCACAGAAACACATACAACGGCACATCAGGCTCGCGCTTTTCGGGTGCGTGCGCTGCGGACGATTTCTTTTCGCACCGAGTTGGTACGAGCTCGATAGGGACGTGGGCGTATGCACGTGCGGCGCGTCTATGTATAAGACGACGAACGTGCGCGCTCCCCATCACGTTCAAGTGTATTGGGACGCTCAATGCAAGGCAGCCTATACGTCCCACCACCGCAGATTGAAGCGCCACGCACCACCGTCGGTTCACGCCGAGCGTGTGGCGAGCCATTTCGGTGGCTGGAGAGTGATGGCTGCAGCGGACGAATGGGAGAACGAACTAAATCTAGACCGCCAGGCAAGCACGCGTCCTGCCGAAGATTCAGACAGTGGTGTCGGGTTGGCAAGCTTCCAGCGACAAGCGGGTTCTGTGCTGCACTCTTGCCTTTCAGCGCTCAGTTCCGGGTTTAGCTTTATTGCTGACGTCGAGCGAGAAAACAAGGGAAAAACATAGCATAGTTCAGCGAAGGCGTACGGACCATCAGAGAAGCTATTTAGACGTCTATAGGGCTGTTAGGCAGAACGTGGCTTTTTCGTTTCCAGATAGAAGACACGAAGTCCGGATCATTGGTCGTACTTTTTTCAACCTGAGCGGAAGCTTACTCAAACGGGCTTTTCCGGAAGACGTGTCCCCGCGATTGCTGAGGGAGCACTCTTATGCGAGTTGCCTGGTTCTTCAAGCGGTGCAAATCCCAACATTGATTTACTATCGCGTTGTATGGAATAGCGTAATAAGCATTGATTATTACACAGTTTGCAGGAGTCACATTCGACGGGAATTAAAGCCCGTCGTGCATCGACAGGCTTTAATTTGCACAAACGCTCGTCAATCTGACTAAGAGATTTATCACGGAACGAGTCGCATGCGTTTCCACTCCTGATATATTCGTTATAGAGAAGGTGGGCGAATGGCCATATCCACACGAAAGAGAAATCACTCCCCGAAGAAGTCATTGCTCCCGATGCTTCAGCCCCGGACCCTCCAGACGACGCTCTTTGGCGAACAGGCTGAGGAGATGCCCAACGTCAGGACCAGTGATGGGTTTATCCTGCCGTGGAACAGCGAAGCGATTGTGAAACAACTCGTACGCGAAACGGCGCTGGCGCAGACGTTCTATGGAAAGCGGGGCATGAAGCGGCCCGAGGCGAGGCGCATCGCTGACCTCGTTGAAAAGAAAATCAAGCCGATGGACGTCCACGAGCTGAGCGGCCCGCTCATTCGCGAGTTCGTCAACGTCGTCCTGCTCGAGGAGGGGTTCGGCGACTGGGCGCGTGCGTGCTCCCGCGTGGGGACGTCACTGTACGACGCTTATCGCATCGACCACGGCGAGGGGTTCGAGGCGAAGGAGAATTCCAACTTGACAGCAAACCCGGAGACGTCAGCCAAGAAGAAGCACGACAAGCTGAGCAAGCAACAGGTGCTGCTCATGCTCCCTCAGAGCATCGGCGACGCCCACCGATCGGGCGATTTTCATATTCACGACATGGAGTACGCGAACGTGCGGCCGTTCTGTGCTGACTATGACCTGCGGTACTTCCTCTACTACGGTCTGATGCCCGATGGCACAGGAGCGCACGCCTCCGTCGCCGGCCCAGCTAAGAGTCCCGAGGTCGCCATACTGCACGCGGTCAAGGCGCTCGCCGCCGGACAGACGAACTGCGCGGGCGGGCAGGGCTTTTACAACTTCTTGACGTTTTTGGCCCCCCATCTCGAGCACCTCGATTACACCCAGATCAAGCAGCTCATGCAAGAGACGGTCTACGAGCTCACGCAAGTGTTCATCGCGCGCGGCGGGCAGATGGTCTTCAGCAGCCTGCAGCTTACCCCGGGCGTCCCCGAGCTGTGGAAGGACAAGCCCATCGTCCTGCACGGCAAGGTCTGGGATGGGACGCAGGCGCCGCTACGGACCTACGGCGAGTTTGAACGGGAGGTGCGTCTCGCCTTCAAGGCCTTCATGGAGGTAATGACCGCGGGGGACAACTGGGGCAAGCCCTTTAACTTCCCCAAGCCCGAGGTGGCGATCGAGCCCTCGTTCCTCGTGCCGCGCACAGAGGACGCCTACTACGGTCACCCGGAGATCCCCACCCTTGAGGACAATTACGAGGCCGCGTTTAAACTCTCTGCTGAGTTCGGCTCGACCTACTTTGACAACATGGTCCCCGAGTATCGGGGCGCAGGGAAGGGCGTCTCCTGCTATCAGTGCTGCGCGTATATGTTTAAGGTCGACAGAGACGAGGACCAGCACTTTGAGGACAAGCTCTACTTCAGAGACGGCGCCCATTTCTCGATGGGCTCGTGGCACGTCGTTACGCTCAACGTTCCGCGCGCGGCGTATCGCGCCGACCACGATACTGAAGCCTTTATCGATAACCTCAAGAATCTCGTCGATTGCGCCATCGAGTTCTTCAAGATTAAGCGCAAGTGGATGGAACCGCTCCTCGCGGGCAATCGCCTCCCCTTCCTGCAACAGCACCCGCGCGACCCGAATACAGGCGAACGTGGGCCTCAGCTCTACGACTTCGATAGCCTCGTCTATACCATCGGCGTAGTCGGGGTGAATGACGCCGTCAATTACCACACGGGGTCGGCCATACACGAGGACCCAGCCGCGTGGGAACTCGCGATCCGCGCTATGACAGAGCTGCAGGCGTACTGCCGACAGGCGGGCATCGAACACGGCATCAAGATCGCCCTTGCACGGACGCCTGCAGAATCGTGTGCGCAGCGGCTCGCAGTTGCTGATCTGCTCAATCCTGAATTTACCGATAAGTGCCGTCGCGTCGTGGCGGGGAACGTCTCTGAGGCAATCAAGCGGTATACCAAGACGAAGTCACGCGATCTGCCGATCTATTACTCAAACGGCACACACATCCCGGTGAGCGCTGATATCGACCTCTTCGATCGCCTTCGTTACGAACAGGTCTTTTACCACTGCTTTGACGGCGGGGATCTGACGCACGTGTTCCTTGGCGAGACGAAGCCCGACCCTGAAGGGCTTATGGAGCTCTGTCTGAACATCGTCAAGAATACGCAGATCGGGTACTTCGCGCCGGGGAGGGACTTGACGCTTTGCCTCGATGACTCTCACGTTGAGGGAGGTATCCACGAAGAGTGTGCCAACTGTGGTTCGCACAACGTGGAACACATCGCCCGTGTCACGGGGTACATGAGCGCCGTATCAAGCTGGAACGAAGGCAAGAAGCAGGAGCTCAGAGATCGGCATCGCATCTCTCTCGGGCGTGTCGTCTGACCTGCGCTTGGGGAGCCGTTGTGCCGCGCAACCTTGTAGACAAGGTCGCTTTGTGACTCACGCTATAGTTGTTCAGCGCCTGCGAAAAATACCCGTTGCAGGCGCTTCCGCGCTAACGCTTCTAACTCGCCGATCAAAGTCGACAACAAAGCTACATTGTCATCAACACGCGATGCGAAAGACGACTGCGCGGCTAGCCGGCGACTTTGGAGCTTAGTTCTTCTTTAGCCTCGTTAAGAAGCTCTTTCACCGCTCGAGCCCGTTCGACGTATCCCGGCACAGAGTCGATCAGCCCTTCACGGACGTCGGCCTTCAGGAAGGCGTCGGGTATCATGTTTATTTTCGCTGGAAGCCCTTCTAAGTACGCCTCCATCGTCTGCATTTCTTCCGCAGCGACGTCTGCGCTTTCTACGAGCGGGACTAAGGCGTCTTTGAGTGCGCCCGTCGCTTCAGCGACCTTGCTGTCGTTCGCCTCATCCAGCGCCTCGGCTAAGCGCCGAGCCGCATCGTGTATCGCTCCGTAGCGCGCGCCGAGCCGCTCCAGGAACGCCTTCCATTCGTCGACGCTCATGCCGGTGTTTGACTCCAGGTCACGCCTCACAAGGGGCCTCGCGACGGCGGGCAGATCTTCGACCACTGCGCCAAAATCATCAATGCTGCGCGAAAACGCGACGACGCTGTCCTTCCCGGTTTCGCACGTCTTTATGAGGCGTTGGGCCTCTTCTTTTTGCTGCATGCGTCTATTTTCCATCGGTCAGATGTTCATCAGTTTTTCTTTCTTTTCGGCTGACAGTTTCGCTCGCCCGCCCATCTGTGATTCAACCATATTCCACAAACGGAGCATAAGTTCTGCAAGCGCTTCGCCGAGCTTGTTTGACTTAAACTCGTGAATATGAATGCCGCCGGGACCAGGTACATCCTTTTCAAGGATGACGATTGCCACCGGGCCGATTGTTCCGCCAAGTCCAAATGCGACGGCGTTGTTCGTCCTTCCTTCGCGGCCGCCACCGCCACCACCGCCGCCAGTTCCAAAGTTGAACTGGTAGATGGGGACGGCGACTTTGTCACCAAACTCGACGGCCTTGCCCAGGGACTCAACGCCGCTGAAAATGGACTGCAAGTTGGCGAGGACCTCGCTTATAGTTGCGTTGCTATCCTCCACGTGGATCACCATACGGTAATAATGAGAGCTCGTAATAACTCTTTTGCTAAAATACGGCTCAAGCGCCATCCAACTACTGCGCTCAACCCGGTCGGGTCGCTCACAAATCAATCGACGAGCCGGAACCGACGATGAGGCGGTGCCCATTCGGCAGCTTCTTCTCCGTGGATCGTATCTGAGTCTTGTCGCCGATCAAACTCTCGACGATCGTTTCTTTGCACGTGATAACGTTATCACCGATAACGATCGAATCTTCGATGTGCGCTCGCGAAACGTGCGTGTTATCGCCGATTGATGTGTACGGGCCGATGTACGTCCCTGCGTCGATCGTGCAGTTTTCCCCGATGATGATCGGGCCGAACACCACACTCCCTTGTTTCAGCACTGAGCCCTTGCCGATCGATACACGACCCTTGACCACGGCACCCTCTTCGACGGCCCCCTCGACGCGGGGGACGAGATCGTCGAGGAGCAGTCGGTTGACCTCGAGAAGGTCCTCGGGCTTGCCGGTATCCTTCCACCAACCCTGGATGACGTGGTGCTTCACGACGTGGCGGGTATCGATGAGCTTTTGTATGGCGTCGGTGATTTCAAGCTCGTTTCGCCACGACGGTTCGATCTGCCTGATCGCATCGAATATCGAAGTGGTAAGAAGGTACACGCCCACGAGCGCAAGATCGCTTTTGGGCGCTTTAGGCTTCTCAACGAGCTGTATCAATCGACCGCTCGCTTCGTCAAACTCCGCGACGCCGTACCGTTCAGGGTCAGAGACGCGCTGGAGCGCAATCACGGCGTCGCACGCGCCCTCATCAAACTCGGCGACCAGCGGGGCAATCCCGTGGCGCAGGATGTTGTCGCCGAGGTAGACGACGAACGGGTCGTGGCCCATAAAGTCCTCGGCACACGCGACCGCGTGCGCGATCCCGAGCGGCGCGCCCTGATCGATGTAGGAGACGTTCACGCCATACTGTGAACCGTCACCGATCCGCTCAATGACCTGTTCCCTGCCGTTGAGGCCAAGAAT
>DASPOC010000100.1:0-45165 GCA_035626195.1 Bathyarchaeia archaeon | reverse complement strand
TGTCGCTTCTTGAGTGCGCGTACCTCATGCGACTTGGGTTGCCAGTTGAAGACGGGGCGACGAACAAGCGTCTCACCGCGCGGCAATTCACGCGCAAGGCGAAGGCCCTCGAACCAGAATTCGTGAGGAAGCTTGACGTATACACGGATCTTCGCGATCGCGGTTTGGTCGTCAAAACAGGCTTCAAATTTGGCAGCCATTTTAGGGCATATGAGGAAGTCAGCGACGTAAGCGCGATACCGCACTCGAAGTACCTCGTACACGCACTTCCGGAGGACTTTGTCGTAATGCTTCCGGAGATGTCACGCGCCGTGCGTCTCGCACACGGCGTGCGCAAACGAATGATCTTTGCTTATAGTGGAAAAAATGGTCTCGACTACCTTGACATTGGGCGGGCAAAACCGTAATCCGCCTGCCGTTGGCACGCGACGTCGCGATACGTCTGACCTGGCAAGCACGTTGCAGCGCCCTAAGGTCTTCGCTACTATGCAGTGTCTTTATAGTTGCTCATGACTATCACTAGCCGAAATACGTATCCGAACAGGGCTGACAACGATGCCAAGCGATGAATTTCTCGTCACACCGTGGGAAGTAGAGGGCAACGTCGACTATAACAAGCTGACGGCGCTCTTTGGCACGCAGCCCATTGACGACGCGATCTTGGCGCGGTTCAAGAAGTTTACCGGCTCAATCCCACCTATGTTACGAAGGCAGGTCTTCTTCTCGCATCGAGACTTTGACTGGATACTGGATCGGTACGAAGCGGGTGAAAAGTTCGTCCTCTACACCGGGCGAGGGCCTTCAGGGCACACGCATCTTGGTCATCTGATGCCGTGGATCTTCACGAAATACCTGCAAGACGCCTTTGATGCAGATCTATACTTTCAGATGACCGACGATGAAAAATTCCTACAGAAGGACGAGCTAAGTGCTAGTGCAACACGCGGTTTTTCGTATGACAATGCCCTAGATCTAATAGCGCTCGGCTTTGATCCGGAGAAGACTCGGATATTCCTCGACACGGAGTACGCGCGAACCCTCTATCCGATAGCGCTAGAAGTGGCAAAGCGGGTGACATTTTCGGCAGCTCGTGCGGTCTTCGGATTCGACAGTAGCACTAACATCGGAATGGTCTTCTTCACGAGTATGCAATCGGCGCCAGCATTTCTTCCCGCGATATTCGCCGGGCGAAACGTTCCGGTGTTGATCCCGTGTGCGATTGACCAAGATCCACATTTTCGTATAACTCGTGACGTGGCTCCAAAAATGGGGTACTACAAGCCCGCACTAATCCACAGCCGCTTTTTCCCGAGCCTCTTAGGACTCGACAAAATGTCTGCATCGATTCCTGAAACGAGCATCTTCACCACAGACAGTCCAGAGGGGGCGCGCACGAAAATTGCCAACGCATTTACCGGAGGGCGAACGACGGTGCAAGAACAGAGGGATTTAGGCGGGGTCCCTGATATTTGTGCGGTCTATCAGTACTCATTCTACCTCTTTGAGCAGGACGATAAGCGGGCCGTTGAGCTGCGAGAAGAGTGTTTGCGCGGCGCGCGCGCTTGTGGCGAGTGTAAGAATGAGCTTGCTGACAAGGTCGCGCAATTCCTGAAACATCACCAGGCTGCGCGCGAGCAAGCGCAAGACCGAATAGAGGACTTCATCATCCGCGACTGTCAAGAATGACTTGATCAAGTAACCCGCTCTTCGAAACACCGTGCGGTGGGGATCGATTATTCTCAAAGGGTTCTGCGCTTGCGTCTGCAGACGCAAGCGCTTGGAGGTTGTGGCTGCATGCGGTCGTTTTGCACCGCAGGCCGTAGTCTTTCATCCAGTCATCGACAAAGATCTGCGCTTACTAGGATGATGCCGTTTTGATGTGATGCGTGGTGGCGAAGTTACCTGCTACCGAAACGGACGCACCCACCGTTCACGGGCCTTTCACGATTTTGCGAAAAGCTTCTTTCGCACGGCTGCTTTCCCTTGGATGATCAACGATCGGCGCAGGATAGCCAGGAATCGTATTGTCGTTTAACTTGTCGAGGGAATGGACAAGGGCAGGGGCGATAGCCCGTAACTCCGGGATCCACGCTTTGATGTACGTACAATCACGATCGTACCGTCTCTGCTGCAGCCAAGGATTGAAAATCCGAAAATATGGCTGCGCATCGCAGCCGGTCGACGCGCACCACTGCCAGTTTCCATTATTGACCGCGGGATCATAGTCCACAAGCTTCTGCGCAAAGTAACGTTCTCCCCAGCGCCAGTCGATGTGCAGATCCTTCGTCAGGAATGATGCGACGATCATCCTGACCCTATTGTGCAAGAATCCAGTCGCGTTCAGCTCTCGCATCCCTGCGTCGACTATAGGGAACCCTGTCCTCCCGGTGCACCACGCGCTAAACTTGGCCGGGTCGGCATCCCATTCCAAAGCACTATACTGCGGATGAAACGAGCCGCCGAAGACGTGGGGGAAAAAATACGCAATGTGCGAGTAGAAGTCACGCCAAAACAACTCAACAATGAGTTGATGCTCGAGACCGAGTTGGGTCGCGATGGCGTGGTAAGTCTCGCGTATTGAGCACGTGCCGAACTTGTGGTGTGCCGAAAGCCTCGTTGTCGCGTTTTTAGCAGGATAGTCTCGGGCGGTCGCATAATCAACGAACTGATGCAAGGTAGCAAGCACTTCGAGTGCTTGCGGGCGTCCGCCGCGCATATAGGTCCGTTGATTGGCAGGTTTCAAAGCGTAATCAAGGATCTCGCGTTGTTCTAACGCGAGGACGACATTCGAAAGATTGCTGACCTCAGCAACATTGATGGGTCGAACCGGAACTGAGCGCGCTTTCCTGAGAAAATGCGAGAAGATCGTATACGGTTTCCCATCGTCTTTCAGGAGGTCAGTTGGCTCGTGGAGTAGTGCATCGGAACAACAGCGAAACGCGACAGCTTTGTTTTGGCACGCTTTTGCGATCGCGTCGTCTCGCGTTCGGCTGAAAGGGGTATAATCTTTGTTTATGAAAACAGCCTCGATATCCTCCTCAGTGACAAGGCGATCCACAATCGTCTCTGGGCGTCCACGAAAAATGGATAATCGGCCACGTGCCGCTGTCACTTGGTGGGCGAGGTCCTCGAGTGATTCGATCATGAACTGGAACGCATTCGGACTGAAGTATGGATTTCGCGTTCCTTGTCTCGGGTCAAAGACAAACAACGGCACCACCGTTTTAGAGGCCTGAGACGCTTCAATCAGCGCAGTGTTGTCGCTTATGCGTAAGTCTCTCCTGAACAAGAAAATGGATCTTCCATAATCTGCCATTAGCCATCCTCCGCAAGGCCCCACATGTGTTGTGGTGGGGGAGAAGAAGCCGGTGAATCCAAAGCCGCGCTGAGGCTCAGCCAGAGAGACTCGCTGCGCCACAACACCGTCATTTTGGCGTGCATATGGTTTGTGTCGACAGGTAACAATAAATAATAACCGTGTGTAGGTGAGTAGCAATACGCGTATTTTACCCCTTATAACGTCAGAGATTCGTATGGTACAACTATCTAAGAATGACTGGACACTTTTTCGTGCCCTTAAGCGCGCAAAGCGAGCGACCGTTGAAGCCCTATCAAAAGCCGTTAGCTTGAAAACCGAGGCAGTCCTTCAATCAGCGTACCTCCTTCAAACAGAGGGGCTAGCGGAGGTAAAGGAAACCATGGAAACTGTCTACGAATTCACAGCTGAGGGCGTAACCTACGCTGACAAGGGGCTTCCAGAACGGCAGGTTCACGACTACTTGCTCATAAATGGGCCAACTCTGTTGACTGACCTCAAGCGTATCTTTCCAGCCGTGTCAATCGCTATTGGCTGGCTCAAGCGTCGCGGGTGGGCCACCATCGAGACAGCGAATGGCGACTCCGTACTCTCGCCTCGGGAGGCAGACGAACTGCCTGAGGAGCGGATACTTCAGGACGTCAAGATCGGGATCCAATTCACCTTGAATGATGTTTCGGTGGAGCGACAAGTAGCAGAACCGACTCTCAAAGAGCTCGAAAAGCGCAATATCGTTCGCACACAGCAGATTGTATCACGTGAGGTTGTTTTGACCCAAGCGGGCGACGAAACGCCACTGCGTGCATCACCCGCGGCCGAATATGATATTGCCGATCTTACGTCTGAACTCATCAGAACTGGGGCTTGGCGAGGACGATTGAAGCCCTACGACGTAAGTGCCGCTACCCTCCCGCTTTATCCTGGAAAAGCACATCCGCTGCGACGCCTTATTGATGAAATGCGCGAAATCTTCATTTCGATGGGATTTACCGAGTTCAGGGGACCGATCGTCGAAAGTGAATTCCACAATTTCGATGTTCTGTTCGTGCCGCAAGACCATCCGGCACGCGATGAACAAGACACGTTCTACCTCAGTCGTCCAGCGGCACTGGAATTGCCAACGGACTTAGCAGAGCGCGTGGCAGCAGCACACAAGTTCGGTTGCGAGGGTTCTGCAGGGTGGGGGGGCGAGTTTGACCTCGAGCGATCGCGCAGAGCGGTCCTACGAACCCACACGACCGGGTCCGCATTTCGTTATCTGGTACGCCATCCGCGGCCCCCAACAATGATTTTCGGAATCGACCGCGTGTTCCGACGAGAAAGCATGGACTCCACGCATCTGCCGCAGTTTCACCAATGCGAGGGGACAATTCACGGTGATGACCTTAGCCTGGCCGATCTGATCAGCGTGCTTAAGGCGGTCTTTGAGCGGCTCGGATTCGATCGCGTTCGATTTAGACCCGGCTATTTTCCTTTCACCGAGCCGAGCCTTGAGGGCGACGTCTTTGTTGACGGCAGCTGGCTTGAGCTGGTAGGGGCCGGCGTCTTTCGGCCCGAAGTGACTCAGCCGTTAGGGCTTAAAAGCGTTTTGGGGTTCAGCATCGGTATTGAGAGGATTGCTATGCTCAAAATGGGGCTGGAAGACATCAGGAAACTCTATATGAGTGACGTCGCTTGGCTGCGCGATACGCCGAGCGTGCTGCGTTGAGGTGTCCAAATGCCAGTTGTTACCCTCAATCGTGCGGAGCTTGAGGAGATGGTCGGCGCCGACGTTGACACGATCGTTGAGCTGCTTCCGCGCCTCGGGGCAGACGTTGAGTGCGTCGACGACGAGATACAGGTCGAGTTTTTCCCAAACAGACCTGATTTGTTCAGTGTTGAGGGCGCGGCCCGAGCGATAAAAGGGATGCTGGGACTAGAAAGGGGTCTTCCCGCGTATGTGACCTCACCATCGGGCATCGAAATCGAAGTTGATCCATCGGTAGATGCGGTGCGCCCACACGTGGTTTGCGCCGTCGTGAGAGGAATTACGATCGATGAAAGGACGATTAAATCTTTGATCGATCTGCAGGAAGACCTGCACTGGGGGGTCGGGCGGGACCGCAGAAAGGCTTCGATAGGGATTCACGATCTCTCACGCGTCTGCCCGCCGTTTAGGTACTCTCTTGGTGAAGTCGCATTTATACCACTCGATTTTTCCGAACCGATGACCCCGGCAGAGATTCTTCGCGTCCATCCGAAGGGAAAGGAATATGCACACATCGTCGGTGATCGCCACCCTTTAATCTTAGACGCAAACGATCACGTTCTCTCATTTCCGCCAATTATTAACGGTGAGCTCACCCGCGTTACCGATAAGACGACCGATCTCTTCATTGACGTGACGGGTATCGAGCTGAAAGCTATCCAAGACTGCCTTCATATACTTGTCGCAGCGCTGTATGACCGAGGAGCGTCGATCGAGACGGTTGACGTCGTTTATGGAGGTGGCGATCGCGTGTTGCATACTCCCAACATGGGCATCTCGACCTTAGTCGTCAAAAATAGCGACGTAATGCGGCGTATTGGGGCCCAGATCGCGGCTGAGGTGATCACAATCTCACTTCAAAAAATGCGGATGGACGCTGAGGCGCACGCAGGCGAGATCACCGTATCCGTTCCGTGCTACCGGACTGACATCATGCATCCGGTTGACCTCATAGAAGACATTGCTATCGGTTTTGGTTACGAAAACCTTCCGCCTTCGTTTCCGAAGCTTGGAACTATCGGCAGCAGGCTGGAAGAAGAGCAGCGGTCAACCGTCGTTAGGGGCGTGCTACAGGGGTTGGGATTTCTTGAGGTCATCACGCTTATGTTAGCATCCGACCCCAACGAAGCCATCATTATTGAGAATCCGCTCCTTGAGGAGCACATTAGCCTGCGAACGAGTTTGTTGCCTGGCTTGATAGATATGTTGGCCCTCAACCAGCACCGAGAGTACCCACAAATGGTGTTTGAGGTGGGTGACGTGGTGCGTCTTGTCGCCGACGCGGCCGAAGAACGTCGCCTTTGTGCGGGCGTTATCGCATCCAGCTCAGCCAATTTCACGGAAATAAAGAAGGTCGTGAATGCGGTCTTGCGGGAGATCGACCGTCCGTTTGAGGTCACCGAATCTGGCGACCCATCATTCATTGAGGGAAGGCGTGCTACGATTATCGTCGATGGACAGGCTGCAGGGACTTTTGGGGAGATTGACCCGAATATTTTGGTTGAGCACAAACTAATTTACCCTGTAGCGGCTTTCGAGTTCCGCTTGTAACGCTTGCTAGATCGACGGGGCGTCCAGCGCCTTGCGAAACTAGCTCGGGCGAATTGGCACACGAGCACGGGTTGGCCGCTGCTCGATGCTGCTAGCACTCGAACTTAGCATAGAATTAGCTCGTAGTCGTCTTTTTCAAGCCCGTGCCCCAGGAGTTCAGCTGGCGTCGTGACGGGTTGCGCGGAAGGGAAGAGCAAAATATACGTGCGAGCGAACGATTCCATCGATGAGCGGGGGGTGCTATCTGGTCCTTTTGTGGATTTGATTGTTAGCGTCAACTAGTTGGCGCGTGAGCACGGTTGAAAGCGAAAAAGCGGACCCGGAGGGATTTGAACCCTCGACCGCCGGCTTAGGAGGCCGGTGCCCTATCCTGACTAGGCTACGAGTCCTAATGTGGGGGTTTTTATGGCGCGTGTTAAGCCTATGGGGTAGGGCAGATTCGAACTGCCGTCCAAGCGTCCCAAACGCTCGAGGATGGACCAAGCTACCCTACTACCCCGATTGCAACTGGTATGGGACTTCTGACAATAAAAAGTTGCCTAGGACAGAGGCAGAGCTTGACAAGCGAATAGGCCGCTTTTGCTTGCATTGATATCGGGGCGGACCGAAAACGTGGTGGCGCGCTCCATCGAGGACCTAGGCGGGCACAATCCGCGTTTTCCACCTTTTAGGTCATTTAGCCAATCTGGTTCACAAGTGCGTTTTGTCTTACGTTCGCACGGCTGAGGGCAGCCACCCAGCGAATTCACTTGATTGATTCAACTCGGCGAACTTGAGGCCCTGCGTAACATCGGTAATCCCCTTCCGAAGATCGGTAAGTCCTCCTTCTAGCCGACGTTGATCGCTAGTCGAACAGCACGACCTCTACCTGTTGACCTTCGTCGTACCCTGCGACGTTTTCTGGAATGATAACGAATCCGTCTGCTTTAGCCATCGAGCTGAGTATACCTGATGTAGGAAGTATGCCTGATTTAGACACCATAATGGGTTCGATGCGTCCGTTCTTGATAGCCACTCGCGCATATGTCCGCGAGTTAGGCTTTCCCATGATCTTACGCGCCAGTACGCCGGTAACCGTCCGCTCAAATGTGTGCTCGAAGTGCGCGAGACGATGGACCGCTGGCTTGATAAATGCGTATGAAGCGACCACGCAGGCGACCGGAAATCCAGGCAGACACGCGACTGGGGTATCCTCCACAAGCCCTAGCGCTGTGGGCTTTGCGGGGCTGATCGCGATCCCGTGCACCAGAAGCTTGCCAAGCTTACGCACCGTCTCTGGCACGAGGTCTCGAATGCCAACTGAGGTCCCCCCAGTCGTAAGTATCAGGTCGGCATCGATGTCCCGCAATAAGGCGGCTTCAATGAGCTCTCGCGCGTCGGTAACAATGTTTCGATAGCGGTAACGAGCCCCCCACTGTTCTACTAGGAGCGCAGTAATAAGACCATTAGTTTCGACCACTTCCCCCTCTGAAGGCTCTTTTTCAACGAGCTCCTCCCCGGTCGGTATGATCGCGACATCAGGTCGCCGGTAGACGGTAACGTCGCGAACCTCGAGGGAGGCGAGCAGACCGATGTCCGCAGGTCGCAGTTGATGGCCGGTTTCAACAACGACATCACCGCGGCCAATGTCCTCCCCTTTGAGGCCGACATTTTCGAACGGACGTACTTGCGCTCTAACCTCAACGACGTCGTCGAGACGTTCTACGTCCTCCACCATCACGACGCTGTCGGCCTCGTCGGGTATTTTGGATCCGGTGTGAACCCGCGAGGCCACGCCGCGCCTCACCGAGTCGCCAACTCTAAGAACGATTGGTGAATGTGCGTTTGCTCCCAACGTGTCATTGGCGACGACGGCGTAGCCATCCATTGCGGCGCGTCGATAATTGGGTTCATCCCTTTGTGCGATGATCTGATGTGCGACCACTCTTCCTCGCGCCTCTCGTATTGGCGTGACCTCGGCCTCTTCGATCGGCACGATAGCGGTGAGGAACGTATCCAGCGCTGCTTCGAACGGAGTTCGTGTGTTGAATTTCATCGTTATGGTTAAGTGTGCACATGGACTATTATAGCTTACCAGCATGAGAATCAGACCACGATTCAAACTGTGGTTCGTCGGCGAAGATGGGGAACTCGTGTTTGGCCTCGGAACGATGAGGCTCCTTGTCGAAATAGATAGGCTTGGATCTGTAAGCGCCGCAGCGCGTGAGCTGGGGATGTCGTATCGCTACGCTCTGGAACGCATTAAAGTCGTAGAAAAACGGCTTGGTCGGACTCTCGTTGAGAGGACGCGAGGCGGAAAAGAGGGGGGCGGAGCTAAGCTGACTTCGTTCGGTTATGAGCTTCTCGGAGATTATCAGGGCATGGAAGGCTCACTGAACCAACTCACCAAATGGTATGTCGACCTCCCTGATTGATTTTCGCACTCGTTAGCCGCCCGAAACAGGCGGAAAGATAGCAACTTCATCGCCATCCGACAGAATCGTGGCGAGCGCTTCCATTTCGCGTATATTCTTGCCGTTTACGAGGATCGTGATATATGAGCGAACCTCACCTTCGTCGTCACAGAGCACGGACCGCAATGCCGGGTGTTCTGCCTGAAGAGCCACGAGTAAGTCGCGTATTGTGCCTGCCTCTACAGTTATGTGGGGCTGTCCCACGATTTCGCGCAAATTTGCGAATAAACGGACGTTCACAAGTCCCATCAGTAACCTACTCACTTTAGTGGACTATAAAGACTTTCTGTCGTCTTGGTAAGAAGATACATATATATGGCTAAGGCTATATAAAATAATACAAGCATTAGATCGTTGCCTACGGCTTAATATCGCGTTATTTCATTGAAGCAGAATGCGACAGAGACTTTGGCTCGTCCATGTGGGGGGCCTGCATTTTCACAAGTACCCAGTGGTTCAGCGCGCTGCTGTAATAGGACCAGGCAAGATTATGAATACCGTGAACCGTACTCAATCGCAGCGAGGGGTTCTATAAAATCAACGGTATGGCATTCGGTTGCTCATGTTGATCGCTAGGTTTGTTCCGAAGAACTGTGCAGCGTGTAAGACGTGCGAGCTCGCATGCGCCCTGCGCCACAGCCAGTCGGGCGACATTAACACTGCGATGTCTGAGCACCCTCGCCCGATCTCGAGGCTTTCTGTCGGATACAAGGACGGCAAGTTACATCTCACACGGTGTTTGCACTGCAAGCGGCCGAAGTGTATCGACGTGTGTGAAGCGGGCGCGATCGTAAAAAGTGAAGCTGGCGTGGTGACGATTGACGACGAACGTTGCACCGGCTGTTTCGCCTGCATTGATGCGTGCCCGTTTGGCGCGGTACTGACGCGCGATGGCAAAGCGATTAAGTGCAATCTATGCGAGGGCGCAGCGGAGTTGTCGTGCGTTCTTGCGTGCAAGTGTGGTGCATTGATATATGGACAAGAGACGTAGCAAAGGAAATACAAAAGCGATAACTGTGGACCCCGCGGCGCTCGAGATGCTGCCACGTGCAGAGCGGGCCAACATGCAAACGATGTGGGACAGGGCTGAAACCATGCAGCCTCAGTGCGGGTTCGGCGAGTCCGGTCTATGCTGTCGGATCTGCTTGCAGGGACCTTGCCGGATTAATCCTTTTGGAAATGAGCCACAAAAAGGGGTCTGTGGGGCTAAAGATTACACAATTGTGGCGCGTAATCTGATTCGCATGATGGCAGGGGGTTGTGCAGCCCACTCTGACCACGGACGGCACTTGGCGTGGGCGCTTAAGGGGGTCGGTGAGGGTCAGGCAGCTGACTATCGCGTAAAAGATGAGGCGAAACTGCGCGCACTTGCCGCAAAGCTCGGTCTGGATAACGAAAAGAACGTAAGTGAACTTGCAGTGGCGGTGGCGAATGCCGCTTTAGAGGATTTTTCACGGAACGATGACCAAGCGTGTAGCTGGCTCAAGATCATGCTCCCTCCAAAGAGACTGGAACTCCTTGAGAGAAATGACGTCACGGCAACCAACATCGATAGAGGGATCACGGAAGTGATGCACAGAACACACATGGGGTGCGACGCTGATCCGGTGCCGTTAATATTCGGGGGGATCAAGTGTTCACTCGGCGACGTCACGGGTGAAAACATAAGCTCAAACCTTTCAGATGTATTGTTTGGCGTCCCGCAGATGGTGGTATCAGAGGCCAATCTTGGAGCGTTAAAGCAGGACTACGTGAACGTCTGTGTGCACGGGCACAATCCTATTCTGAGCGAAGTCATCTGCGACGCTGCTGACGAGCTGCAAGAGGAGGCCATAGCCGCGGATGCGAAGGGGATCAATATCGTCGGCATTTGTTGCACTGCTAACGAACTGTTAATGCGCAGAGGTATTCCGATCGTCACGAATTTCGCGAGTCAAGAATTGGCGATAATGACGGGTGTCGTCGACGTGATGGTCATCGATTATCAATGTATTGCGCCGTCGGTCGGATTCTGGACGCAGTGTTTCCACACGAAGTTGATATCAACGATGCCGATTACCCGGATCCCCGGCGATACCCACATCGAATTCAACAAAGCGGCGGCGCGCGAAGGCGCCAAAGAGATCGTACGCGTCGCAATTGAAGCATACAAGAACCGAGATCCATCTAAAATATTCATTCCTGACATCTCGAGCAAGGTCGTTGCAGGCTTCAGTCTCGAGTACATAAAATCGTTACTGAGTAATTTTAACGAAAACGAACCGCTGACGCATCTGGCTGACAAGATTCGCAGCGGAGATGTCCAAGGCATCGCACTTATCGCGGGCTGCAACAATCCCACGAAAGCTGATCACGACCTCGGTCACTTGACTATCGCCAAGGAGCTGGTCAAGAATAACATATTGACGCTTGTGACCGGTTGTGCGGCTCAATCTCTCGCGAAGCACGGTTTGTTGACGCCAGAAGCAGTCGACGAGTACGCCGGCGAATCCCTCAAGGCGTTTCTCAAAGACGTCGGGGAAAAAACAATAGGCCAGTCGTTACCGCTCGTCCTTCATATGGGGTCTTGCGTGGACAACTCGCGCGTGGAAAACTTCGTCAGCGAGCTCGCGCAGGTTATGGGCGTCGACATACAAGACCTCCCCATCGTCGCGAGCGCGCCTGAAGCCATGAGCGAAAAGGCGGTTGCGATCGGGACGTGGTGCGTTGCAACGGGATGGCCCACGCACGTCGGGGTTTACCCGTTCATTAAAGGGAGTCCACTTGCAGATGAAGTCGCTCAGGCGACCGCACAGGACGTCTACGGTGGTCACTTCATATTTGAGCCCGATCCTACGGTCGCCGCGAAGACGCTGGTAAACACCGTCCAGTATCGCAGATGGAAGATGGACGCGCACAGCGAGCTAGATGGTGGCGTCACGTACTGGAACGGATCTACGCCGGCGGCCGAGGAACCCGCTCTCTCGAATGAGGGCCTCTACAAAAAAGCGATTGACGGGGCCATCATCGCGACGGGGTATGCCGACCAGCTGCTGAACAAGGCGATACGTCAGCACGGTCGCGATAAGGAGATAGGATACCCGAGCACTGGGTATTATCTTCCTTGTATCACCGCGTGGACAGGGGAACGAGTGACGAAACTCGCACAGCTGCCGCGGCTCCTCGGAGAGGTAAGAGGGAAGATCCGAGAGGAGTACACGTTTGACAACGCTGTGGCTTCGGGCGAAGCGACGATGATCGCAGCAGAAATCGTTGAAGCCCTCAAGTACATCGACAATCCTGACCCATACGCGGCCACTCCCTACACCGGGTTCGTCGCTGACGAGGTGCTCCGAAAGTTGGGGATCTCCTTCGTCGATGATACCATACCGGGAGTCTTGGTGCTGGTGGGGAAGGCGAAAGACCCGAAACTGCTCGCGAAGATCATCAGAGATTGTCAAAGTAAGGGCATGCTAGTGATTCCTACCTTTGATACCATACAGCAGATTAGGGAGGCCGGCATTGAGATTGGTGAACACAAGGGGCTTGACCGGCTGCTGTTTTGCGTAGGCGAATTCACGCAGGCTATTCACGGGCTCAGCTTTGCAATCCGCGCCGCGCTGACGTTTGGCAATGTCAAGCCAGGCGATAGGCAAGGTCTCTCCGATTACCTCGCAAAAAGGCCGAAAGTTGTCGTCGTGCAGTTAGGCCCTATTGATGACATTAAGGCAGCGATTGAGTTCGCCGTGCTGTTCAATGGTAGCCCGACGATCACCGATCAAGACGTTGAGGAAGTGCCGGGCAAATATGAGGTGGAGAAGGATTACAATCAGATCGTCGCCCACGCGATAGAGATACGGAACATGAAAGTCACGTTCGGCGACGTTTCGTTACCGGTCGCCTATGGGCTAGCCTTTGAGGGTGAAACGGTGCGCAAGCCGCAGACCTACATCGAGTGCGGAGGCCCGACAAAGACAAAGGTCTTTGAGCTTGTCAAGATTCGCGATCCTGATGCTGTTAAGGACGGTCAAATAACGCTCATCGGCAAGGACGTTGATGAGATGGAAGAAGGGAGCGTCTCAGCGCTCGGGATTCTCGTTGAAGTGTATGGGAAACACATGAAAAGTGAGTTTGAGCCCGTCGTCGAGCGGCGCATCCATCAGTTCATCAACTACGCAGAAGGCGCGTGGCATACGGGTCAGAGAAACTTGATCTGGGTGCGACTCAGCAAGAACAGTGTGGCCAACGGGCTCCGCCTCAAGCACTTCGGAGATATCCTTTACCACAAGATGAAAGAAGAACTCGGTGGTATTATCAGCCGGATCCAAGTCACCATCGTGACCGACGAAAAGGAGGTAGAAAAGCACCTGCCAGAGGCTATGGAGGCTTATGCAGAGCGGGATAGGCGGATTGCAGGGCTGACGGATGAGAGCGTTGACGCGTTCTACTCTTGCACGTTGTGCCAGAGCTTCGCCCCCAGCCACGTTTGCATCATCTCCCCGGAACGTCTTGGGCTGTGTGGCGCGCTGAACTGGCTAGATGCGGCTGCGGGTTACAGCATCGATCCAAACGGGCCAAATAAGCCTGTTGAGAAGGGGGCCGTGATTGATGAGCAGAAAGGCCAGTGGTTAAACGTTAACCAAGCAGTCCGCGAGCTTACCCACGGCCACATCGAGCGAATGAATCAATACACTATGATGGAAGATCCGCAGACGTCGTGTGGATGCTTCGAATGTATCGTGGCGATCAACAGTGATTTGCAGGGAGTGATCGTCGTGAACCGCGAGTACACGGGAATGACCCCGATCGGCATGAAGTTCTCAACGCTCGCCGGATCTGTCGGCGGGGGCAATCAAACGCCCGGATTCATTGGCGTCGGCAGGCAGTTCATTACGAGTAAGAAGTTTATCCGTGCGGATGGGGGGCTAGCGCGCGTTGTTTGGATGCCGAAAGACCTGAAAGCGGCGCTACGGGAAGAGCTCGAAAAGAGGGCAAAGGAACTAGGCTTGCCGGACTTGGTGGACAAGATCGCCGACGAAACTATTACGACGGATGCGGATGAACTAGCGGAGTACTTGGCGAAGGTCGATCACCCGGCGCTCCACATGCCGCCGATGGGCATGTTCTAAACGCGCCGTCGTGAGAAGCTTAGGGGTTACGGATGGTAGCAATTCCAAAGGAAAGTTGGAGTGGAAAGATAAAGGAGATCGCATTCGGGGCAACTGATGACGAAGGCGGAACGAGGGATAGAAAACTCCTTTTGGGCGGAGAGACGACTCTTCCGTTTTTAGCGTTCGAGGGCAAGGTTTCGCGGCCAGCGATCGGAATGGAGGTGCTCGATCACGTTGGCGATGACTACCCCCACGTCATTATCGATGAAATCGGCGACGTCGTCAAGGATCCCGTTGCGTGGGCGCGCGCGTGCGTTGACGTCCATGGCGCTGACTTCATCTGTCTGAAGCTGCTGAGCACAAATCCAGAGGAAGCAAATGTCAGCGCTGAAGATGCTGCCTCCCTTGTATCGACTGTGCTCGCGCAGATGAAGGCACCGCTCATAATACAGGGAAGTGGCGATTATGAGAAGGACGCCCGCGTCATGGAGCTCTGCGGCGATGCCGCCAAGGGAGAACGGTGTTTGCTCGCCCGCGCAGAACAGGACGGTTACAAGTCGATCGCCGTTGCGGCGACCGCAAACGGCCACGATGTCGTCGCGTTTTCAAACATCGACGTGAACATCGCCAAGCAGCTTAATATCATGCTCACTGAGTTTGGCGTGCCCGTCGACCATATCGTCAGTGACCCGCTCATGGCGGGAATTGGTTTTGGGATGGAATACGCATACTCTGCGATGGAACGGATTAAACTCGCCGGTCTCGTGGGAGATAAGATGCTCCAATCTCCGATGATCGCCGACATAAGCGTGGCGTGGAGCGCGAAGGAAGCATATCGCGTTGACGCTAAGCTGGGCGACGAGAGGCAGAGGGCGATCTTTTGGGAGGTGGGGTCTGCGTTGGCGGCTTTAATGGCCGGCGCTAACGCGTTGATACTCCGACACCCGAAGTCTGTAGCGATCACGAGAAAAGTGGTCGATGAATTGATGGGATAACGACCATGCCGATGACAGCGCTCGATATATTCAAGCTCCTAGCCAAAAAGAATTGCGGCGAATGCGGGGTCCCCACGTGCTTGGCGTTTGCCATGATGTTGGCGAATAAGCAGACAGACCTCACGAAATGTCCGTATGTATCACCTGAAGTGGTGCAACAACTCGAGAGTTCCGCTTCGCCGCCGATGCGTACCGTCACCGTCGGTGACCTTGAAATCGGAGGCGAAACCGAGCTGTTCAGACACGAGAAGAAGTTTTTCCACCCGACGGCATTCGCGGTGGTCATCAAAGACGACAGCGACAACGAAAGCATTGTGGAAAGGGCCAAGAAGCTCGATGCGATGAAATACGAGCGGATTGGTACCATATCAGGAGTGGACTTGATTGCTGTCGAATCGAAACGGGATGCACAGCGGTTCTCTGAAGTGGTGACGCTCGTGAAGGAAAACAGCGGATTGCCGTTCGTTTTGATGAGCGATGATCCCCAGGTCGTTGAAGCGGGGCTTAAGGTCGTGTCGAAGGCTAAGCCGTTGATTTACGCCGCTAATGCGAAAAACTGCGCTGCACTTGCAAAACTCGCGCGGCAGTACGCGTGCCCGCTTGCCCTCTACTCAGACGACGTCGATGAGCTTGTGTCGCTGTCTGAAATTGCGAAGAGCGAGGGCGCCGATGACATCGTGTTAGATCTAAATCTCGGTGCGAAGCCATTGCGTGAAGCGTTGGAATGGCTTACCATTTTGCGTCGACTCAGTGTCAAGAAGCTCTTCCGGCCGCTTGGCTACCCCGTCATGCTAAACGTGGACAACGGGACGGACGTCGAAACACAAGCGATCAGGGCCGCGATGGGGACGCTGAAATACGCGTCGCTGATCATCTTTGGCGACCTTGACGCCGCGCGGTTATACCCCCTTACGACGCTGAGGACCAATATCTTCACGGACCCTCAGGCGCTCATACAGGTCAATCCAGGTCTGTATGACATAGGAAAGCCCGACCGGAACTCGCCAGTCATCGTCACCTCAAACTTCTCCCTCACATATTTCACCGTTGCAAGCGACATTGAAGCAAGTAAAGTCCCAGCGCGCCTTCTTGTGGTCGACACCGAAGGTCTGTCAGTGATGACCGCATTCGCCGCTGACAAGTTTACGCCAGAGACAATCGCACAGGCGCTTGAGGAATCTAAAGTCGCAGAAAAAGTGGATCACCGAAAGCTCATAATTCCCGGCATGATCGCCATGCTGAAGATGAAACTCGAAGAGCTTACAGGCTGGGAAGTCATCGTCGGAGTCAAAGATTCGTCTGCGCTGCCAAAGTATTTGAAAGAGCTCGCAAACGGATAGCCGCGCTCACGGCGTTATTGAGTGTTCCGCAATCGAGCTCACTGCTTTGAACGCTGCCGAATCACGAGGCAGTTCAAACAGAGATTTCCCCTCCAGGGCATACTCTCCAACTAATGCATCTTTTGGGATAGCGCCGATGAGGTCCAATTCCTGTTGCCGTATCTGGTCCTTGATGCTTTCCGGTATGGCGTTCTCGACTTCGTTCAACACCAAATACGTTTTTCCTACAACAAGATTGAGGCTCTCAGAGAGCTTCTTGATCCGACCCGCCGTGATTATGCCCAGCACAGTCACGTCGCTCATGATGAACAGCACGTCAACATCTCTCGTCGTGCGCCGTGACAGGTGCTCCATACCGGCTTCGTTGTCGATCACAACGTAATCGTAATTGACAGAGAGCCTGTCGAGGACATCGCGCAGCACGTTGTTGATGTAGCAGTAGCAGCCAGGCCCTTCCGGCCGTCCCATCGCGATAAGGTCAAACGTGTCTCCTTCAACGAGAGCCAAACGTATCTGATACTCAATCAGGTCACTCTTGGCAACACCTGCGGGAAACTGCTCTTTGAGCAGATCCTCTCGTAAGTCGCCAATCGTTTGCTCGACGTGCATTCCGAGCCGCGCGTCCAAGTTTGAATTTGGATCTGCATCGACAGCCAAAACAGTGGCGCTGTCTATGCTCAAGTGTTTTACAAGGAGGGAAGCAAAAGTCGTTTTGCCTGTTCCGCCTTTGCCTGTTATCGCAATGGTTGGCACGCTGTCTCTCCGCAATGCGGTGTGAGGGAACTCCCACCGCTAAGCCTACGCAGCTCTTCTACTTAAATACAGGTCGCTCGTGCGACGAGTCTTATCTTCGGGCGACTGGCATGGGGCCGTCTCTCGCAGTCATGGTCGATGGCTGACTCTCTCGCAAAGGGCGTATCGGGTCAAAAGGATACGCCAAACTATTACGTGTAGACTCGTGTGGCAATGTGGGGAAACTGATCAAGTTCAGTATGCGGAATGAAAAGGGCTGAGGTAAACTCTTTGAAGAACATACTGCTGACGCTCAGCTCTATGTGTGTCATGTTTTCGACGATCTCTGCCGCTTTGTCTTGCAGGTCCCGCGAGAGTAATACCATTCGCGCTCCGCCAAGAGCGCCATTGCCAATGAACTTGAACGTATCGAGAGGTAGGTCAGGAAGCAATCCAATCGTAATCGCTTTCTTGGTGTCAAGGTAGTTGCCGAAGCTCCCTGCGATGAAGACGCTGCTCAAGTCGCCAAATTTGTAGCCAAACGTTTTGAGCAGCACGTTACAGCTCGCGTAGACCGCGGCTTTTGTTCGCAGTATGTTTTGGATGTCCACGTCGGTCATGACTATGTTCTTGTCAATGGCTGTGTCCTCTTCAAACACCACTACGAACTGGTTGCCGTTGCTTCCGACCTCGGTTCTGACGTTGTTCTTGTCAAGCTGAATTTTCCCCGTTCGGTCAATAATGCCGCTACTGAAGAGCTCTGCGATGAGTTCTATTAGACCAGATCCGCAAATGCCCTTTGGCTTTTTGTTGCCGATGGTCGAGTACTCTACCAGACCGTCGTTGATCCACACTCGCTCAATTGCGCCGTTCATCGCCCGCACGCCGAACTCAACTTCGCCACCTTCAAAGGCCGGACCCGCTGAACATGAGCACGATACGAGGAAGGTATCGTTTCCCAACACTACCTCGCCGTTGGTGCCGACGTCGATCAGTAATGAGACGTCCTTACTGTCGCTCATCCCAGATGCGATGATGTCAGCTGTGACATCACCGCCGACGTAGCTGCTCCGGCACGGAAGCGCGTAAACGTAGGCGTTGGGGTTGACGCTCAGGTCAAGCTTCACCGCCTTCATCTGGGGGACGAAGGACATCACTGGTATGTATGGCTCGTGGCGTATGTACTTGGGATCCAGCCCATAAAAAAGGTGCATCATAACGGTATTGCCTGAAAGAACCGCCCGACATATCCTTTCATAGCGCACGTTGTTTTCGATAACGAGCTCTCGTATGAGGTCGTTGATACTATACCTAATGGTACTTGTCAGTTTGCTGAGGCCATCGTCGTATTCTTCGGTGTACATCACTCGGGAAAGGACGTCTTCACCGTACACGACTTGCTTGTTATAGTCAGATCGAGCGTCAATTACCCTACCAGTTGTCAAATCCACTAACTCGACGACGATCGTCGTAGTGCCTATGTCCACGGCGATTCCGATCAAATCGTTATCTGAAGGAGGACAGATATCGATGATCTCTTTTCTGTCCCAGAGGTCCATCAGCGTGACATTCACGTTCCATTGGTTCTCTCGAAGCACCCTGCTTAGCCTCTTCAAGGTGGGTAGTCCGATCGTGACGTGCCCGATGTCGAGATTGCGCAGCGCGTGCGTGACTCTGTCAAGGTCGCTCACGTAGTCAGCGAGTGACGGGGGGGTCAGAGAAAGCGGCACCTTCAGCACGGGCGGGTCAATCGCCGCCAAAGGCGTAATCACGCTTTTCATGAGTATTTGGTGTGATTCCACCCTGCTTTCTTTGGGCACGCTCACTTTCAAATTGCCTGCGACTCGCGCCAAACAGGCCAAAAAGTAGCCGCCTGCTTTTTCTTCAGCGGTTAGCAGGTCAGTCTCGTCGCTTTGGACGTGCCCGTCGATGAGGACCTTACACTTGCCGCATTTGCCTCGGCCTCCGCAGATGCTGTCGATGTAGATGTCGGAGCTCGTGGCTGCGTCAAGAACAGTCGTGCCCTGTTCAACCTTGACAGTTTTGTTGTCAGGTTTAAAAACAACCTTGAATTCCTTCTTCAAATTGCCCCGAAAGCCTCACATTGTGTTCAAAATTGACGTGTCTTTATATACTATATTTTTATATATAGGTTGCGAGGTGGGAAGCGCCGTACACGCTCATGCGAAAGCGTTAAAGCGTAACGCGCCTAGTCACTTGTGCTTTAGCGAGGGGGCTTTTCGTGATCATCATTGGCGGTAACATCAACGGCTACTCAAAGTCGGTCGGAGCGGTCATCGATCGACAAGACACGAAAGCCGCTCAGGAACTTGCAATTCGGCAAGTCGACGCCGGGGCACAAATCATCGACCTCAACGCGGGGCTTGGCAGGAGCGATGCCGCCGAGCTGATGAAATGGCTGGTAGCGACCGTGCAAGATGTAGTTGACGTAACGCTTTCCATTGACACTCCTAAGATCGAGGTGATGAAAGCCGCTATTGGCGACGTTAAAGGAAAGTCGATGATAAATTCGATCCCCGCTGAGCAAGAGAAGATGGCGACGCTTTTTCCGCTGGCCGCGGAACACGATTCAGACATCATATGCATGACGATGGACGAGAAGTTCATCCTTGGCGACGTCGACAAACGAGTCGAACAGGCGGCGACGCTCGTTGCAAGCGCCTTCGAGTATGGAATCGACGTGGAAAAGCTCTATGTCGATCCGGTCTGTCTGCCGGTGAGTACGGCGCAAGATCAAGCGCCTGTGGTCGTCGAAGCGGTGCGGCGAATTGGCTTGCTTACGAGCCCCGCGTCAATGCTAAAGACGACCGTGGGCCTCAACAATATCTCGCACGAGACGAAGAACCCGCGGCTGATAGAGAGAACGTTTTTGGCGATGCTTATCGGTGCAGGCCTCTCGTCGGCAATCATAAACACAGAGGATCGAGAGCTGCTCGACACAATAAAGACGTGCGACGTGCTTCTCAATAAGAATGTGTACGCCGCAGACTATCTGAGGGCGTAAGCGCCAAACACCATTATGAGCGTTTTTTATCAATTTGACCTTTCTAGCAGCGCGGTGCGGCTCAACTAATTTTTGCTAAAGCTTAAATAACATCCCCATTTATTATATCGGATGGGTTTGGTCACATGAAGCCAGAGATACTATCCGAGATTAAAGCTGCTGAAGCAGAAGGCCAGCGGATGATCGACGAAGCGCAGACCCAAAAGGAAACGACGATCGAGGACGCAAAGAAGAAATCGTTTGAGATTATCGATGCCGCAGAGAAGGAAGCGAGTAAGATAGCAGAGGCTTTGAACGCGAGTGCCGATGCAGAAATAGACAAGGCCAAGCAAGCAATCCGCAAATCGGGCGACGCAGAAATTTTAACAGTTAAAGAGCGCGCCGAGAAAAAGCACGCTGAAGCCCTCTCTTATTTGGTTGATGAGTTCAAGAGGACGCATTATGTTTAAGCCGCAAGCGATGACGAAAGTCATCATTGCCGGATCGAAAGACTATATGAGCATTGTTATAAATGCCCTTTATGCGCATAACGCTGTTCACATTTCTGACTTCGTCGATGAAGATGACGACTTCAAGATCGGCAAGCCGTACGCAAATGCCACGAAGCTCTCAGAGCGGGCAGTATCCCTGCGCTCAATAGCGAGTTATCTCAGCATCAAGGGTAAAGAGGACATCCAGAAGAGGTACCCGGAAGATACTATCACCGATGAAATCGATGAGAAAACCGAGCACCTCAACGTTGAAGTTACGCAGGTAACCGACAAGATCAGCGACCTAGATTCAGGTATCAAAGACATCAACGACAAAAAGCGGTTGCTCGACCCTCTAAAGAGCTTCGATCTTCCCCTGGATCTGTATAGCGGCTATCGTTCGCTAGAGGTGTTTGTCGGGACGTTGAAAGGGTTGCCCGATATCGGCGATATAACCAGTGATTATCAGCTCGAGACTGTGCCTTATGGGAAGGGGCACGTAATCGCTCTTTTTGTGCCGAAGGAATTTGGGGACGATGTTTTGAAACGTTTGCAGGACCAGGGCTATTCCACCCTTTCGCTTCCCGAAATGGAGGGCACTCCCAAAGAGATACTCCCAGGTCTTGATGCACAGCTTATCGAACTTGAATCCGAAAAAGAAAAGCGTCAGGAGGACCTAAGCGCGCTGCGGAAAAGGTATATGGACTACATTCTCGCTTCTGACGAGTACCTCTCGATAGCAACGCAAAAAGCTGAAGCTCCGCTGCGATTCGCGACGACGAAGAACGCATTCGTCATTGAGGGCTGGATCCCGACAAAGAATCTTGCACACATCCACAGCGATGTCGATCTCGCGACTGATGGGCACGTGATGGTGTCAGAAGACACATCAGAGGCAGTGAGCGCAGAAAAAGTCCCAATTGCACTTGAAAACCCGCTGCCTTCACGACCCTTCGAAACGCTCGTGAGAGCCTTTTCACTGCCGAAGTATAACGAAATCGATCCAACGACGTTTGTTGCCCTAGTTTATCCTTTTCTCTTCGCCTTGATGCTGGGGGATATTGGTTACGGGGTCACGATTATCGTAATAGGCTTGTTGGTGCGACGACTGCTGAAATCGAAAGGCATTCGCGATTTAGCTGCAATCTTGGTCTACGCTGGTGTAATATCGCTCGCGTTCGGCATTATCTATAACGAATTCTTTGGCGTCGATTTAGTTGGGAAAAACGGTCTGATACTATCCTCTTACGCTTATCCGACTATTCCGCGCTTCGATAACGTTCTCACGTTGCTGCTCGTTACCTTAGTCATTGGTATCCTGATGCTCACGCTCGGATATGTGCTCGGATTTGTCAATGAATATCGACAGCACGGGCTGAAGCACGCGGTGTTATCGAAAGTGAGCTGGCTTCTTATGCTGTACGGCGGCGTGCTTGTGATCATTGAGATTCTGCCCCCCCTCACTACGGGAACTGCGATTAGCATCTCTCCCCCACTAGTTGGTGGCTTAGTGTTACTTGTGATTGGCTTGATCTTGTTACTGTTGGATGAAGGCATCCTCGGCATCGCCGAGCTTCCCTCGCTTCTGTCAAATGTGCTGTCGTATACGCGATTGCTCTCGATAGGCATTGCTTCCGCCGGCATAGCTCTTGCGGTGAATAGGTTATCCTACGCGCTTTTCATCGACAAGGGTGGCGTTTGGATTATCTTTGGAGTGCTGATGCTAATCGTTGGCCACGCCGTGAATACCGCACTGGGGATTTTGGATTCAGGCTTGCAATCCCTAAGACTTCATTACGTCGAGTTCTTTACGAAATTCTATCGCGGAGGCGGAATGAAATATGAACCGTTTGGTTATGAGAGAAAGTATACGGAGGAACAATAAATGGTAGATCCAATTGGAGGAGGAATGGTAGCGTTGGCTGCAGGCATAGCCGTCGGCGCTACAGGAATCGGAGCCGCTTTGGGCGAGCAAATGATTGGTTCGGCAGCTGTAGGAGCTATGGCGGAAGATGAAAGCTTCTTTGGAAGGGGTTTGGTTATGACCGTCATTCCAGAGTCTATTGTCATCTTCGGGCTTGTTGTGGCCTTGATACTGCTCTTCGTGACTATGCCCACAATCTGAGGACCTTATGGGCTTGGAAGTCGTCGTCAAGGACGTTCTAGCGCGAGGAGAATCCGAAGCGAACCGCATCAGGCAAGAAGGAACGGATGAAGCTAATGCTCTAATTGAAGGAGCCGAGAACACGGCACGTCAGGTCCTCGAAGAGAGACGAGAGCAGGCAGTCCAGCAAATTGAGCGTCGAAAAAACAGAGAAATATCCGGCGCGAATCTCGAAGCCAAGAGAGCGCTTCTCAACACGAAGAAAGAACTGCTAGACAAAGTATACAATGAAGCTCTAGAGGCGTTAGCTTCACTTTCTGAATCGGAACGAGAAGCGATCATCGTGAGGTTGCTTGAGTCACACACGGACTCAAAGCGCGTGTTTTCAAACAGCCGCGACGAACCTATTGTCAGAAGAATCACGAACTTAGAATATGGCGGCACGATACTTTGTTCAGGCGGCATAGTTTTGGAAAATGAAGACGGCACCGTCATCCACGACTTGACCTTCGACACGCTTCTCGAAAGTGTACGTGAGACGTCTCTAAAGCAGCTGTTAGAGATCTTAAATGTATGAGCGCAATGTACTCGCAGTCAAAAAAGAGCAAAAACTCAGGATCCGCAGTCAAATCGAGGTACGCCTATGGTACAGCGCGAGTACACGCAATGAAGGTGAAGCTGTTTCCGAAAGAGACCTATACAAAACTCCTTAACATGTCTCTGGCTGAAATAACGCGCTTTATCGAAGAGTCGGAGTATAAAGCAGAAGTCGACGAACTCGCACGCACTTACTCAGGCATAGACCTAGTTGAGTTCGCCACACACCTGAACTTGGCAAGGACATTCACCAAGCTCATAGACATGACGCTAGGCGAACCTCACGATTTGATCGTCGAATATCTCAGGCGTTGGGACATCTGGGATATTAAAACTATACTGCGAGGAAAAATGTACGGAGCTTCCGATGAGGAAATCCAGCGGATCTTAGTCCCCAGCGGTGAGCTCTCGCCAGAATACCTTCAGACTCTCGTACGGAGGCCGAGTGTTGAAGACGTAATCACTGCGTTGAAAGGCACAGTGTATCACGATGTTATAAAAGGTTTCGACTATGCTGAATCTTCGATGAAAGTTGAAGACGAACTTGACAAGTTCTACTTTGCTAGAATGTTGGATCTCGTATCCAAAATTCGGGGCTCTGCACTGTACTTGACCGTCATCAAAATGGAGATCGACGTCGTCAACTTAAAAACATTATTCAGGATAAAAAATGCAGACATTTCAAGCTCGCGCGCCGCTGATTATGTCATTCCCGGCGGACTTTATCTCTCAGACAAAGAGATTGAGAAGATGGCTGCTGCTCCTTTCGACGAATTTGTAACTTTGTTGAGTAAATATCGGTATTGGGGCGCTATTTCCGATTTAGTTACAGAGCGGATGGCATCATTGAGCAAGATCGAACTGAGACTCGACAAATACTTAAACGAACACGTATGGCAGATAGCTATTTTTAATCCGTTAACGGTCCTGCCAATGCTGGGCTACATGTTAAGCAAAGACACAGAGGTAGATAACATCCAAGCGATAGTGCGCGGTAAAGAGGCAGGACTCTCGACGGAAATCATCAAAGATCATCTGATATTGTAGCAGAATACTTTAGAAGTGTGCGCGGTGAGTTGCGTGGAAGTCGCAGTTGTAGGCAGTGCTGATTTTGTGACGGGCTTTCTATTAGCAGGCGTGCGAAAAACGTTTATCACGACTGATGCTGATTTGGAGCAGACACTCAAGAAGGCTTTAGAGGACGAGGATATTGGCATATTGATTATGGACAGCGACGATGTTGAAAAGGTGTCGATTCCTCTACGCATTGCCTTGGATGACTCCGTAGAACCGACCGTCGTCTCAATTGGCGGCGCGGGAGAAGAGCGCACGCATTTGCGAGAGAAGATAAAGCGATCTGTAGGTGTTGACTTGTGGAAGTAGTGCAAAAGGGCAGGATATATCGGGTTGCAGGGCCTGTCGTTACTGTCGTCGGGATCGAAGCAAAGATGTATGATCTCGTGAAGGTTGGTAATGAAGGGCTTTTGGGAGAGGTTATCGAGATCGATCAGGACAAGTTTATCATTCAAGTGTATGAGGATACGTCAGGGCTGAGGCCTGGTGAACCTGTGGAAAATACAGGATTGCCCCTTTCTGTTGAGCTGGGGCCAGGGCTTTTAAGTTCCATTTATGACGGCATTCAACGGCCTCTCCCCGTGCTGAACGCACAGCTCGGCGATTTTATTGAAAGGGGAGTTGCCGCTTCGGGACTCGATCATTCGAAGAGGTGGGGCTTCGTACCCGAGGTAAAGCCTGGCGACGATGTTCGTGCGGGCCAAGCTATCGGCTACGTGCAAGAGACACCGCACCTGAAGCACAAGATAATGATCCCGCCTAACAAAAGCGGGAGGATAAAAACCATCGAATCAGGTGAACACACGGTCGATGACGTGATATGCTCGCTAGATGATGGCACAGAACTTAGGCTTATGCAGGAATGGCCCGTGCGTGTGTCGAGACCTGCCGTCGAAAAGTTGATGCCCGATACCCCTCTTATTACGGGGCAACGTATTCTGGATGCCCTGTTCCCTGTGGCCAAGGGCGGAACTGCGGCCATTCCTGGACCATTCGGTTCCGGAAAGACGGTCGCGCAGCAACAGCTTGCTAAGTGGTCGGATACGCAGATTGTGGTGTACATCGGGTGCGGGGAGCGCGGTAATGAGATGGCTGACGTGCTCACAGAATTTCCGCAGCTTGAAGACCCCCAAACAAACGCGCCGCTTATGGATCGAACAGTCCTCGTGGCAAATACCTCCAATATGCCCGTCGCTGCTCGCGAGGCTTCAGTCTACACGGGCTTGACCATAGCCGAATATTTCCGCGACATGGGATATGATGTCTCACTAATGGCAGACTCAACGTCGCGATGGGCCGAGGCCATGCGTGAGATCTCTTCGCGTTTGGAGGAAATGCCCGGCGAGGAGGGCTACCCCGCCTACCTTGCCGCACGACTTTCGGAGTTTTACGAGCGCTCGGGGCGAGTCAAGACACTCGCTGGCGACGAGGGTTCGATCACCGTTATTGGGGCGGTTAGCCCCCCAGGAGGCGATTTCTCAGAGCCTGTAACCCAAAACACGCTCCGAATCGTGAAAGTATTTTGGGCTCTCGACAGCAAGCTCTCACAGCGGCGCCATTTTCCTTCGATCAACTGGCTCGATTCATATAGCCTGTATACCCAGAACCTCGCAGAATGGTTCGTAGATCACGTTGCGGGAGACTGGGAAGAGCTTCGAATGCGGGCTATGGCGATACTTCAGAAAGAAAGCGAACTTCAGGAAGTTGTGCAACTGGTCGGATCTGATGCGCTTCCCGATGATGAGCAATTAACCCTGGAGGTTGCGAGGATGATTCGTGAGTACTTCTTGCAGCAAAATGCGTACCACCAGGTAGATACCTACTGCCCGCTTCAAAAGCAACACGATATCCTCGCAGCCATCATGGTTTATGACGACCTCGCGAGAAAAGCTCTTAACATGGGCAGACTCGTCGATGAGATCATGAACGTCCCAGCTAAGTCAGAGCTGGCCCAAATCAAGTTTGAAGCAGAATACGGGACCAAGCTTGAAGAGATTGAAACAGCCCTGCGAGCGGAACTAGCATAGGGTAAAAAAATGAAAGAATATCGAACAATCACGTCCATTGCGGGGCCCCTCGTTTTCGTCGAGAAAACGGAGCCGGTTGGGTATATGGAACTTGTCAACGTTATCCTCGCAGACGGAACGGTAAAGCGAGGACAGGTTCTCGATACGTCCGAAAAATTAGTAGCCATTCAAGTATTCGAAACAACGGCAGGTATTGACCGAAGCTCGAAAATACGGTTCACCGGCGAGGTCATAAAGATGCCCGTCTCGACCGAAATACTCGGTCGAATACTCTCAGGATCAGGAGAACCACTCGATGGCGGACCAGAAATCGTACCTGAAAAGCGACTCGACATAACGGGCGCGGCCATTAACCCCTATGCGCGAGACAATCCATCGGAATTCATCCAAACGGGAGTTTCCACGATAGACGGCATGAACACCCTCGTCCGGGGACAGAAACTGCCGATCTTCTCTGGATCAGGTCTACCCCACAACGATCTCGCGCTCCAGATTGCCCGGCAGGCGAAAGTGTTAGGAGCGGAGGAAGCCTTTGCGGTCATTTTTGTCGCTATGGGCATCACGGCAGAAGAAGCGCGACACTTTATGAACGACTTCGAGAGAACCGGGGCGCTTGAGCGGGCTGTCGTTTTCTTGAATTTGGCAGACGATCCCGCCATTGAGCGACTCATTACCCCCCGACTTGCGCTCACAACGGCTGAGTACCTCGCTTACGAACACGACATGCACGTCCTCGTTATACTCACGGACATGACGAATTATTGCGAAGCGCTGCGGCAGATTGGCGCGGCCCGAGAAGAGGTGCCGGGCCGGCGCGGCTACCCAGGATACATGTATACCGACCTCGCGTCGGTCTACGAACGCGCCGGACGAATCCGCGGGAAAACGGGTTCGATTACGCAAATCCCGATCCTCACCATGCCGGGCGATGATATCACCCATCCAATTCCTGACCTTACGGGGTATATTACAGAAGGGCAGTTCGTGATATCCCGCGAGCTACACAGGAGAGGCATATATCCGCCCGTGAACGTCCTCCCGTCGCTTTCTCGCCTTATGAACTCAGGGATAGGTGTTGGAAAGACACGTGAAGACCATAAGGCGGTGTCGGATCAGCTCTATGCCGGGTACGCCGAGGGCAAAGATCTGCGCGGGCTTGTGGCTATCGTTGGGAAGGAGTCTCTCTCCGATCGTGACAAGACTTTCCTCGAGTTTGCAGATATCTTCGAGGACAAATTTGTACGACAGGGTTACGAGGAAGATCGTGGTATAGAAGAAACGCTCCAGCTCGGCTGGGAGTTGCTTGCAACGTTGCCAGAAGCGCAACTGACCAGAATTGACAGGAAGCTCATTGAGAAATATCACCCGGCACACGTCGCGAAAAAGACTGAGGAGCCCGTGACGGCAGTTTCTTCCTAGCGTTCTTTCGGGAACGCCGCAGCGGCATTAGGTGAGCGCGCGAACAACAATATTCGTTTGACAAGGAGAACGTATGGCGTTAAGGGAAGTCAAACCGACGCGATCAGAACTGCTTGAAATTAAGAAGAAGATACGGTTATCGGAGTCGGGCTACAACCTACTGAAGATGAAGCGCGACGGACTCCTACTGGAGTTCTTTGACGTCCTTGAAAAGGCCAAAGATGCGAGTATGGACCTTGCGAACGCATATAAAATCGCCAAGGAAAAGATCGATATCGCGGAAATGGTCGAAGGTGTGATTGAAGTCTATTCAGCGGCGTTTGCGTTGAAGCATAAGCCAGAAGTCGCGTTAACCAGCAGAAGTTTGATGGGAGTCACGGTTCCTGAGGTGTCGTTCACCGCGATTAGCCACAGTATAGATGAGCGCGGCTATGGTATAATAGGGACATCATCCGCAATTGACGAAGCCGCAGCCGCATACGAGGAGCTGTTAGACAAGATTATACGTGCGGCGGAAGTTGAAACCGCAGTCAAGCGCCTGCTTATGGAAATTGAGAGGATCAAGCGTCGCGTAAACGCGCTTGAGTTTCGGGTTATCCCGGACTTGAAAGAGGCCGAGGCGTTCATCATGTTTAGGCTTGAAGAGATGGAACGCGAAAATATTTTCAGGCTTAAGAAGATCAAGAAAAAAGCGGTGAGTTCTGAAGCCGCGTGATACATATCGTTTCGTCGTAACCTCCGGCTCTCTGACAGTCGCTTTTTTCTGCCGCCGCGATGTGTAGCTGATCCATTGCGCACAGCCACTGATGAACAAAAAAAATGGATCACGCTCTGTTTGCGCGCGAGCTGCTGCGGTGCTAGGCTCGATGGGCAGCTCCTAAGAATTGATTTCCAAAAAAGATATCTAAACGTAGCTAGAATATGATTAGGGTAGTGTTATGCCTGAAGCCCATGATGAGGAAGTTGGAAGGCGGCTATTTCAAATACACAAGGAAAAAGCCGTTGAAGTTGCACTCGAAAAAATACGGCGAAAAATGCCTTCTGAGTGGAAGTCATTCACTTCAACAGACATTGACGTTCTCAAGCACATCTTAGGCGACGTGTGGGTCTGCATCAAGCGCAGCGAATGGGAGGGCATCTCATTTGCAAAGTTGACCCAGAAAGATCTAAAGGCAATCATAGAAATCGCAAATCAAGTGAGTAGCAAGGAAAAACCCGAAAAAACAGCGGTTGATGAGGTTTGCGCTGCGATAATAACTAAAGAATAGCCCCTCTTACTGGTCCCAACAAGGCGCAGCCTTTCTTTTTTGCCAGTCCCCGCAGGACGATGGGACTTATGCTGCGCCCCTAGAAGGCACTGGCTGCCGTGTCTTTGCGGCTTTTCGTCTTCGTTCGAGAATCTTTTTGACCTTCTTCAGCCGGTACAAATCCTCCCTCTCCCGCTCTTCGATGGATATCTTGATGTATTTGGCTTGCCTCTTTAGCTCAGGTAGGAGCACTTGTTCGAGGGCGTTTACGCGCCTTCTATTCATTTGAATCTCGTCTCCAAGCCTGCGGAGAGATGTTTCAGTTTCTGCCAGCCCGATGATGAGATCTAGCTCGGCTTCATACCGCTCGGCGGTTTCGTCAATCCGGCCGCTCGTTCCTATCATACTGTAACCTCGTTCGAGGACAGTTTTTGTGACCGTTTTTCGCTCAACGAGAGGAACAGGAACCCCCATTATGTTTTTTGCCCGAATCTCAAGGGTCAGGGACCGGTTGGTTGCAAAAGAAGCTGATTTCAGAGCCGTAAGGTCGTCAACTGCTTCGGCGACGCACAGCGAGCGTTGCGCGGCGAGAGCTGCAATGTCGAGCTCTTCTCGTGATTTAGAAACCGAGACCATAATGTGAAAAAACTCTTGGATGAGGGCATCCATTTTTTCGCGCAAGAGGTCTCGTCCTTGCTCCGCTAGCTTTATTTGAGCGTTCTTCTTGATAAGTTCCATTCTGGTCGGATTAACTTGTTCCACGCGATCTCTCCTGATACACAGGATGATATTTTTGGATGTAATCCAGCTTGACCCGCTTGAGCTCTTCCTCTGGAAGCATTGAGAAGAGGTCCCAAGATATCGCGAAGGTGGTCTCGATATTGCGGTCTTCATCTCCTTGTGAGATGAATTTCCGCTCAAATTCGTCTGCAAACTCGAGATATTTCTTATCTAATTCAGTCAGCGCTTCCTCCCCGACAATCGCTACCAATCGTCTCAGATCTCTGCCGTACGCGTATGAAGCGTACAGCTGATCTGCAACGTTCCGGTGATCTTCCCTTGTTTTTTCGGATCCAATGCCTAGGTTCATCAGTCGAGACAAGCACGGCAGCGCGTCGATGGGAGGATCAACTCCTCTTCGATACAGATCTCTACTCAACACGATTTGCCCTTCAGTGATGTAACCTGTCAAATCCGGCACAGGGTGGGTAATATCGTCGTCAGGCATGGTGAGTATCGGAATTTGGGTGATGGACCCGGTCTTTCCTTTAATCCTTCCTGCACGTTCATAGATAGACGCGAGGTCTGTGTACATGTATCCTGGGTAGCCTCGCCGGCCTGGCACCTCCTCGCGTGCTGTGGAGATCTCTCTCAACGCCTCGCAATAATTCGTCATGTCGGTGAGAATGACGAGCACGTGCAGATTGTGAGCATAGGCAAGGTATTCTGCAACTGATAAGGCACACCGAGGAGTTGCAACGCGCTCGATAGTCGGGTCATCAGCCAAATTCATGAAGAATACTACACGCTCGAGCGCTCCTGTCTGTTCAAAATCCGTCATGAAAAATGACGCATCCTTGTACGTAATACCCATCGCAGCGAAAATGACCGCAAAGTTCTCTCCCTCGCCGAGCACCTTAGCCTGACGCGCGATTTGAGCAGCTAACCTGTTTGCCGGCAAGCCAGAACCAGAAAATATTGGCAGCTTTTGCCCACGGACTAGCGTGTTCAATCCATCGATAGCTGACATGCCCGTTTGAATGAAGTCAGCCGGTTTGTCCCGCGCGTACGGATTTATGGGGGTACCAGCTATATCGACGCTGTCTTCTGAAATGATGGCAGGGCCCCCGTCTCTTGGGTTGCCAACGCCGTCGAAAATTCTTCCGAGCATGTCAAAAGAGACGTTTATCTTGGGCGGTTCTCCCGTAAATCTGACTCGCGTTTTAAGGTCGTCTATGCCGCTAGTCCCCTCAAAGACTTGGACGACTGCGAGTTCTCGAGAAACGTCGAGAACTTGACCTGTCCGTTCTTCGCCACTTGGAAGCGTGATCTTGGCAGTTTCTCCGAATGACACTCCTTTCACACTCTCGGTGAATATCAACGGCCCTGACACATAGTTGATCGTTTTGTACTCTTTGGTGAGCAGACTAGGCGCGGTCATTGTGCGACTTCCAGCGATGCAACACTTGCATCTATTTTTTCAAGAAGGGCTTTGACGGTGGCCAAATCTTCTTGTTCTTTCATGCGTGCGATATCGTTTTTAACCGGCAAGTCAAGCAGTTGCTGCAGTGAAACACCTTTACTCAGCGCGTTGGTTATCGCATCGTGGAAGGTGAGGATTGCTTTTAACATCCAATACTGCTTCTCAAGGGGGCAGAAAGCGTCGACCTCGTCAAACGCGCTTTGTTGTAAGAAGTCTTCGCGCACCATTCTAGTTACCTCTAAAATCGCCTTCTCGCTCTCTGGCAACGCATCAGGGCCCACAAGTTGAACGATCTCTTGTAATTCTACCTCTTTTTGGAGGAGAAACATCGTTCTGTCTCGGAGCTCTCTCCAATCGCGCGCGATGCTCTCTGCAAACCAGTCTTGGATGCTCTCTATGTAAAGGCTATAACTGTTGATCCAATTGACCGCCGGGAAATGTCTCCTGTATGCAAGGCTAGTGTCCAAGGCCCAGAACGCACCAGCTATTCGCAACGTGTTTTGCGTTATCGGTTCTGAGAAATCGCCTCCCGGTGGTGACACTGCCCCGACGACCGTAATTGATCCAGTTCGTCCGTCAGAGCCCAAGCAAACAACTCTACCGGCACGTTCGTAAAAAGCGGCCAACCTTGTCGCGAGGTATGCAGGATACCCCTCCTCACCGGGCATCTCTTCTAGCCGGCCCGACACCTCTCTGAGGGCCTCGCCCCACCGTGAGGTTGAGTCTGCCATCAAGGCGACGTCATATCCCATGTCGCGGTAATATTCAGCCATCGTGATCCCTGTATAGATCGAAGCCTCCCTTGCCGCAACGGGCATGTTAGACGTGTTCGCGATCATGATGGTTCGTTGGATCAACGGTTGCTGAGTGCGAGGATCAACGAGCTCCGGAAACTCGGTAAGCACGTCAGTCATTTCGTTGCCTCGCTCTCCGCAGCCGATGTACACAACAATCTGAGCATCTGCCCATTTGGCGAGGGTTTGTTCCGAAACGGTTTTTCCGGTGCCGAATCCACCGGGAATCATCGCGGTGCCGCCTTTGGTCACTGGGAACATGCTATCAAAAATGCGTTGTCCTGTGAGCAAGGGTAAAGCGGGATCCAGCTTCTTGGCGTAAGGCCTCCCAATTCGCACCGGCCATTTTTGCATGAGCGTTACATTCGTATCGTTGTCGAGGACGCAAACCGTGTCCCCAACGGTGAATTCTCCGCTCGCGATTTCGGTGACCGTCCCAGAGACGTGCGGCGGAACCATAATCTTGTGCTCAATGTGATACTCGTATACGGTTCCAACGACGTCTCCTGATTCGAGTTTATCGCCTCTGTTAACTGAAGCACTGAACTCCCACTTTTGGTCTCTGTCCACGCCCGGCAACGTGATGCCTCGCGAAATGAAATCTCCGCTTTTTTCCATTAGTATCGGCAAAGGCCTCTGAATCCCGTCATATATGGACGAAATTATTCCGGGACCTAGCTCGACGCTCAGGGGACTCTCGGTATTCACCACTGCCTCTCCAACTTTCAATCCTGAGGTATCCTCATACACTTGAATGACGGCCTCATCTGCATCTAATCTTATTATTTCGCCGTTAAGCTCCTCCTCACCGACGCGGACGACGTCGTAAAGTTTGGATCCTCTCATGTCGAGAGCATAGACGACCGGGCCCGAAATCCGCGCGATGGATCCTTGCATCACGTTTTATCGCCTCACCACTATGTTGTACCCAATCGCCCTGCGCAGCATCCGTTCGATGTAGTCGGCGCGATCGATCTGTCTTGTTCTCGAAGGTATCGGAATGATTATTGGCCTGTGCGTCTTTTCGATTTTTTCTATGAGTTTACTGTCTAGTGAAGCCATAAAATCCTCGTTCACCGCGACTATGCCGGTGTCATCCTTAAACAGCAAACGGGGGATCGTGCTGATCGCCTCTGCTATAGTAGCCACTTCGAGAACCTCGACTCCCGCCAGCCGAAAACCTGGTGCTGTCTCAGGGTCAGTCACGACTACAAACTTATACAAAGATTAGTTCCTCCATCACTTCCTTCTCAGGCACGTACTCGGTCTTGCACATCGCGATGATCCTGATGTTAGTAATCTCGTTGAGCTTAGCCCACAGATAACCAATGACCAAGGCGAGGCTTAGCGGATCGCCATAGAACAAACTTAGAGCTTTTTTTAAGAGAAACTTGTCGAGTTCTTTTTCAAACGGGGATATTTTTTCTGCGGTGGCGTACTGGTCCGGAAGGCGGGCGAGGAAGTCGTAAAGACTTCCGGCTAATTGTTTAATAGCGCCGTCAATTGTGCGAGTTTTAGTCAAAGCAGAGAGCTTGTCGGCATCTAACTCCTTTCCTCCCGGAATGAAGTACTGCGGGTTCTCAATTTCAACCTTGTCGCGAATGATCCGCAAGACATTTTTTATGTTTGTCACGTCTATTTCTGTCCTCAATATGCCCCGAATGATCACCTCATCGTAAGAGTCACCAGCAACTGCGCGGAGCGCATGGTCATAGTAGAACTTGTCTAGCGCATACTCCAACACAACGAGATCTCGCTTTTCGCTGAACTCCTTAAAATGTTGCGTTAGCGGCCGTGAGTATTCGACCCCCCACGTCGCGAGTAAGTCAATAACCGCTTTCACATCCGGTTGCTTTATCAGCTCGGCGAGGGTCGCATCGCTGAGCGCTCCGGCAGGTGCAAGGCTCTCTGCAATCTCTTCAGGCAGCTCTTGGATATTTTTCCCTCTTAAGATCGTCTTAATGTTTTGGACGTCCCATTTGTTCAGGAATACGTTAATAAGTGTTTCAGCGTCTTCGCCTTTTACAAAACTGAATATGAGTCGAAAGGCCTTGCTCAGATTTCGGCGCAGCGCCTCCTCGATGCAAGCAAGACCCGTATATTTGACACTCGCATCTTCTATATCTTGTCGGTATGGCGTGTTCTCCAATTCGTCGATAAGGGAGCCGATGTCGAGTTTGGTCCCTAAGGCCTCAAGTTCCTGACGTGTGAGAAGACGGCTTTTCATACCTCTTATGCGCGCATTGATGTACTCGTATTCCACTTTACTCACCGAATAGCGTGGAAAATACGTCTCGTTTTAGGAGTTCCTTGGCTTTGTTTAATCTTGATTCAATCGTATTAGAAACGACTATCTTCCCGTCTTTTGTGCTGACGGATAAACCTCCTGTGCTCGTCAAATCAGTGACGATTTCAGAGTTCCTGCCTATTTCACCTAACACCTGCCTGCACAGCGTTTCGTCCCGAGGATCGATATGAAGGCGAACCTGCTCGTCTTCGAGTTCGCGAACAGCTTCTTCGAGCATTGTCTTGAAATTTTCTTTGTAATTCGTGTGATCTCGAAAATTTTCTAATCTTTTTTTGGCGCCTAAAAACGCTCGCTGTATGACTGCGTCCTTCTCTTTAATGATCCTCATTTTATTTTCGGCTTTAACGTTGTAGATTAGTTTGTTTCGCTCTGTTTCGGCCGATTTTTGTGCCTCGTCAAGATATGAGGCCTTAATTGCCTCAGCCTTTGCATCTGCGCTTCTTTTTATTTCCTCGGCTTCCTGATGCGCCTTTTGCATCACGCCTGTGATGCTCTTTTCAGTGCCTGCCTCCATCGACGCGATCAGATTTTCATACGTCATTCGTCCCAACAGCCTTTATCGGCCCTCCTTTGATGAGCTGTCTTCCTTGCGTATCAAGTGGGTCTGGTTGACTTTCTGAAACAACACTAGATCTTGTCTCAACGGTGTGCAGCGTCGGCACCGAAATGTCTCGCATAGTCACAACGTAGGTAGAACGAAGAGGATTATCGCTGCGACAACGAAGCCTAAGATGACCAAAGTTTCTGGAAGTGCTACAAAAACGAGCGATATGCCGAATAATTCTGGTTTTTCAGCAATAACTCCTACACCGGCCGCACCGATTCTCGCTTGCGCTATCCCGGTACCAATCGCGCCTAACCCAAAAGCTATTCCCGCTCCAATACCTATCAACGGATCAACCACTTTAACAACTCCTCTAGTTTTTTTGTCAGTAGCGACTCTTATACAACGTCGTCATCGCGCGCAGATTTGCGACTTAGCAACGACATTCTAATCCGCAGGGTCTGTGTTTGCCACATATCTGGGGCCGTGCGCTGCAAAAAGCTGCCTCCGGACTCATTTTGCCGTCCCTCGTCTGAACGGATCGTATTGCCTCCCTCCCCCCTCATAAAACTTTGAATAGAACTCTACGATATGCAGCCTGAGCGATTGGAGTGGCGGGCTAAACATACAAAGTACGACATTTATCCCGTGAAGCAATACCGCTATCAAAAAACCTACGAGTACGATTCCCATTGAGCTTCCGAGCTCATTGGCTACAAGCGCGAGCACTACAGAAGCCATCCCTAGTGCCATGAGTCTCGCGTACGACAGGACGTTTGTGAACGTACTCATAACTTCTATTGCTCCCGCAATTCCACCGCCATATAAGATTAGCGGGAGTCCAATCACGAGTAGGACTATGCCCGGCGCCACGAGTAGAGAAGGAACTATTGCAACTACGGCGAGAAGAATCACTATGATACTCGCCAGTGCGAGTATCATGCCAGCCCTCGTACATACGAGCTTTTTGTTGCTGCGTCTGCGCGCGTTCACCACCCCTAGGCTAAGGCCTAAGAACACGTGAAATACCCCGACGGCGATCGTGAAAATAAGAAGCGGCACTATAATGTCAAGCCTGTTTAGCGTCGTTCCGTCTATCGTAACGGGTTGTAGCCAGCCCATTATTTGCCCGAGATTGCCGAAGAACTCCCCATAGAGATAGCCAAAGAACATAGTGGGAATTGAGCAGATGATTAAGATGTTCATCAGCTGCTTGATTGTGTTGCTGCGTCGTCCATAGAACCATCTCACCGCCAGGGCAAACACGAGTATGCAGATGCCGTACCCGATGTCGCCTACCATGAGACCAAAGAAGAATGGGAAAAACAATGCCAGCAGCAGTGTCGGCTCAATCTCGCTGTACCGTGGTGTACCTATCAACCCGCTGAGAGTCTCAAAGGGCTTGACAATTCGCGGATTGTCGTAAGACGACGGCGCGTTGTTGCTCTCCTCTCGACTTACCGTAAGGTCGTTTACGATAACTCTGCCTTTAAATGCCTCTTTTAACGCATTTTTTGTCTTTGCGAGCTGCTTTTCTGGCACCCAGCCTACCATTACGAAAGTGTAGTCCGTCTGTCCGAATTTGGTAAAAACGCTGAGCTCTTCATTTCTGTCCTCAAGCACGTCTCTGAGCACAGCGAGTTTCGGGTACCAGTGCCGCGACAATTCTATTAACTGGTCGTTGACAGCGCTCATTTCGGCCGCAGCTTCCTGATTTTGTTCATCGACTAACGTCAGAACCTGGTCAAAAGGCTTGCCAAGATATTCGGGTGGCAGCCGGACTTCATTGACGTTTTGAGACCAAATAAATGAGTGCACTTGGTTAGAATACCGCTTATTAAACACGGTCACGGCAGCCGTCGTGGCCTCGTCGACGTCCGCCGACATGAGCTCAAACTGGTTGTGCGTGATCTCCACGAGTGCGGAGCGAATAATCTCGAGGACGTCCTTAAACTCTCGTTGGATGAGAATAACGGTGACCTCAAACCCCTCTAAAATAGGAAGTTGAGCCTCCAACGGCTGTAGCTTTTCAATAACGCTTTTATAATGAGTCAGGTTGGTAAGCGTAAACTCAATATCACTTTTTCGTGTTGCCAACTCTTTGGTTACCGTCTCGAGCTCGCTAATAACTTGGTTGGCCTCGTCGACGAGCTGCTCATCATTTTTCCAGCGAAGTTCTTCATAGAGTTGGGCCGTTATCGCCTCGTTCAAGGGCATAGAGGGTAGCAGGTGATACATCCCGCTGACTTTAACCAGTGCCGCAGCTATGTCGGCTTTAGGGCCCGCCTGCACACGTCGCAGCATAGTATCTCCCGGAGCGATGGTCGTCGACGCGTCTTCTAAATGAACGGTTCCTAGGTTGTACAGAAAATCAACAGTGCTGTGCAAGTCGTCTTTAGGCCCAATGACCTGGATCTTGGTCATTTTTTGCAGCATGTCAATCTACTCTGGAATCACTGCTTTCACTATTTTTTCTACGGCTTCGGACAAGTGTTGCTCCCCGCTCTGCCTCGTCAGTTCAGCCTCTTCTGTGCCGACATGTCTCAGATCTTCGACCTCACTAAGGACTTCTGCCAATCTTTCTTTCGAGTAATTCTCAGCGGCTTTTTTTCCGTCAGATTCGGCCTTTTTCAAAATCTGAGCGGCTTCCCTAGCAGCGTCCGCGACAACTTGCTCGGCGTCCTGCCGCGCCTGGTCCGTTTTAACGCTGAGTTCTACCTCTTTCCTTCGTATCTGCTGCAATACCGACGGTTCTTCTTCAGCCATTGTTGATTTCAATCGGAGCATCGCTCCTACAGCCCACGGCGCGCTTTTATGTGTGCGGCTATCCCACGATCCTGGGCGTAGTGTTCGGTCTTTTTTTGATTGTTATATTTCGTCTTTTCAGCGGCGCGCAGTACGCGCTCTCGACACCTGTCTACTGCTCCTTGTTTCAGTTTATCGACAAACTCTACAACACCGTTATCCACATTGTGTCACCAAGGCGTTACACTTTTATTATTATTAATTATGTAAATATAAGTTAAGGGACGATATATGTTCCGGTGCACTGCTGCTCAGAATAAGCACGTTCTTTTGTGTTTCTTGACGAGAGACAAGAAAAAAGGCGCTTGTGCCATTCTTCGAAAGATGCTGGGGGGTGTATTTTTGTGCGTAAAAAGTGCGCGATACGGCTAGGAATGGATACGGGTGGCTGGCCAGTGCATGCATTGTCTACGGAATTCCTCGACTTTGAAGCTTGGCACGGTATCATTTGCAAACCTGCACGCCGATCTCTGATGAAGGCGTAATGCTAAGCAAGCTTCCTTTTGCATCCCACTCTCAGGACTGTCGGAGCGCCCGAGCTTTTATGTACGGAGTCAGCGTAAAGACTCGCGGTGAGGATCATGAAGCGACTCAAGGTTAGGGACGTGATCGGGCACAGAGTGCAGACGATTGATCCGAGTGCATTACTCCTTGAGGCGGCAAGGCGCATGGCAGAAGACGCAACCGACGCTTTCATTGTGTCGCCGCTTGAAAAGGATGAGCCATTCGGCATCATTACCCAGAGAGATATCGTCGATTTGTTCGCCGACGAGGTCGATATTGGCAAAGTGACGGTCGGAGAGATAGCGAGCAAGCCACTCTTCATCGTGTCTCCCGGAATGCCCATCCTGTACGCTGCTAAGATGTTTCGTAAAGCCGGCGTAAATCATCTTGCCGTCTTCAACGGACAAGAAATTCTCGGGATTATCTCGGTTAATGACGTCTTGGGAAGCCTTCCCAATCTGATGGAACAAATCTATAGCGAGTTCGATTAGCCGTTGGCCGACGGTGCCGGCACTGCGAGTGCGGTGCCTGTGAGTAGGAGGTTCGGCGAGGCGAAGTGCTTTAGAATGCTTTTAGATTAAGATCCAATCTCGGTTTGACTGGCTTTTTTTCCAAAACTATTAAGTAGCTATCGTGTAATCATATTACGAAATAGCTTGATGTATAAGCATCTTTGGAGTCTATCTGTTGTATTGAGGCGATCATAATGGCTGAACAACCCCCTAAGAAACCTGTATTTGAGGACTACGGTATCGATCCTGCGATCTCTGAGATTCAGAATTTCAAGGCTGAAATCGTGTTCGAGCTGAAGAAAGCCGAGGTGCCATTCCCGATAACGAGTCGCGAACAGCTGATGAGCGTGTTTCCCAAGGGCTGGAGCATGCAGTGCTCGATGAAAGGTCAGAAAATAGAGCTTCACGAGTACGTTTCTAAAATGAAGGCCGACGAGTTTCCTATCAGAACTGCCGGTGACGTTGCGGACAAGCTTGCGTCGTTTTGTACGATGTAGTTTAACGTCGTATCGGTTTAGCCGCAGCGGACTGTTCATTGTTCAAAGAAGCCCGGCGGTCTGAGCTTTTTTGGACACATACTTTTTCTAAATATTGTTATATAATTGAGCGTGCATAAAAGACATGTAAGGCCATGGTGTTATGCGCTGGTGGGCCTATGCATGCGACAATAATACCGGAAGAATGGCAGTTTAAAAAAGAGGTCGTTTGTTTTAACTGCCATACAAGAGCAACGCAAGTCGTGCGGATTAAGGACAGACAGGGTAGCGTTATATGCTCGGCGTGTGGCGCACAGCGTCACTATGTCATACGAAGCGTGATTTATGGGACGGATACGCCGCCGATGGCTCCTGTGGGGATGAAATATGATGCTTGGGACTTCGCGAAGACCAGCGACTGTCTGAATTGTAAAGAACACGCAAGGCACAGCGTCCATCTCGACGAGTACAAGATGAACGTGATCTGTGACGAGTGCGGTTATTCGCGAGTATTAAAGCTCGATTATCTTGCCTTCGCGCAGGTCTTCCCGCACGAGTAAGCGCCGCCGAAGATGAGCACGCGGTTGCACGTCTTTCACGCGGGGCAGTGTAATCCGAAGAAGTGCACCGCCAAAAAACTTGCTAAATCTCATCTCGTAACTCTTAGCTCGAAAACTCGACCCTTGTGGAGCTCACATACGGTGCTCCTTGATCCCTCCGCGCCCACTCCGTTGTGCCGCGCGGATACTGTGACGACGCTCGTTGCGGTTGACTGCTCTTGGAAACAGCGTGAGCACGTATTCGAGTCCTTCCGAGCGCGGACAAGGCGACGACTTCCGTATCTTTTGGCAGCGAATCCGGTGAATTATGGGCGGCCGTACGAGCTCACCACGGCAGAGGCACTCGCGTCTGCGCTCTACGTCCTTGGAGAATCACAGCGCGCAAGAGAACTCTTGAACAAGTTCAAATGGGGCCCGACGTTTTTAAACTTGAACGCCGCACCACTCAATGAATACGCCGGCGCGAACAACGTTGGCGATGTGCTCGCAAGTGAACGCGCCTATATAGAAGGCTAAATGACTTCTTATCCGCGTTCTTGCGGTTAACGCGAACAGAAAGATTAAATGCTGTTAAGCGTATGGTTCTACCGACGTGAGAGGTACTCTGATGGCACGTTTTCCAGAAGCTGAAAAAAGGTTGCTGAACATCAAAATCTGCATGCGGTGTAACGCCCGCAACCCGCCGCGGGCAACTCGATGCAGGAAATGTGGTTACAAAAACCTGAGGGTCAAGTCGAAGGAACGAAGGGGTTAGCCGATTGAGGATCGAGCAGCACCTTGAAGAGGCGATCGGCAAGGAAGGAACGATACATCTAACGCTCATCGATCCTGACTCACAGTCGCCAGAGGAAGCCGCGCGAATTGCACGGAGAGCAACAGCGGGAGGCACGACTGCGGTTCTTGTAGGGGGCTCCGTGGGCGTCGGCGGACGTGGCCTAGAGTGCACCGTATCGGAAATTAAAGGTAGCACGGGCGTCCCTGCTATCATCTTCCCTTCAGACGTAGGGAGTCTGTGCATAACCGCCGACGCGATGTTTTTCTTGTGTCTTATGAACTCAAGAAACGTGGCATATCTCAGTACAAACCAAGCGCTCGGTGCCGTTTTTGTAAAGAGCTATGGGATAGAACCGATTCCCGTGGCGTACATCATCGTTGAACCGGGAGGAACCGTTGGCTGGATAGGTGACGCGCGTTTGATTCCGCGCAACAAACCCGAGATCGCCGCCGCATACGCGCTCGCAGGAAAATACCTTGGGATGCGATGGATCTACCTCGAAGCAGGTTCTGGGGTCCCCGAAACGGTTCCCCCAGAAATGGTGAAGGCGGTAAAAGCAGCCATAGACGATACAAGGCTCATCGTCGGCGGTGGGATACGCACCGAAAAACAGGCCGAGTTGCTTGCGAAGGCGGGAGCGGATGTCATCGTAACAGGCACGGCAATCGAAGAGGACGTTGACATCGAAGACAAGATCGCACGCTTTGTCCGCGCAATACAGCACTAACCGCGTGCGCAGCCACCAGCGTGACGCCGTGCCTTCTAGGCGCTCTTGTTCTTTTCTTTCCAGTTGCTGTAGTTGCACTGCGGGCAGCCGAGATCCCAAAATCGCTTGCCGCTTTGTACCTTGATAAGTCGCATGTCGTGTTGTTTGCACTTGCGCGCAGTTATGCGCAGCCTTCCTGATTTCGGCAGTGGGAGTCCAAAGGTGCACTGCGGATATCCACTGCACCCCACAAACCGTCCGCCCCGTTTTGAGCGACGTACGACGAGATCCGAGCTGCACTGAGGGCACGTCCCAACGGTCGCATCTCCGCGTAGTCCTTCTTGCAGCGAAATGCTAATCTCTTCGTGTTGCTCATCGAGCGTGCTCAAGACCTTATCGAGAATGTCCCTCGAGCTTACCACCACGAACTCTTTTGACAGCGTCCCCGCTTTGACCTTTTCCATCTCCTCTTCGAGGAGTCGGGTCATCTCAGGTTTCGTAATTGTGGGGGCGTAGCGTTCGAGCGATTGCGTGACGCTACACGCGATACCGGTGGGACGAAGGGGATTCACGTCCACATAGCCCCGCTGAGCGAGTTTGTTGATGATCTCGTGGCGGGTGCTTTTCGTCCCCAACCCGAGCTCTTCCATCTTCTTGATCAGCTGGCCTTGTCCCCATCGCTGTGGCGGCTGCGTCTCCTTATCCACAAGCTGTTTGTTGGTCACGGTGAGAACGTCGCCCTCGCGAAGGTCAGGGAGGTGCCGCTCCTGTGTCTGTGCATACGGATAGTGATAGCGCCAGCCTTGATGAGAAAGTTCGAGCCCAGTCGCTGTGAACCGCTCCCCCCGGGAGTCCAGCGTGACCCTTTTCGTGCACCATCGCGCGGGGTCAGAGAGCGTTGCAAAGAATCGTCGCACAACGAGCTCATACACCTTCCAACTCTGTGGCTCGAGATCAGCTTGTGTGGCGCGCATCGTGGGATAGATCGGCGGATGGTCGGTCGTTTGCTTTTTACCTCGCGTGGCGACCAGTTGCTTCTTTTGTAGCAGCAAGCGAGCATTCTCAGCGAATGGACCGCTTCTGAACATGCTCACTGAGAGGCGGAGATCGAGCTCATTCGGATAGACTGTGTTGTCCGTGCGCGGATAGCTTATCCATCCCGCCGTGTAGAGCCGTTCCGCCGTTTCCATAGCGCGGCTTGCTGAAATACCAAGCGCGCTTGCTGCAGCGAGAAACTCGGTCGTATTGAAGGGTTTCGGGGGCGCGTCCACTCGTTCGGATTTGGCAAACGTAACGACCGTGGCCGTGTCGCCGATGTTTTGTACCGCAGCCGTTGCGCTCGCCTTGTTTCGAAATCGGTCTGCTTGGTGTTTTGCGTGAAACGCTTCGCTGTTCGTGCTGAGGTCAATATATACTTCCCAGTATGGCTCTGCCACGAATTGTGCAATTCTTCGCTCGCGGTCGACGATCAGCGCGAGCGTCGGACTTTGTACGCGTCCCGCAGACAAGAAGCGGCTGCCAAGTCGCTTAGCAGCCGTCGAGATGAAGCGCGTGAGCGCAGCACCCCAGATGAGGTCCACCGCCTGCCGTGCCTCTCCGGAATGAGCGAGGTTGAGGTCAAGTCTGGTTGGCGATCGAAACGCGCGTTTGACCTCAATGGGGGTCATTGCACTAAACCGCACGCGGTCCACCCCAACGTCCGTGACGGACTTGACAATCGCGCACGCCTCTAAACCGATGAGTTCGCCTTCCGTGTCAAAGTCAGTCGCAATGGTCACCCGTTCGGCATCCTTGGCGGCCCGTTTGAGTCCTGACACGATGCTCTTGTGCGTGGGAACGGTGACGACGTCAGCCCGGATGAGGTCGTGAAGGTTTATCTTCCAGTCGCGGTATTCATCTGGGAAGTCGAGCTTGACGATATGACCCCTCAGGCCTAGCACGACCGTGCTGTTGAAGCGATACGCGTTCGCGCTGGCGACTTTGGTTGCTGATGCTGCTCCGTCTGAAAGAATCTCGGCGATCCGCTTCGCTGCGAGATCCTTCTCGGTCACAATGAGGTGCATCAGAGTTGCTCCCGAATAAGACGATTGGTGAGGGTGGGATCCGCGCGTCCGCGCGTTTTCTGCATGACCTGACCCACAAGGAAGTTCAGCGCGCCTTTCTTTCCGCGGTGATAGTCGTCAACGGCCTTGGGGTTCTCCTCGATCGCTTGCTTGACGGCCGTGGCGATCTGCTCTATCGAAACGGCCTGAAGTGCGTGCTCTTCGATAGTAACCTTCACGTTCCCGACCGACGCGACCGCACCTGCGCTAGCTACTGGCACATTGATGCAGCTCCCGTCAAGAACAGTTCTTATTACCTCTACGCCTGCTTTTTCAGTAATGGTTCCGTCGGCCACGTTCTCAATCAGGTGGATTAAATCGTCGGGACTGAACGCGTCAAGGGTGAGGCTGCGATAGTTCAGCTCTCCCCGGAGCACGTCCACGAGCCACCTTGCTGCCGCCGCAGGGTCGACTCTTGCGGCGACCGTTTCGAAGTAGTCGGCTAATGGCTTCGACGCGGTGAGCACTTTCGCAAGGTAATCCGAAATGCCGTACTGTGCGATGAAGCGGTGACGTTTCGCGTCCGGCAGTTCGACTTGCACTTGCTCGCGGAACTGCTCGGCCACCGGTTCGGGGTCGACTCGCGGAAGATCAGGTTCAGGGAAATACCGATAGTCGTGTTCTTGCTCTTTTGAACGGAGTGAAATCGTGATGCCGCGCGCTTCGTCGAAGTGCCGCGTTTCTTGCGTGATATGGATGCCTCTTCGAAGCAAGTTTCGCTGGCGGGTGATTTCAAACAGGAGCGCTTTTTCCACTCCCTTGTATGAAGAGATGTTTTTTACTTCGGCCCGTTGCCCGCCGGCGATCGAAATGTTAGCGTCGACACGAAGCGATCCTTCTAGGTTGCCGTCGAAGACGTCGAGATATTCAAGGATGTTTCGCAACTTGTTCAGAAAACGACGCGCTTCCTTGGGGGCGCGGAGGTCAGGCTCGGTCACCACTTCAAGCAGCGGCACGCCGGATCGGTTATAATCTATGAGTGAGTACTGCGCCTTTTCGATGGTTCCGCGGTACGTAAGCTTCCCCGGATCTTCTTCCAAGTGCACGCGCCTGATCCGAATTTTCCGTTCCCGCCCTGCGCTGTCGACTGTCAAGTAGCCGTTAGTGCCGAGCGGAAAGTCGTACTGGCTGATTTGATAGCCTTTCGGCAAATCCGGGTAGTAATAGTTCTTCCGATAGAACTGCGTCTTTTGTACCGAGCAGTTGAGCGCTTTCGCGACCCGCTCGGCGTAAACGATTGCCATCTCGTTGACGACCGGTAGACTCCCTGGAAGCCCGAGACAGATATGACACGTGTGGGTGTTCGGCTCTGAGTCTTGATAACGCGTTGAACATCCGCAAAAAAGCTTCGATTGGGTTGTGAGCTGCGTGTGCACCTCAAGCCCTATGATAACGTCGGTTCTTTCAGTGGTCATGGGATACGGTCTTGTGTCGCTGCTTCTCCTACCGAGATCTGTGCCTAAAACATCTAAAACAGCGGAATGCAAGCGCGTTAATCGCTTGGATATTTAGTCAATTTAGAGCGGGACGCCTGTGATGTTTCTGAGGCCTGCGCTAGGATGGTTTCCAGCTACTAGTCGGAACGCTACCTATTATAATTAACTGCGCGGGCGCGGAACGGTTGCAGCTCGTTGCACTGACTGGGAGGTTTGACTGATAGGGTTGTTACGTTACGTAGTCGGGCGGTAT
>DASPOC010000099.1:0-4004 GCA_035626195.1 Bathyarchaeia archaeon | reverse complement strand
GCCCGCACATTCTCAACGCTTGCGGGGCTGCCGGCGCGGATCTACCAAACGGTTTACGACGGAGCGCGAGCTTTCCTGTCATTGTACCTGGCAAAGCGAGAGAAAAAAGTCCAAACAATCGGAAAAATGCAAAATAAGTGTTAAACTACCCGTCTTGATATCCCGAAATCGCCTGTTCGAATCCGGCCGAGCCCGTTTCTTTTGTCAATCGGACGCACTAAAGGCGAGGATCAGGTGGGGGGTACTTCTCAATCTATGTCTCTTCGATACCACCCATCAAGCCCCTGCTACGACTCGTGCGTAGGTACGGCGCAATAACGCAACTGGCTAATGATCTGTGATTGCTGGCTCATCAAATCAGCTAGATCGAATATGCCAGTTATATCAACAACGCCAATGGCGGCTATCGCCGAGCCTGAGTTGTCTCGTATCGGGGCTACGATAACCGGCACATTTGCGTAATACCCCGCTTCAGGTCGCGTCTTTATGACAATGTTCTCCACGAGAACTCTTTCGAGTATCGGTCCCGTATAGCTCTGGCTTTTCACTTCGCCTTCTTCAATTTGAACGCCAAGATTATCCCTGCTGCGTATTGTTACGGGCAAACCGCTTAATATAGCGTGAACGGCCAGCGCAATTGGGACCAAATCACGGCTCGTGCAGTCTGCAGAAAGCTTAAATTGTTCCACTATAATCCTCTCCATTTCTCACAGCTATGATAACATACACATAAAATCGACCCATGTTCTGATCAACTGTCAATGTAACGCAGCTGATAGCAGCTCATAATTCAGCTACAAAGCCTCGAGGATTTACTGTGCCAAGCCTCAGATAGGGCGCGCACGGTAATACAACATATTATTGTGCGTTAATATCCGCCCAGATTTGAACACCTTCAGATCCTGCGTCAGATCCTGCACCTGGGATAGAGCCTACGCTGCGTATCGAACGTCCGCACCTTGTCACCGTCTGACTTTCTGGTCGTAGACAGCCGCTCAATACGCACTTGGTGAACATCTGCTGGTTTTGGTTGCGTGTTTCATCTACGGAAAACATCAGGCCAACCGTCTCACGCTAACCTCACTGAGGCCCCGGTGTGAGGTAACCTCCCGCGCTTAGCGCTTAGCGTCGTTTCCAAGAAACAACCTGTTTTCAAGCCATCATACGACAAAAGATGGGCCGCAGTGAGCAAAACAGTGTCTCGTCAGTTTGGGCTTCGCTCCTCGCAATAACAGTCTCCGCAGATTTCGAACACCGAAATCACAAGCTTTTTTGCCCCGTGTGTGCACATCATCAGGCGGTCAGCAAGCTCTTCTGCAGGGCGCCCACGCGGCCCTGCAAGAATCGATGTGACCTGCCCAGCGAGGGTCTGGGAAAGCCGCTCTTTTAACTCAAACGCAAACGTCCGCAAATACGATGCTTCAATCCATTCGGCTCCGGCGAGGCAACAGGTTCAGCCCGCCCCGCATTACTACATACCTTAGTTTAGCGTCTAACCTAGCCCGTTCAACGCTTTCCATTAGCTCTTCTAGCGGTATTGTGTGAATGCAGGCAGCTAAGAGGTTACAGAGGCTCTGTTTCTTGTCGCATGCGTGGGTCTTGCATCCATTACTTGCACAACGGTTTGTGCTGCAGGAGATAACCCGGCTGCAGGCACGCTCAAAATGAAAGAGAAGAAAATGGAAATGAATGAAGGAACAGCAGCCAAAATCGTCGATAGCCTCCAAAAAAGGAATTTGTCAAAGGAATTTGTCGAGAGCGTAGTCAGAAACGATGGAAAAACGAGGCATACGCACACGCGACGCGGAGGGTTTTTGCTTCTACAGAGGGAAGCGGACGGAAAAATATATGAATCAAAAAATCCGTTCGAGTCAACCTAAGCAGGAAAAAAGAGGTGAGTACAAAATGACAGTTCATAAATCCATAACGTTTGTCAAAGGTTGTGGCAGTTATAAGGCCGGCGATGGCCTACAGCTCGATGGCGCGGACGCGGTGACGTTCGTCAACGCAGGGTACGCTGTATATAGTGAAGAAAGACATGAAGGTGAATAATGACTACTAGGTAAGGGCGTCTTTTGAGCAATTTGAGGGTGCTCAAAGCTTCTTTCCGCTTTCTTCCGCTTTCTCCACCGCCGAAAAATCGCGCGCGCAAAAACCGACTTCAAGCGCAGGCAGTCATGGAAGGCGGCAAAACACAACGGTTAAGTTTGCACCGCTGACTTTGCGACCAGTTGGAGCCAAACTAACGGCTAATCGCACCTTACCAGAACTTTTTTTCGCATTGCCATACATCTTTGTTGTGACTTTATTGATGTCGCGCCGTCCAAAGGGCCCTTTTTCGCCAATGCTCGCCATTTCGCCGATAATTTATTACGCTAAAAGCTTCTTTTCAGAACGGTCTTGATGGCCTTGCGCAGCAAGGCAGGTAGGGGTCGTGGCTGACACTGACAAGAAGGAAAAGGGTGCTTCAAGGCGGTTCTGGCTCGATGGGCAGCGAAGCCTTCAACGAGCAGCTGCGCAGGAGGGACAGATGCGACATAAGCCTGCTAGTGTTGCCTGAGAGGGAGATAAAGAAGGCCTTCGCTAAATACGAGAATGCCGAGGGCCTCAAGATTGTCTGGGGGACATATACGACAAGTTGTCTGTGGAGGAGGCGGTCACCGGGAGCGACCACGTGCTCCACGTCGCAGCCCTCATGCCTCCAATGGCCGACAAGCTGCCCAAGAATTGCACGTAGACTAATTACGACGATACCAAGAATATACTGGCAGCAGTCAAGAAGCGGGCCGAGATGGGAAAAGATGTGAGCCTCGTGTTCATCAGGGTGGTCATCTATGGAGAGATGTTACCCCCCAACCACATCCTGAGGGTGGGGGATCCGCTCAAGCCAAGCATCGGAGATGCTTACGCGACGACAAAGATCAATTCCGAGCGGGACATCATTGAATCCGGTCTGCGGAGATGGGCGATACTGAGGCAGACGCACATTGCCACACCCAACGCACTCACGCTCAGGGACCCGATAATGTTTCACCAGCCGCTCAATACGCACTTGGAGCTCATCACAAACCAGGACGCTGGCTACGGGTCGTCCAGACGCTTGAGGCTCCAGATGAGTCCTCCGCCGCGTGCATAACATGAGCGGTGGACCAAAGTGCAGGGTCGTGTACTCGGACTACCTCGACAGGATGATGCGCATTTTAGATACGGAGACTACCGGAGGTTGTTCTGAAGGAACTGGTTCGCCCTAAGGAACTTCCACTCCGGCTGGTACGCTGACAGCCATGTCCTAAACAACTATCTAGGGCACTGGCGCCAGAGCATCAAGGACCATAATACGCAGGTGACAGACAACATGCCGTTTTCCCTCAAAGTGGGAGCGAAGATTGGGCCCGAATTCCTGGTGCGCGCGTACCTCAAACGGATGGCGGACCCGTTGAAGTGGATCGAGCGCGGCGATATAGAAAAGGTCAATGCGTTCTTCGGAAGCCGCGCTGCCTGGGAGAAAATACCTGACTGGGACACACCCTTGGACAGCGAAGACCTTGCGGAGGCCAACGGTGCAGCCACAGCAGGATTATGGGGCGGATTTCCCGAAAACCAGCGAGGGGATAGTGGAGTTAGTGGCCACCCGCGGCGGCCGATGCGATTCCAGCGAATACGTCGACGACTCAGTACCACTCAAATGGAGCTGTGGGCGGAACCATCTTAGACATTTGCTTCTGGGAGCGGAACATAAACCCTTGCTGCCAACTCGCTATCCAACATAAACAAGGCAGCGGGATCTTGAGCTATCATTTTTAAGCGCCTAACTATGGCCGTAAAATTAGATTCCTCCTCTATCTGCTCATTTACATACCACTCAAGGAAGCTTGAAGCTGCATAGTTCTTCTCTTCGACAGCAATAGTTTTCAAATCGTAAATTTTACCTGTGACAATTTTTTCATGGTTTAGTGCTATCTCAAAAGCGTTTAAAACAGAGCTAAAATCTGCTTGTGGATCTT
>DASPOC010000098.1:0-13964 GCA_035626195.1 Bathyarchaeia archaeon | reverse complement strand
GTCGCGTGCATCGCTGCGCGTTCAAAAACAACGCGTGCAACTTCTTGGACGTTCTTAGGGAGATGCGAAGCGCCTCGCGTGTATCCGCACGCCCAGAGCGTCCTGCCCAAAACTTCATCGGAACCTACGCTGTCGAGGAAGTCCTTTTGGTAGCTCATGAAATTGCGCATAGTACCGTCGCTGTTCTGCGCGTGAAAAGTAAAGGCCATGTAAGTCCTCAGCAAATCGAAAGTCGGCTCATCTCGAAACAAGCTGTAGTGCTTCGCCGCCACAAGCAACGCTCTCACGTTGTCATCAACACAATAACCTTCAAATCTATTCGGAATCGCGTATTTTGCGTGTTGAAATATTCCCGTGCAATCAGTGAGTGCTTTCACGTGCCGCAGCGTAACGGGAGGGAGCAGCGTATCACCTTGAAGCTTTTTGTCTTCCGTTCATATATAGGCTGTTGTATGGCGTCATTGAAAAGAGGTTGGTGCATTGCACAAGCATCGAAGATGCACGGTTGTTATGCGTTGAACGTGCTGCATCGGCGACCATCCATCAAAGCAACGCATTATGGGCGCTCAACGCACACGTCAACTTTATATCCATCCTGGCGTAATTACATAAAGCCTCAAGCTTAGTTTGCGGAGTGATTAGCCCTAGATATGCAGCGCACTAAATTGGTCTCTAGCCTTCTGTTGCTTGCTGCTGTTGCTCTGATTTTGTGTGCTACTTTGGAAGTCCCAGCGAGCGCGGCAAACCTGAGTGTCGGTGCAGGAGGGCAGCTCAACACCATTCAGCAAGCAGTGGATGCTGCGAAACCGGGCGACACGGTGCTCATCGCAGCAGGCACGTACGCTGAGAACGTTGTGGTGAACAAACCTCTAACGATCGCCGCCGCCGATCGAAGCGCACTGCCCACCGTTAAAGCAGCCAATTCGGGTCATGACGTCTTCTTGATCACAAGTTCAGATGTCCATATTGACGGCTTGGCGCTTGTCGGTGGCGCCTCGGGCGTGGAGATTCAACACACGTCAAACTGTGTCGTCACGAACTGCACCGTGAACGGCAACGTGTTTGGGGTGTACGTGGTCGGCGCCACTGCTAATGAGGTGAGCAATAATAACTTGAATAGCAACGGTTTTGGCATTTACTTGGACGAGTCATCGGGGAATAAGCTGTCGGGCAATAGCGCCATGAACGAGACCGGCGGCGGCGGGAAGGCGACGTATAGCGATGGGATCTACCTTTACTACAGTGATTCTAACAATGTCACGCAGAATAATCTCAGCGCTAATCACGTCTACGGAATTTCCTTATTCCATTCATCTGGCAACGACATTTCCAATAACACCATAAGCGCCGACGAGCAGATTGGCGTCCGTCTGGGTGAAGCATCCAATAATAACACACTTCGCTTCAACACGATCGGCGGTAATAGCCAGCTTGGCATTTTGATCCTAAATGCGCAAGGTAATCAGATCTACCTTAATAACTTCGTGAATCAACCGGTCGCTACAAGTGATGCATCGGCAGCGATTCTGAACTCGCCGGAACAGCTAGCGTATACGTACGGCGGCGTGAACCGAACAGGATATATGAGCAATTACTACTCGGATTACAAAGGCAACGACTCTAACGGCACCGGGATCGGAAGCACGCCTTCATCATACGGCGACAAGTACCCGCTCATCCAGCCAACTGCGAGCTACGGAACGATTATTCCTGCAAGCGCCGTTACTCCCGCCTCTTCGCCAGCGTTGTCGATTGGCCCAGCGGCCTCCAATCAAAGCAGCACTGGAACAGGGCTTCCAGGATTTGAAGCACTTTATGCTGTGACCGGGCTTCTAATCGCTGCACTTGTCGTTGTCCTAAAACACCACAGATAGCGTGCACGTAACTCGGCGATCTTTTCTAACAGCACGCTTTAGATGCGCGTTAACAAAAAAATACGTAAGTGCTTGGCTCGTGTCCGGGCAGAGCTTCTAAGCCACGCACCTAATGCGCATCACAGACGCGACTAATTCGCTAACGTGAAACATGTGCCGGCATACGTACGACTGACAGAACAAACAAACCCTTAATGAACTCTCGCATCCCGATTCAGTGCTAGAAAAAAGGTGCGATCCCTGCTGCTGGCGGACGTCGCTTTCGACAACGTATAAATAATGAGCCCCCTATTGACAAGCCATTAAATCAAGAAAATTTTACTTATATCAAGAAAAGGTAATTTAGTTGCACATTAGCGATGGTATATTGTCGCCGGCCTGGGTAATCCTCTGGTGGATAGTTGCCCTAGCATTTATTGCCGTTGGACTTATTCAAATTCGACGGAAGTCAGCAGCCAACCCCGGGTATCTGCCTATGTTAGCACTAATGGGTGCAGCGGTGCTGGTTATCTCAGTATGGCACATTCCCGTACCGGTCACTGGGTCAAGCTCCCATCCTTGTGGGACACCTATGGCCGCTATCATCCTAGGACCATTTCCTGTGGCCGTCATTTCTGCCGTAGCTCTCTTCTTCCAAACGTTCGTCGGACACGGAGGGCTAACAACAATCGGTGCGAACGACTTTTCGATGGGAATTGTAGGGACGTTTACCGGATATGGGACGTGGCTAGCCATGCGCAGAGGCGGCTTTAGCATTTTTATAGCTGCTGGAATGGCGGGGTTTATAGGTGATGCGTTCACCTATATGACAGCGGCATTTCAGCTCGCCATATCGATTCATCCGGAAGCGCTGTTTAATTATTTCGTCATCTTCATGCTGGGATATATGCCTACACAGCTCCCCCTCGCCATTATGGAGTTCGTGTTTACCGGGCTTGTCGTGCGCTACATCGCCGACATGCGGCCTGAAATGATGAAGTGGGCCGGCTGGACCCCGCCACTTGTCAAGACGACTAAGACGACTGGTGGTGCAGCCTGAAATGATGAAGTTCGCCGGCTGGACACCGGCCGAGTTGACTGTCAGGCTGTAAGAGGTTACGATGGACAGATTTGACAGAAATGCATTGATAGGATTGGCAACAATGTGCGCGATCATCATCGCTTTCTTCTATATAGGCGTCGCGCTTACCGGCGGCAATCTGGGGGGCGCCGATGACAAGGTTGCGGACTTAGCGCAAGCTGCTGGGGGTGGAACCCCCCACGCTTCGCTCTATACTCTTGATCAGAACGGAGAATACGTTGGGTTTGGGACAATAGGTCTAATAGGTGGTTTCTTCACAGGTTACATTTGGGTTATGGCATTCGACGAAACAAGTAACACACAAGGACAAGGCACAACTGAACTTACGAGGCATAACCGATGGTTGAAATAATAAATGGGGATCCATTATCGGGGCTGCTCACCACAATAGGGTTTTTTGTGATGCTTATCGTAGGCCGGCATGTGAGGATCAGACAGGTGCGTAAAAGGCGGGAAAACGCCCGCTAATTCACCGTCAGATGGGGCTAAAGCACGCATCGCATTTTCCTCCGTTGCGAACTGCAGCTTACTCTTAGGAAACGCACTCCTGAATGGAACCTCGCAAAAATCATACACTACATATGTGGGAGAGCACAGACGGTATAGGCGAGGGGTACGGTGAACCTAAAGAAACGTGCTTTCGAATGGAACCCGGCAGACATCATAGGCGACATAGCCGGAGCTCAAGCCGGCACCAGCGTTTTCAGAAACATTGATGCCAGGGTCCTGCTCCCGGCCGCTTTTGTTGTCATACTTGCACTTTCCGCAGTAAAGCGGTGGTACGTGGCCGGTGCCGTTTTCGTTGTGGTGTTTTTCATCACGATGTACGCGGCACCTTCACGCAAATCCTACCTAAAACTGTTGGTGTATCCCCTTCTTATCGCTACGTTCATATTCATCGTCCAGGCTTACAGCAGTGCTTACGGATCCACAGTGGTTCTTACGGTGATATGGCCAATATATGCCCAAGGCATCGCCTCAGGGTGGCTGTATACAAATAGAGTCCTTGCTTCAGTGTCTGTCCTACTCCTCCTCGTGGAGTCCAAGTCGGAGTTAGAATTGATTGAAGCGCTCAGGTGGTTGAAGGTTCCGATTGAGATAAGGAACCTGATGTCGCTTATGTTTCGCTATGTCTCGGTGCTTTCGCAAGAGTTCACGACGATGTTTCATGCTCAACAGGCGAGACTGGGATTCTCCACGAAGTTAAGCTGGGTAAAAAAACTCCACAACATGAGTATCATCGCAGGGATGCTGGTCATTCGGTCCTACGATAGGGCATTTAGAGTCGAGAAGAGCATGATGGCGCGGGGGTATTCGCAGAGCGTCGATATATGCCGCACGTTTAACCGTTTCGCTAGGAAAGACTATATGGCTGCGGCATTCGCTCTCGCCATTATTGCAAGCATTGTGGTGGTGGGGGTCGTGATGTGACGGGGTCGGCCATAGAGTTTAAGGACGTCGTGTTCAGGTACCCCAACGGTGCCGTTGCCTTGGACGGGATAAATCTCAAAATTGAAGAGCACACAAAGGTGGTCCTCTTAGGAGAGAACGGAAGCGGCAAGACGACCTTGCTCTTGCACCTAAACGGTCTTCACAGGCCTACGAGCGGCGAGGTGACGGTTCTCGGCAAACCGGTCGACGCTGAAAATATGGACTGGGTGAGGACCAACGTGGGAATGATTTTCCAGAACGCCGACGATCAGCTGTTTGCGCCGACGGTGTATCAGGATGTAGCTTTTGGGCCCAGAAATCTTGGCATGGATGAGACGCGCGTAGAGGAACGAGTGGAGGAGGTTCTCGACATGCTCAACATCGCACACCTCCGAGACAGACAACCTGACTCGCTCAGCGGCGGGGAGAAGCGGCGGGTTGCCTTGGCAGGCATCTTGGTTATGGATGCTGAAATTATAGCCCTTGATGAGCCACATTCTGGACTGGACCCGCTGGGATCCCTTGAGTTTAACGACCTCCTCGATGAACTCTACTCCAAGGGACGAACCATCATCGTTGCCACACACGACGTTGAGTTTGCTGCCTCATGGGCGAATGAATGCGTCATTATGAAGAAAGGAAAGATAGAAGGGGGCGGAAGTCCAGAACACGTATTTTCGGACGCGGAACTCGTTGGCCGATCAAGTCTCGAGCTACCGTCATTTGTATCGGTATATAACGAACTACAGGCGAGGAACTTCGTCTGCAAACGAGGAGAGGCGCCATTTGACATAATGGACCTCGTCCTCAAAGTCGAAGCGCCCTCCATAAAATTTCTTGCGAATTCAAAGGGATTATATAAAGGAGAGCGCGTTGCACTTGCGCGTTCACGTGATTCGTGGGTCGTTGTACCAGATGGGGCTACTGACGGTGAAATCCTCGCACACAAAGGCGGCCTGGCAGTCGTCGAGTTGGACGATGATAGCGTTCCAAAGAAAGGGGACATTACAATCTTCAAAGTGCATGATGACGAACGGTACGATGAGCGTGTCGCAGTGCGCGCAAAAAAGTTGATCGAAAGCAACAGGGGAACAAAAATCGGCGCGATGGGAACAAATGCCAAGCTTCTAGCGAAGCATCATGCAATTTCACTTGATTTTGGAGTTGATGTAATCAACAAGGCGATCTCTTACGCGTCGACAGGCGTTGACGTGATCCTTTTCGCATCCGGGAACATGGCTGAATACGCTGGAAAGAGGATATACGACATATGCCCGGACGTATTTTTCCATTACGTTAATACGAAGGACGAAGAGACATTGTAACGCCAAGAAGCTCTGCGGAGGCTTTAAAGTCCAGTAGGCTCGCGACCAATAGTTAGAGACGGTATACAGCTGGTAGATTGCTGTGCCAAAACTGGATCTTAAGCAACCACATCTGAGCGCTGATACGCATTCCCATGGACATTAGCATTCACACGGCCACACGCACGGTGTGATCGATCCGTCTACTCTTACCTCGAAACGAGGGATCTGGGCACTCAAATGGTCGTTGATAGGATTGATGGCGACCGCCGTCCTGCAAGTCGTTATCGTTTACTACTCGGGAAGCGTTGCGCTGCTGGCCGACACCATCCACAACGTGGGCGACGCATTGACGGCCGTTCCGCTCTGGCTCGCCCTTCGTATGAGCACGTGGAAGCCGACGAAGCGTTTCACCTATGGGTACGGACGGGTCGAAGATCTGGCGGGCATCGCCATCGTGCTCACTATTCTTTTTAGCGCTGCTCTGGCAGGCTACGAATCAATTAACCCCTCATCCACACACAGGTGGTGCAGTTTCTATCAGCGGTGGTAGCCGCATCATTGATCGGGTTTGCAGGCAACGAGATCGTTGCGGTCTTTCGCATTAGCGTTGGCACGGAAATCAGAAGCGCTGCGCTCATCGCCGATGGTCATCACGCCCGCATCGATGGGCTGACAGCTTGGCCGTGTTTTTCGGAGCCGTAGGCGTATACCTCGGCTTCCCGCTTGCCGATCCACTCGTTGGACTTGTCATAACGCTAGCCATCCTGCGTATTGTGTGGGGTTCAGGCAAGGAGGTGTTTACGGGGGCCATCGACGGCATCGCATTCCAGCCGAGATCCGGGATGCCGCCGTGCACACCGAAGGCGTGAAGGACGTTGCAGAGGTGCGCGTCCGGTGGATTGGTCACCGCCTCTACGCTGAGGTAAATGTCGCTGTAGATCCCGATCCATCAGTTGACGCAGGGCACGTCATTGCGAAAGAAGTACCCCATCAGCCCCTGCATCACCTTTCGTATCTTTCGAACGCCGTGATACGCGTCGATCCGCTCAATGCATCAGGCGAAGAGCATCACTATGTGAGTGGACACGACTACGGCGACCTTACTCCGCACCGGCATGATAAGTGATGCTGAATAAGTGTTATGCGGTGACCGTGACCAGCATCGAACTGGGCGCCCGAGAGGCCCACGTTGTTTTTGCAGACCTGCAGCGCTGTTTATGTGCCTTTGTCTCGCACTTAGCCATCTCTCGCTTGTAGCAGCGTCCTCAACGTATTTATGCGAGTGCAGCGGGATAGACTATGGCGCGAAAGGAGCCCTAAGGAATGGTGAGCGGCGGCCCGACTAAAGCAGAGATAATTGCGATAGCATTAGAAAAACTCCAGATAAGCAGTGGCGAAACATTTGCCGATATTGGCTGCGGAACGGGCAACGTGTCAATCGCAGCCTCGAAAAAGACTAACAACATTATCGCCGTGGATCAGAGAGTTAAGTCTATTGAAACGGCTAAACAAAACTTCAGCGAAGCAGGGATCTCGGCGCTGGTTACTCTCCTCCGGGGCGAGGCCCCTGAAGTCTTGGAAGCTTACGAAAATGGGATCGACAAAGCATTCATCGGCGGAACTAAGAACTTCAGACGGACAATCGACTTCCTCGTGCCACACTGCAGGCGCTTTGTTCTCAACGCTGCCAGACTTGAAGTCACCGCCGACGCAATCGGATACATGAAAGAGATCGGGGTATTTAAGGAAGCGCTACTCGTCAACATCGCCAAGGGCCACGAACTTGAAAACCTCACCGCATTCACCCCGTATAATCCAGTCTTCATGGTGGTGGGCTCGTGCTAATTGGGGTAGGGCTTGGACCTGGAGATCCGCAATTGCTGACACTGCAGGCAGTGAACGTTCTGAAGTCAGCGATTAAAGTGTTTGTTCCGGGGCGTATCTCTTATGAACTCACAAAACCGTATGCCGATCCGGAGATCCTTCAGTTTCCGATGACGTACGATGAAGCGGCACTTGAAGCGGCGTGGCATGACAACGTAGAGGCAATCGCCGCCTATGCCGTTAGGGGACGGACCGCTTTTGGAGTCTTGGGGGACCCAAACGTTTTCAGCACGTTTTCGCACATATCCAAGATACTAAGAAGGCTCATGCCGCACATCGATGTCGAAACCGTGCCTGGCGTGAGTTCAGTTACCGCTGCCTTCTCCCGGGTCGACGAGTCGATAGAGGGATCCTTTGTCGTATCAGACGGATCACCCGTGCAATCGACTCTCGTTCTCAAAGCGACAAGACCTCGCGAGTTAGCCGCTTCACTACAAAAGAGGGGATTTTTTGACCTCAAGTTGCTTGAGAACGGATTCACCGAACGCGAACGGGTCTACTCAAAGGATTTTCCTCTAAAGGGCGAATATTTCAGCATAATGTACGGCAAACGACCATGAAAGTCTATTTTGTTGGGGCAGGGCCGGGAGACCCAAAGTTGATAACCGTCAGGGGCAAGGAGCTCATCGAAGACGCCAATTTGATCATCTATGCTGGATCTTTGGTAAATCCTGAAGTTCTATCAAAAGCGAAAGGAAAAAAAGTGGATAGTTTTGGAATGACGCTCGAGCAAACGACGCGCATGATCGTCGATGCATGGAAACAAGGCCTTCGCGTGGTGAGGCTCCATAGCGGCGATCCTACGATTTATAGTGCGGTGCGCGAACAGATTCTCGCGATTCAACCGTATGGGATCGACTACGAGATAGTTCCTGGGGTTTCATCGGTGTTTGCCTCCGCAGCTGCGTTGGGCCAGCAGCTGACAGGTGAGACGCTCGTTATCACTCGACCGTCCGGCAACACCTTGGCAGAGGATCAACTCGTCGAGCTATCGGACCTGGAGCCAACCATGGCAATCTTTCTGGGCGTTGACAAGATAGACACAATTATGAGGCGCGTGCGATACGCGCCAGAGACTCCAGCGAGCGTCGTGTATCACGCGTCGTGGGACGATCAGGTTATAATTGCCGGCACAGTTTCAGACATAGCCAGCAAGGCACGCGAAGCCGGAATTACGAAGTCGGCCATCATCTTGATAGGCGATGAGCTGAGCCTCGAAGGCGAAAGGAGGTCGTATCTATACTCGCCGAAGACCTAAGTATTGCCATCCTCTGTTTTGAACGAAATATAGCTAGCGCGCAGCGCATTCAGTCGGCAATCGGAGGGCAGATTATCACCTATCAAAAAAACGCGTTCAAAGAGGCCTTCTCCTCGTACACAGCGGTGATTGCCATAATGGCCACCGGCATCGTCGTCAGGGAAATTGCTCCGTTTTTGAAAGGAAAATGGGCCGATCCGGCCGTAATAGCCGTGGATGATCGATTAAACTACGCCATTCCTATACTTGGCGGTCATCGAGGCGCCAACCGAATCTCGCGCGAGCTAGACAAAAAAGACGTCGTGAAACTTGCTATCATCTCCACCGCGACGGAGGCAAATGAGGTTCAAAGCGTCGAAGCTATCGCAGCTCGATTGAATCGCACAATCGTTAATCGCACTAGCACCAAAGCACTCAACACGACTTTCCTTTCCAAACCGGTCGAAATTGTGCGCTTAACCGGGCCGCAGATCGTGATCGTCGATGATAACGTGGCCGTGCTCTCGAGAAAAAATGCTAGTGCCCTTTCACTCGGCATCGGAGCGCGCAAGGGTATCGACAAGTCCATGGTGCTCGAAGCAATCAATTCGAGCCTTGTCGAACTCAATGCGTCAATAGAGGACGTAGACACTATCGCGACCGCATATCTGAAATTGAGTGAGAAGGGCATAAGCGAAGCTGCGTTCGAACTAGGAAAACCGATCGCCTTCGTGCCAAAACAGATCATCGACGCTACAAGGGGTCAAACTAGCTCAAGAGCACAAATGCTTGGTCTTTCTGGAGTAGCAGAACCGTGCGCGCTTGCTCTTTCAAACCTTTGTGAGCTGCTCCTTACAAAGCGAGCATACGGAGGCGTTACCGTTGCGATTGCCAGGTAGGATTCAGGTCGTCGGAATTGGTCCTGGCTCACTTGAAGATATTACATTGCGAGCAACTAGCGCCATTACCCAATCCGACTACGTTATCGGGGTCGCAACGTACATCGACCAGATCTCATCGCTGCTTCGCGATCAAAAGGTCATTAAAGGTGTTATGGGGGAAGAAGTGCAGCGGGTAAAAAAGGCTATAGAGCTAGCCTCAGAAGGACACAGCGTCTCGATCGTCAGTGGCGGGGATCCTAACGTGTTTGGTATGGGGGGTCTTGTCTTAGAAATGCTGGCAGCACAAGACGGCACGATTGATGTAGAAATCGTGCCTGGCGTCACCGCGGTAAATGCTGTAGCTGCCATACTTGGGGCGCCGCTTTCCAGTGACTACGCGATGATCAGCCTAAGCGACTTGCTGATACCATGGGCCGACATCGAGAAGCGCCTCACATCAGCAGCCGAATCCGGGTTCGTCATCGCTTTGTACAACCCGCAGAGCAGAAGGCGGAAGCTCAATCTGGCGAGGGCCATTCAACTGCTGAAGAAGTACCGACCTCACGTTCCTGTGGGCATCGTCCAAAACGGTACGAGGCCTGGAGAGATGACAGCCGTGGCCACGTTAGAGACAATTATGGAACACGAAGAGATAATCGACATGCACACAACTATCATAGTGGGAAATTGTGAATCATTCGTCTGGAAAGACAAGATGATAACGCCAAGGGGGTACCAAAAAAAGTATGGATACTAAACGCGACCCAAGGTCAGCCAGTAGCTTGATGGGCGCAGCCACCGCAGAAGCGCTGCGCATAGCTCATCGGTCACAGCAAATAGTCAGCGACATTGTTGGGGATGAGGGCCCTGAAGGCAAGATAAAGCAGCGTGTCGTAATGGCGACAGGCAACCCCCAATTCGCTGAGCTACTCCGGTTCTGTCACAATCCGATAGAAGCTGGGATTGCCGCGATAAGGAAAGGTGCGAACCTTTACACTGACATCAACATGGTTCGCGTCGGCATATCAAAGGACATAGCTCGTTTTGGTGGGAACATCATCTGCGCGCTTCCAGAAAGCGGAAACGTCACAGATGGAGAGCTCACGCGAGCTTCTTCTGGCCTGTCGCAGCTAGGAAAACACCTGACTGACTCGATCGTCGTGATCGGGAATGCCCCTTCTGCAGCACTTACGGTGGCAAAAATGGTGCATGACGGTATAGAACCCGCACTGCTCGTTGCGACGCCCGTAGGATTTGTTAACGCTGCTGAGTCAAAAGAGCAGATCAGACAACTCAAAATTCCGTCAATAACGAGCGTCGGTACCCAAGGGGGGACGCCCGTGGCAGTGGCGGTCGCCAATGAGCTGATATCGATGTCACTTCGATACACCGGCTGAAAAATGTGCAGATTGATCGACCCGGTGGCAGGCTTTGCGATTCCGCACGAGTGGCTAGGACGGTCTGGGCTTTCCCTGCCTGAGCTTAAGCGGCGCATCGACAGTGGGTTATACGCGCTGACTGCTTCCGGGACGTTGCTGAAACGCGGGCTCTCCACCGGGACGATTTCTGCGGCCGCCGCAAAGGCCGCGGTGCTGTCAATCGCAGAGCCAACGACCCAAGTCGAGATCCTAACGCCGATTGGGATTCGAGTAAAAGTTCACACCACCTCTGCCGACGGCTGGGCACGCGCACAAAAACCGAGGAGCGATCATTCGAAAGACGTCACTGAGGGGCTCATTTTTGAAGCTGAAGCTTGCAAGGCAGACGAAATCCAGCTATCTCCTGGAGAAGGAATCGGAATCGTCAAGAAACACGGATTGCGGGTGCCATACGGGGCCCCAGCAATAAGTCCGGAGGCGAGGTGGTCGATCGAAAACGCGATCGGCGAGGCCGCGCACAGCATCGGGTTCGAGGGAGCGCTCGTAAAGCTTTCGGCCATCAACGGAGCTGAGATAAGCAAAAAGACGCTTAACGAAAAAGTAGGCGTTTTTGGCGGACTCTCAATCCTTGGCACAACCGGATTCGTCGAACCTTGGAATGAATGCCTGGTCGGCTCAGCTGGAGATCTCGTGGAAACTGCCGATAGGGTCGCTTTGACAACAGGCCGAACGGGATTCAAATACGCAAGAATGTACTTTCCAGATCACACCACGATCGTTGCGGGCAGCAATCTCGAGAGAGTATTTCACAAAGCCGAAGGCAAAGAAACCATCATACTAGGGCTGCCGGCGCTTATCCTCAAATGGGCGAGGCCCGACATATTAAGCGAAATGAAAGCTGATACCTTTCAAGAACTGTTTGATAGCGACCCCTACGCAGACGCGATCACGGCAGCTCTGACGGATCTGAAGACGCGCACAAAAGCAAGAATCGTCATCATAGACAGGGCCGGAAAAATAATCAGGGACGTTGGATGAGAGAAAATATGGCTGCGCAGCAAGCAAGAAGGCGAGCGTGAAAATTGTAGGCGTTGGTGCAGGGCCCGGGATGCTGACCCAGAAGGCGATCGATGTAATCAAAAACGCAAGACACGTTTACGGTTCAGCGAGAGCTCTGGCACTGGCAAAAGAGCACATTCGCGGCGATTCGACCGTTTTAGAAAGCTACGACCTGCGAGTAGAAGACGACGCTTGTATTCTTTCTACAGGAGATCCCATGCTTTCCGGGCTGGGTAGGAAAGCCCCGCACGATGCCGAGATTATTCCGGGAATATCATCGGCGCAGTTGGCTTGTGCACGGCTAAAGGTCGATGCAACAGACCTTGTTGCCGTCACAACGCACGGCAAAGAACCGGCCCAGTCGAAGAAAATGCTTCAAGAAGTCGCGCTTCTTAATAGGGATCTCTTCGTGCTTGCTGACCCAAGTTTCGACTTGGCCGATATTTGCGCATATTGGGACAGCCTTGGATATGAAGGGGAGGTTGTTGTGCTCGAAGATCTGGGGTACGAAACCGAAAAAGTGTCTCACGGACGAATCGCAAGTCCACCAAAGCGGGAATCGCCACTTTTTTGTGCCATCGTTCAGAATCTTGTGCAAAAAAAGTAAAAAAGAACAGCCTAGCCCCCGGGCAGCCGTTGGGATCGGCCGTCAGATAAGCCTTTCCAGTCGTTAACAGAGTCCCGAAAACGACGGGATAATGTCTATTCCACAATCCTTATGGCTTCTTCGACGTCAGGGCTGGTCGGGCTGCCAACCACAACCTCCGTCTCTCCAGTGTAAGCAACTCGCAGATCTTCTTATTACAGGTATCTGCGTCACCCGCTTGCGAAGGCGTTGATCAGGTTATCATCCATAGCGCCCCAACGTCACCGCACTTACCTGCCGTGGTCAGCGATGGCTTTAGCTTGTCCGAGATCGATACAATGTCGCTGAAGCTAAAAAAACACCTTGTTTCTTTGAGCATCCTTGCCAAGCGTCTGTATTTTGTCCTCGTTTCGATTTGGTGCCGTAGCAGCGTTTCAAAGACTGGCTCCGCAGCATCCCGAAACAGAAGAGCCCGCCAAGAAAGAGGAGCCACCAGTTAAGCAGCAGCAACGAAGGCGGCGGAGATAAGTAACGAGCGTTAAAGCGGGCAAAAGTTTCGAGCGCATGGACAACGCGCTTGCGATCGAAACACTTTTCTGGCTAGAAGTAATACTGTTTTTAAAAGAAGTATTACATATTATGCGGTGAATTTCATGGATAAACAATTGGTGCGAACATGTGTGTCCTTGCCCAGCGACCTTTTGGATCGGTTCGACGGGATCATCTCAGAGCGGGGGTACTCATCGCGCTCTGAGGCCATACGAGATGCCATAAGGAACTATATTGTGAATTATAAGTGGATGACTGAGGTCGAGGGGGAACGTATAGGAATCCTCTCGCTTGTTTACGAGCACGACCAGCGAGGGCTGACCGACGACCTGACCGAGATACAGCACGCCCATATGGGTCTGATTACGAGCTCTGTGCACCTCCATCTTGACCACGATAATTGCTTGGAGATCATCATGTTGCACGGGGAGGGCAAGGGCATCAAAGAGGTCGCAGAGACTGTAATGGCTCTTAAGGGCGTTAAATACGTGAAGCTGAACACAATATCCCCTACCACGGACTTCAGTTAACTCCATGCTACCCGAGTGGATGAAAGAGGTCGAAACAGGCCCGTGTCAGTGTTGTGCCGTCAATGTCGGCAAGAAAAAAAGCTTTGTTGAGAAATCGATCTCTGGCGTGCTCAACTTCTTCCAGGATAGTCTTGTCTCCGAGGACTTTGCAAAACGCGATGGTTTG
>DASPOC010000097.1:0-3322 GCA_035626195.1 Bathyarchaeia archaeon | reverse complement strand
TGGTAGAGAGATCGAGAAATAGCTGTTCCGCGTAGCGGTAGAAGGCGAGACATCCAATATCGGGTGTCGCTTGTGCGCTGACGCTCTCGGGTTTTCGCTTGGCGGTTTGTTAACATCCTCACGCTCGTGTCGTATCTGACGCGCATGACGACGACGAGCGTCTCACTGCACGCTTCCCTCTAGCTAATTAAGTAATGAACGCACACGAACGAGCGGTGATGGTACGATGGACTTCGACGAATGCATCCGGTTTGCGACGGAGCACCCCATATGTGCGGTTGCGAGCTTAGACGGCGATCAGCCGCGGGTTCGCATGTTTGGCATGTGGTTTGCGGCCAAGGAAGGCTTCTATTTCTCCACCGCGAAGGTGAAAGCTGTGTGTAGCCAGCTGATGGCAAACCACAAGGTTGAGCTGTGTTTCTACGCACCACCGGGACGCCCGCCTGGCGAGGGGGGAATAATGGACAAAGGGAAAGTGCTGCGTGCATCAGGCGTGGTCACGTTCCTTGATGACCCGACGCTCAAAGAGCGTCTTCTTGAGGAGCGGCCGTTCTTGCGTCCTTCTGCTGAGAACATCGCCATATTCCGCGTTGAAAAAGGCGACGCGTGGTTCTGGACCTTTTCCGACAACGGGCGCGAGTCTGCAATTGAACGGATCCCCTTTTAGGTAGCACACCAGGAAGCGAAATCAGAGATCGAAGGAGAGCAATATGACAACTCAAGAGCTTACCACGAAAGACGCGATCGAGCAAAGGCATAGCATTCGGAAATTCAAAAACGACCCTATTCCCGAAGAGCATATTTTGGCGCTTATAGAAGCTGCTAGATTGGCGCCCTCAGCCTCCAATACGCAACCTTGGCGGTTCAAGATTGTTTCCGACGACGCGACTAAGGTCAAACTGGCAGACGCAGCGTATCACCAGTCATTTGTGGGGCAGGCTCCGGTGGTGCTGGTATGCTGCGCCGACCTCCATGGCTACTTCGAAGGCATCGCCGCGAGAAGTCAGGATTTTGGAAAGGAAGGCGCGCTTGAGGAGAGCGTGGTACGCATTCTTCGTGAAAGGGCCGAACAACTGAAAACGATGAACGTCCAAGATCTGGCCCCAGGTATCGCGTTCAACGTCGCTATCGCGATTGAACATATTGTGTTGCGGGCCTTGGATTTTGGCTTGGGGAGTTGTTGGGTGAGAATGATCGATGAGCAGAAGATCAAGGACATTTTTGGCTGGAGTAACGCAATGCACGTCGTGGCACTGCTGCCGCTCGGCTACCCTGATGAGGCCCCTGCCCCACGAAAGCGGCGCACTGTCGAGGAGATCCTGCTGGACTGAAACAGTGGCCAGAGCATGCGCAGGTTCGGTCGAAAGACAAATTAGCGCAAGATGAGGCTCTCAAGGTCTCTTCGGTCGTTTTCAAATCGTATTTGGTCGAGAAGACTTTTGAGCTCGGCTATTGATTCGTTTACGCTCTTCTCTAATTTTGTCACGCGTTCTTTCAAGTCATTTATCTCGCTTTCGTAGTCCATTTTTGCAAGCCGCCATTTCTTCGTAATGACTCCGTGTGAAACGCAGTAGCATTAATGCATTACGATGGTTCGCACGTCTCCCCCGTACTCGCGCTGCTGATGCGATCGCACGCGCATCTTTCTTATAATCTTTCGCAGTTGCTGCCGGGTGCTTTCAGAAAGCCACGCATCGTGCACACGGTCCCGCAGGTACTGATAGGCGGTCCAATTACACGAACACTTTAGTAGCAGTTCTTCCGCCTCCATATCGGCATGGTCGTTCTTGTAACCTGCGAGTTTGAATATGAGCTCGTCGACTTCCACGCATTCGTTGGTCACACTTGAAAATGCGTGCGACCCCGGGTAGTAGTGACTGAGGCGACGCGGAAGTAATCTTATAGCCAAAGCGTTTCAATCGGCGGGAACTGGCCACAGGAAACCTTTATCACGTGTCACGGGGGGGCTGACAAGTATTCGTATTGACCGCTCCAAACGTATTGATCAGTTTGTATTATCAGACTACCGGGAGTTCCTAGCGAAGACCCTGTATCATAAAGGGCATAAACGGTCGTCGCATTCCCTTTTGCGCGCTGATTCGCTTCCGGGCTCTGCTGACTGGGGTACGAGGTCGCCACCAACCGATAACCCGCGCTGTTATTTTGAACGTAGGCTGTCGCCGCGTCTGTGGAAGCGAACCGGATGAGTGTGACATTTTCTGTGTAGATGAGGCTTACAGAGCTGTTGGAAGACGACGGGAACGTCCACGCATCCGTTATGGTCGCAGATGACGCGTTAATCGGCGTGACAAGCCATGCAGTCAAATTATTCGGGTGCTCAGCCCTCAGCGTGGTGTTGTACGTCTCGATGTATTGCGCAAGCTGCGGGTCGGGCGGGGTCACTGGCGTCGTGGTTGACTTTATGCAACCGGCGATGGCTATGGATGCTACAATAAGGAGCGCAATAGCAGCTGCCTCTTTTTTTGCCATTTTCGCCTTCTTTAACATCCTGTGCTTTCAAAAAAATTAGTCAAATCGTTGCATGGGCGAGAAGAAACTTAAGCCTTTCTGAGTCAATGTCCGCGCATAGGCAAATAAGAAGCGAGCGGCTTCGCTACAGATTGTGGTTGTTCTATACCGATGACGCGGTTGGGTGGCTATTACAAGCAACGGTCTTTATTTACGGTATGGCTCCTGCCGGCGTCAAAAAGATAGGCAGCTGTAGTTGGATCCGCACAGTTAGCTGCAGCGAAACGCCGCGCCTTATCGAAAAAGCGGGGTAGCGGCACCCGATGTGATGTTGTCTCTTGCTTGCGGAGACTACCGAAAAGTTTATTACGTCCTTAACCCCTACATTGCGGAAGAGTTCAAGGGACGGCTCGTAGATTTTCAGCGTCAAGCACTAAGAAAGGCAAATCTTAAACCAGGCCTAAATACACAGCATGACCGATGCCATCGTAACGGAGAACTTGAGCAAACAGTTTGGCCAGTTCGAGGCGCTGAAGGACCTGAACTTGACAATAGAGCCAGGCGTATGTGTTGGATACCTTGGCCCCAACGGCGCCGGCAAGACTACCACGATCAAGATTTTAACTAGCCTTATTCGACCTACTGGTGGCAAGGCGTTCCTAAACGGGATCGACGTGGTGCGCAACCCTAAAGAAGCGCTCGCAAGCGTTGGTGCTGTTGTTGAGACGCCCCAGCTTTATCCGCAGCTCACCCCTCTGGAGATTTTATCGTACTTGGGGCAGTTGCGCGGCTTGGAGCGTAATGTGATTCGCGAGCGCTCGACCGCAGTGCTCGACGAGGTAAAGATGTCGGA
>DASPOC010000096.1:0-7313 GCA_035626195.1 Bathyarchaeia archaeon | reverse complement strand
ACATCTTCTATTCTCCCTATTTTTAATCCAGCCCTTGAAAGTGCCCTTATCGCGGCTTGCGCTCCAGGACCGGGGCTCCGCTGTCCATTCCCGCCGGGGGCCCTTACCCTTACGTGAACACCGAGGATGCCCTTATCCAATGCCTGTTCAGCTGCGCTCGTGGCAAGCTGCATGGCGGCATAAGGCGAACTCTCATTGCGGTCTTGCTTGACTACCATGCCGCCTGATGATTTTGCTATGGTCTCGGCTCCACTAAGATCTGTGATGGTGATAATCGTATTATTAAACGACGCAAAGATATGGGCGATTCCCCACTTTCGCTCGGCCATAATCTATGTCACGCTCCGTCGCTCGCTTGCTTCTCGGAACCGTCGACTTCGCGGAGCGGGGATCCGACGTAGTATCCGATGAGCTCTTGTTCACTTGTGGGGAGAACATAGCTTGGAACGGTTACTCTGCGTCCTGCGATTGCGATATGTCCGTGGACAACAAGTTGCCTGGCGTGCTTGGCAGAATTGGCTAAGCCCTGCTTCTGGACTTGGGTTTGTAGCCGCCTCTCCATTAAATCTTCACTTGCTAAGGTGAGCACATCATCCAGAGACGAGTCATATTTGATCAGACCTATGCGTTTTAATCTGTCGAGAAATTTTTCCATCTCAAACTTCGCGTGCTCGCCACGCTCACCAACCTCTTGAATGTCGAAGAGCAATTTCCGCGCCTCACGTCGATACTTCCTCAACGTCGTCTCGACTTTCCAGACCTCTCTCTTGTTTTTCAAACCGTAAGTTCTTACGAGCTCGGCTTCTTCGCCGATCCTTGCTCCCTGCCATGGGTGACTGGGCTTATCAAACGTTTTTCTGCTTTTGCCAGGGTACCCCATCTTTCGCACCTTCTATTATTACCGCTTCTTGCGTTGTACGCCTACCGTCGCACCTCTGCGTCCTGTCGATTTCGTTCTCTGACCACGGACTTTGTGTCCTCTTTCGTGGCGAATCCCTGTGTAGCTTCGGGTCTTTTTCATTCGATTAAGATCTTCGCGAAGCGTAATATCTAGTTGAGAGCCTAACAGGTGTCGGTTTTTACCCGTGACGGGACTTTTCTGGTAGTTGAACATCCAAGCCGGAATGTGCTGATCAAAACTTGCGACAGAATCCCTCAGCCTATCTATTTGCTCGTCATCCAGATAGCCCATCGTGTCTCTAGGATTTACGTTGGCGCTTTGAGTCAGAATTCGCGCCGTTCGTATGCCAACGCCTTTCAAACCTGTGAGTGCGTACTGGACTGCTTTTTTTCCGTCCAGATCCGTCTGCGCAATTCTTATTATATACTTGATCTCGTCGTGTTCTGGCTGTTCCTTGTCACCCTTGGGCACATCAATACCTCGCGTGTGTGGCATTTTAACCAATCATCGTATTTATAACTAGCACGCTGGATGCGCTTATTTGCGATAGCTCGAAGGATCGGTGCGGCTTGACTATAACGGATCGCACAGAAAGCGCTGGGGGTGGGATTTGAACCCACGAGTCCCGGAGGGACACTGGTTTAGCAAACCAGCGCCGTAGACCAAGCTTGGCTACCCCAACAGCGGGTGTGGGCGCACAGAAAGGTCGTCACTCCGCAGCCTGTCAGAGCTCCCAACTTATTCTCTATCCCGCGATCCTCCGAGCGTCACGCGTCCGCGATAGGTTTGCTCCCTTCCGGGCCTGAACCGGTGCTCACGGTGAGCGCATGCCGCTGGTTCTCCAATCAGCAACACATGGCCGTTGACCCCGCAGGACGGAATTTCATTGTCTGAATTGTAAGATGGTCAAACTGCCAAAATGCCTTCCTTCTGTTTCGCTCCCCACTTGTCGACGTTTTTGGGTTACAGATGACGCCGAGCCATCCGAGCTAGCCCGTTTATCATGTAGCTGCCAGTGTCTATAACATTATCGCTAAACTTGTTTGCAAACATCGCTACGCCCCTGTTATCAACCTGGTGAGCTCAAAGGTTGAGATCGCTGGCGCTAGCCCTTGATGACTCCCATGGGGGTGAGCCGCGCAACGGCTTCTGAGATGCCCAGCTTTGAAACGACGCCGATGACCTCGTCTATCGGCTTGTACGCTTCTGGTGCCTCTTCTGGCACTGACGAAAGATCATCAGTTTTTATCGCGATGTGTTTTCGCTGCAGACTCTCTGTAACGCCTTTCCAGGTCAAAGAGCGTCTCGCAGCTTTCCGGCTGAGAACTCGACCTGCCCCGTGGCACGTCGATCCGAAGGTAGCGCTCATTGCTTTTTTGGTGCCATGTAGAACGTACGAGGCGGTCCCCATGCTGCCTGGGATGAGCACCGGCTGTTCGATTCCATAACTCGCATCCTTGTCGAATGCTCGTGTAGCGCCTTTGCGGTGCACGTACACCTCCTTGCGTTCTCCATCGATCGTGTGTTTTTCTAGCTTTGCAATGTTGTGCGCGACATCGTATACGAGAGTTGCAGTCGTGTTGAACTTCTGCTCCAGAACGTCTCGCACCCAAAATGACATTACTTGCCTATTTGTCCACGCGTAGTTGGCAGCTGCTGCCATTGCGCTGAAGTAGTCTCGCGCCTCTTGCGAGTCTGCAGGAACGCACGCGAGTTGTTTGTCGGGGAGTGCGATAGAATACTTGCGACTCGCCGCTTGAAACATTTTCACGTAGTCGGTGCAGATTTGATGGCCAGCCCCCCGTGATCCCGAATGAAGCATTATGCAGACTTGCTGTTCTTTCAAACCAAACAAATCTGCTGCCTTTTTATCAAAAATTCGATCAACGCATTGAATTTCCAAGAAGTGGTTTCCACTTCCTAGACTTCCAAGCTGGGGTTTGCCCCTCTTTTTCGCCAGCGGACTGACTTTTGCAGGATCTGCGCCATCCAAACAGCCATTGCTCTCGCAGTGCTTCAAATCTGCAGGGTTTCCATATCCCTGATTAACGGCCCACTTTGCCCCACCGAAGAACACGTCGTTAAGCTCTTTTTCGGAGAGCCGCAGCGGTCCCTTCGAGCCAAGTCCCGACGGAATTGCTTCAAATAGTGTTGTTGTTAGCTCATCAATTCGTGGCTCAAGTTCTTCCTTGAACAGGGTCGTCACTAGGAGCCTCGTGCCGCAGTTGATATCGAACCCGACCCCTCCGGGCGAAAGGACGCCTTCGCTAACATCGAACGCGGCAACGCCGCCGATGGGAAAACCATACCCCGTGTGCACATCAGGCATCGCGAGCGACCATTTCTGGATTCCGGGCAGCGTCGCGACGTTCGCCACTTGTTGTATCGCTCCCCTCTCGAGGTATTTTAGAAGGACTTCTGACAAGAAGATTCGACCGGGGACACGCATCCTTAGCGCTGCGTCCTGCGGCACTTCCCACACAAACTCGCCCAGTTTGACCAATTCTTCGAATGCCATCGAACCCTCTATACGTCTAGCGTTAGCGCTGCGTGATAGATGTCATTTTCCGTGACTGCTAGATCGTGATATATCACCGTTTTACTTCTGTGTTTAGCCTATGCCTGTTTGGCTCCAATCTTTCGCCCAGACAATCGGCAGTTAACAACAACCCCACGATCCTGCCGAAACATTTCTCAACAGCAAAGCGCCCGATTTCAAAGGTGATCAGAAGCTTCGCAAGCCAGTCGCAAAGCAGGTTCTCGCAAGAGTCGGAGTCTATCTTTTTGGGGCAACTGTCTTCCAGCGCCACTTCACAGTGGAAAACTATTGTGCTTTCGAGAGCTTCTGATACATTTTCGAATAGCTGGTTTAAGTCTCTTCCGTTCGCCTTAAAAGTTACATCGGCTGCGTGCTCTAAAAACTCGTATTTTTGCATGCCGCTATCGTATAGGATATGAACCAGATATTAATATACATTGACCAATTGAGGCTAGTCGATGAGACCGTATGTTGTTATTAATTCAGCAATGAGTGCCGATGGCAAAATCTCCACCATAGCAAGAAAACAAGTGCGCATTTCTGGTGAAGACGACCTCCGTCGAGTTGATGCGCTGAAAGCGGACGTTGATGCTGTCATGGTTGGCGTAGGAACCGTTCTTGCGGACGATCCGAAGCTTACCGTAAAGTCGATAGCACTCAAGCGCAGGCGGGTGGGCCGTGGGAGAACTGAGAGTCCGTTGCGAGTGGTAGTCGATAGCAGCGCACGAACGCCACCGACTGCGGCCGTTTTGGGATCAAATGCGCTTATAGCGACGTCGCGACAGGCCCCACGTCATAGGGTAGAAGAGCTCGAAACAAAAGCTGAAATACTTGTTGTTGGAGAGCGCAAAGTGGATCTCGCAACGTTGCTTGGGCGTTTGAAGGATCGAGGGGTAAAATCCCTCTTGGTGGAGGGTGGCGCAACGCTCAATTTCGCCCTGCTAAGTTTGGGTTTAGTCGATGAGATTTACACGTACGTAGGGAACATTATTATTGGGGGCAGTGCAGCGCCAACGCTGGTCGACGGAGAGGGCCTGACAAGCGACTTTGTTAAGCTGAATCTGCAAGAAGTCCGCCAAATCGGCGACGGAGTGCTCATCAAGTGGAGAGTCATCAGCTTTTAACCTCTGACATTCATTGTGCCTCTGTGGCGGCCGCTTCAACTGCTCCTTCCACTACAGGTCGATCTTGTAGAATCTTTATGCTTACCAGTCCACCTACGACTATGTTTAGATAGTAAGTAATCACTCTCCAACCTAGGATGAAGATGCCTAGAATTGACGTGCTCACGAAGACTGAATAAATCGCTGCAGTACTCACTTCGGCTATGCCGCTGTTTCCCGGCGTGAGTGGAATCATGGCGATCATCATTAGTACTGTCTGGGCAGAAAAGGACGCCAGAATCCACGGCTGCGATCCGAGGCCGACGAGAATAAGCGAAGCTATAGTAAACTGCAGAAGCCAAAATGCTGTCGTAAAAAGAAAACCTTTGACCAAAGCTCTTCGTTCATCCTTCAGGTATCGCTTTGAGCTATTGTGAAAGACATCGATCTCTCGCAAAGCCTTTTGCATGGCTCTGTCAGCCTTGTCAACGCCTCTCGCTTTGACGAACAGCCAGCGTACTTTTGTAACCAACGACTTCACTTTTCTTGGCTTTGCCATAATATAAATCAGGATAAAAAAGAGCACGCCGAACACTACGGCTGCGGCCCCGAAAAGGGCTATGACCCCGGGCGTGCTCTGCACGTACCGGGTGAACAGCAGAAACGCGATCGGGGCGGCTATGCCTAAGAAAAGTGCATCGAGCATTCTTTCTCCCAGCACGACCGCGGATGCATCCCCTACGGACAGCTTACACCCTCGCAACAGCTGAATTCTGGTAACTTCCCCGCCGGCATGTCCCGGAGTTATTGCTGCGGCAAACAGATTTGACAAGACGATCTCGACCGATTTCCTGAATGAGAGCTTGCCTCCAACTGCTTCTGACATGGTCTTCAATCGGGCGCCCCAGACGAGCCACGAACTGAACTGAAAGATCAATGCGGCGGCCAAGAACGCTGGGTGAATTTGTATGAGGCTACGCAACTGGCCCGGCGTGATCGTGTAAAATAGGAGTGCGAGGATCGAGATTATGCTGAACGTCAGTGAAATCGCAAGCCATTTTCGCAAGCCGTTCAAGATCTAGCCCTCCTGTAGCTAGACTTCTGATCTGGCTACCTCGGTCCACTCACACTTGCGGGAAGCTAGATGCTGTCCGACAGCCACGGTCCCGCAGAGCGTCATCAAGCAGGCGTACCCAGCTAAGCCGAGCAGGATTTTGAATGATTCCGCTAAGCTATTACTTTCTACGCTAATTGCTCTGCAATATATAAAGACGAAAGGCGCTAATAAGTATGAAAAAAATGGGATCGTTAGCGAGCCGAGCCACGTCACTTTCACTAAGATAGGAACGCGAGCGATGAACATTGGACCAAGATGCTTTCGAAACCCCTCGACAGCACCGCGGAACCATCGAACTCTTTGGTTGTACAAGTCCTGAACGGAAGTAGGAGCTTGTTCCCCCACCTTTGTCTTGGCGAGCAGTGCGTGGTTCCCCGAGAGATATATCTTCTCGCTAATGTCTAGGTCCTCACAAGGACAACGTTCGTCAAAACCTGTCGCCCTTAGAAATGGAGCTTTTGACACCCCTATCAAGCCGTTGAACTGAATGAAGCCCCTTGACCACCTGGAAAAACGATAGATGTCACAGAAAAACTTGTATTCGATTGAAATGATCTTGGTAAGGGTGTTTACTTTATTAGTCACGAAGCGGCAGCCGCTTGCGAGCACCCCGTCGTTTGTCGCTGTGAGTTCACGCACACACTCCGTCAAAAAATCAGGGTTGGGCCGGCTATCGACATCAAATAGTGCAATATAGTCTGCATCCTCTGTCACGTTCAGAATGTCGTTTATAGCGCCAGCTCGGCGGCCTCTATTGCCATTTCTGATCACTATGTGGAAATGCGGCGGCAGCACTGCGTACAGAGAGCTGTAATCTTTTCCGCTGCTGTCAATGACGTAGTACGCCTCAAAATCGAGGCCACTGCAGTCTAGAGCACCTAGGCTCTTGATAGATTTTTCAATGAGTGCGTTCGGCTCGGACTGCGCTACCGGGATGATGGCGCAAACTTTCATTTCAGAAGAAAATTCGATTAACGTATATTAAGTCGTCGTTCTTGAAGCATTTTCTTTCGTTTTAAGCGTCTGCCACGTTCGCATAAAGGTTAAGGATCTGTTGCGCAATGATCTTCCAGTCATATTTCTGTTCAACGCGCTTGCGCCCGTTTTTACCCATTGATCTTGCGTTTGCAGGGTTTTCGAGAATCTCTAGAATGGCATCTGCAAGGGAAGAAGGATCTCGCGGCGTTACTAGCAGACCGCCTTCGCCAACGACGTCGAGCACACCCGGAATTCTGGAAGCAATCACTGGCGTTTCGCACGCCATCGCTTCTAAAAGAACTAACCCAAAAGCCTCAAGGCGCGTAAAAGAAGGAAGTACTAGAGCCGAAGAGCTTGTGTAGAGCTTTAGAAGAGTGGCTCTTGATATGTGCCCACAGAATTTGATTCGATCTTCATAGCCTTTAGCGAGTCTTTGAAGTCGTTCTCGTTCCTCGCCGTCGCCTACGATTAAGAAAGTCGCGTCGCTTACTTGGCTGAGCACGATCTTGGCGGCGTTGACAAGATCATCGACACCTTTCACGGAGCTCAGTCGACCAACGAAGAGTATTTGGTGGCGCCTCTCTTGGCCGTTTAAGCCCAGCAAATAGCTGTCAAAGGTCTCAAGTCTAATGCCATTCGGCACGATTTCATAGCGATAATCTCGTAGCACGTGAG
>DASPOC010000095.1:0-4381 GCA_035626195.1 Bathyarchaeia archaeon | reverse complement strand
GCAGCACTCGAGGAGGTCTACCTCAAACTCGTCAGGGGGGGGACGATGAGGCTCTGGAAGTCGTGGGTGATTGCCCGCAAGGACTTCGCTACGCTCAGGACTAAACGATACATCCTTTACTCGTTGGTTGTGTTGCCGGTGGTTATATCGATCGTACTGCCGGCGATCATTTGGTACGGTCTGGCAAGCGCCCCTATTCCTCCCTCACAAGTGTCGGCTACTATAAGCGGACTTAACGAGGTATTCAACGCGTTTTCCTTTCTCTTTGTCATCGTTGCAGCCATGGTCCCGGTCAGCATCGCCAGTTACAGCATCGTCGGTGAGAAGCTTGAGAGGACCCTCGAGCCCCTGTTGGCCACCCCTACGACCGATGGGGAGATCTTAATGGGAAAAGCTATCGCGGCATTTGTGCCGTCCCTTATCGCAGCGTATGCCGGTGCGGTGATTTTTATGGTGCTTATGGACACCGCGACGAGTACTCAACTCGGCTACTACTATTTTCCCAATTGGACGATCGCAGTGATCCTCCTGATAACCGTGCCGCTCGTCACCATCTTGAGCACAGAGTTTAGCGTCATAATCTCCGCGCGAGTCAGCGACGTGCGTGCCGCCCAGCAATTCGGCGCGCTGATCATTCTTCCCTTGGCAGGGATATTTATCGCGACCGAGGTAACGTTCCTATCACTTACTCCCGCCAATTTGCTGATCCTTTCTGCGATAATTCTTATTATCGACATATTTTTGTTTTTCTTAAGCAAAGCGACTTTCCGCAGAGAGGAGATACTGACTAAATGGAAATAAGGGATATCGGACTCAACGCTCGCAAAGACCCCGCACGCCAGTACCGATTCAGAGGAATAAAGGGCTGATTTATGTCAACAGAGGGCATAAAAAACATCACTGAAGGAAAGAGCGCCATACCGCGGCCAGCTGAGAAACTGTCTGATCGACTCTTCTTCGCCGACAACCTCCGGACCTTTCTCATCGTACTCGTGGTGCTGCATCACCTGGCGATCGTCTATGGAGCGGTCGGGCCTTTCTACTTTTACGACCCGCCTACCAATGACAAGCTGGCGTATGTTATGTTCTTCGCGTTTGTCCTCATAAACCAGGCGTGGTTTATGGGTCTCTTGTTTATGATCTCCGGCTATTTCTCACCCGGATCGCTAAAGCGCAAGGGACCGAAACGTTTCGTCAGAGACCGGCTGATCCGCTTGGGCATCCCGCTGGTCGTGTTCTTCTTCGTGCTCAACCCGATCGCTTATCTTGGCATCTACGCTGAGCCGGCGTCTCTGCTCAATCGCACTCTCCCACCGTTTTGGCAGCTCTATCCGAAGCTCGTGGGGTTCGGCCCCATGTGGTTCGTGGCGATGCTGCTCGTCTTCGACATAGGCTACGCGATCTGGTGGGCGACGAGAAAAAACCGCGTTCCGCTCAAGGAGCGGGACGACGCGCCTCCCCGCTATCGAACCATCGCCGCGTTCATCCTTCTCCTTGCGGTAGCGAGTTACCTGATCCGCATCGTCATACCGCTGGGAACGGTCATAGCCTACTTTCCTACCCTGTCCTACCTTCCTGAGTACGTCAGTTTCTTCCTCATCGGCCTCGTCGCCGTTCATCACAACTGGTTCTGGACAGTTCCGAAGTCGATGGGGAGAGTCGGCTTCGCTCTGGCACTGATCGCTACACTCATTCTGTTTCCCCTCGCGCTCAGTGGAGCCGCAAAGGTCGGTGGCCACGGCTACTGGCAGTCGGCGGTCTACGCGCTCTGGGACTCGACCGTTGCAGTGGGTCTCTCTCTCGGGCTTGTCACGTTCTTTCGCGAGCGGATCAACTGGTCAGGGCACAGAAGCCGTTTCCTGCAACGGCACTCGTACACCGTCTACTTCATCCAGGTTCCGATCATCGTGGCCGTCGCCATCGCGCTCTTTGGGCTCTCGCTTGAGCACCTGCTCAAGTTCGGTCTGGCTGCGGTGATCACGATCCCGCTTTGTTTCGCGGTGGCGTATCTGGTGCTGAAGATCCCCTATGCTTCGCGGGTGCTCTGATCTAAAAAAAATAAAGATGACGACGGGACATGGTTCAAAGCTTCTGCTGGGAGTCAGAAAAAAAGTCGTCAAAGGCTATTCGTCGGCGTGTGAAGGCGGCGTCACGAATACCTAGTCCGAAGGGTGAGTGCGCGCACGATGCGGACCCACTTTACAACACCATTCTGTCCCTCTTCACGAGATCCACCAAACTACTAACTCCAGCATGAGGTGCGGAAAGCAACGCTCTTTTTTAGAGGGGCCGGCAGTGAACGGTGCGGCAGCTGAAGAAGCTCTGATTGAATTAGTAGACGATCTGAAGAAACTCGCTATCAAAGGTACCCATGGCGGTCAGCTAGTATTATTCAGCAACTGACCCAATCAAAAGAAACCTTTTTTTGAGTTAGTTTTTACAAAAAGTTCCAGAAAAGCATTTTTTGTAAAAAAGCGTGCACAAAGTTTAAGAGGGGCACTTTGTTATTGTATATAGGCAATGGCGGCGCGATGTGCGGTCAGTCTACCAGGACACCCGCACACCAACGCACACCAAAAGGCAAAAAGATACAAAACGCCTCGCGTTATAAAGGTTTCCTCTTGTTTTTTTGGATGCTGTCTGCGCCGTCCTGCTTGCTATATAGACTCGACAAAGCAGGAGTGGTAAAAAAATGCCCCAGAGTGGCACCGAACAACGTAGTGCATATAGATATGGGGTGGTGCTTCAGCGACCACCGTTCAAACACGGAGAGGGCTCATGAACGAAGACAAAGATGAAACGGAGCCTATAAACAGCGACGATGACATTGAGATTCGCTACCAAGGCCTTATAGACATATACAAAGATGGCAGGTTCACGGGCGAATTAGCAGATTTGAGAAAGCTCATAGTCGCGTGTTTTAGGCTGTATCACCGCTTGCGAAGCGATCCATCGCAGTTCAGTACTGACGACCTCGTCGCAATCATAACCGACGGGTTCTTTGCGACAAGGTGGTTGGATAAACTAATGCGCCAGTCTGATCTGGAGCTGAAACGTGCCGATTAAAGACCCTGAGAAACGCAGGAGCTATAACCGTGCGTACGCTCGAAAGCGCCGCGCGGGTTTGACACGTTTGACGAGTCAAACCCTTTCGGCGAACGTCTATATAAGCCCGCAGCATGTCGAAACACTGCTAGACCTGCACGAAGTCATGGCACAAGCCATCGACATGCTGAGAAATGATCACGAGAGCACGCCTGTTTCTCGAGCACGAGCACTCGCGTACTGCTGCGGCGTCGACGCCAAACTCATTGAAATGGCAACGACCGGCGAGCTGCAGCAACTACAGCAGAGCGAAGAGCAAGAAGTGGAGCTAGACGCCGAATATGACGCCGCAGAAGGCGAGCTTTTAGATCAAGATCCGGATACCCACGACGATTACCTTAAGTGGGTTACCTGTGAGGTCAGGTTCCTACACGACAGAGACGCCGAATCAGAAGCGGCGTTCCAAGCTGCGACCAGCGATCTCATAGCGAAGGCCTCGACGGATAGCGATCTCTTAAGGATGTACACTGAAGCGCTTCGCGTGCGCGGCGCTTAGAACCACGGTGCAATTTGTAGCGAAAGAAGCCGTCGCGTTTTTTGACGCTGCGCAGTGCCGGCAATTGACGACCCAAAGTTGCAAAAGCCTTCTATTTTGTGGAATACTGTTCGAGCTTTACCCGGTCATTACTGTCCATTCACTCATAGAGCGCGCTGTCAGTGCCGGTGACAAAGACGCCGGTCTTCTTTTGAAACAACTCGTCCCTACCGTGGCGTAATGATTTATTATATCTAACCGGAATAGTGGGTGAATGCTGCGACTCGCACATTATGAGTATCAAAGCATGAGCAGCACGGAACGTCGTGGCTGTGTGCCGGAGAAGCCCCCATGGAACTGTCCGCCGCAATCGCCCTTGTGACCTTTCTTGTGGCGTATGGAACGTTGGCCACAGAAAGAATCAACAGGACGATCGTCGTAGGCGCAGGGAGTCTTGTGCTGCTCATTACGGGCATCCTCACCGTCAACGAGGCCGTCAATTACATCAACTGGGAAACTATCGGTCTGCTGTTTGGGATGTTCATCATTGTCGTGGTGCTGTCAGATGCGGGGTTCTTTTCATATGTGGCATTTATCCTTGCAAGGCGGCTGAAATACAACCCTCGCGCCATGCTGATCGTGTTTCCGCTCTTAGCAGGGCTGCTGGCCTCGTTCGTCAATAGCATCACGGTTATGCTGTTTCTTGCGGCGATTACGATCGAGATCGCGCGGCTCGTGAAGATCGACCCGGTGCCCCTCGTCGTCGCTGAGGTCGTCGTTGCCAACATCGGGGGGGCATCA
>DASPOC010000094.1:0-7445 GCA_035626195.1 Bathyarchaeia archaeon | reverse complement strand
CGCCGCCGAAAGCGCCGGTTTGCCTTGTGGCGCACGACGGCAATTCTTCTTGCTGTCGGCATTATTGGAACGCTGTTTATCGACCGACTCATCTCGTTCCCGCTGAGTCTCTTTGCTCTTACCTTCCTGTGGATCACTATTATTGCCACCTGGACGACCACCCGAATGGTCGCGATCCTCGAGCGTCACGTCGCGCGCTTCGCGTTGATGTGTCTCCTCACGCGAGCGGCCTTGCAGCGAGGTATGTCGGGAGGTGTCCTTACGTTGCTGACGCTCTCAGTTGCAAAAACGTGGCTTAAACGATTCGTCAGCCGGTATGTAGGCTGAACTCGTGTTGGCCGCCACAGCGCTGCTAATGACTTGAAAAAAACGAGGCTGCCACGGATCTGCAAACCCTGGGTGGGTGTAGTAGGCCGTCATAAAATTCTTTAGCTGAGGGCCATCAGAGGCAGCACGCCGAGGAGCAAAAATACGCCGTGTACCTCGGGGTCGAAAAGCGCACTATGGTCGCCCAGCTCAGAGAGTGGTTTTATGCCTTTTTGCTTCAATCTCCTTCATTCGCTCGTGTATTTCGTCCGACCTTTCGGTCATATCATTCGCTTCCATCTACGCTTTTTATAAGCCGCTCTGATAGAACGTCAAATCTTTTTTGAACGCGTCGCTGATCCTTACCCCGCTCGGTATAGTGATTTAGCCTTACGTATCTCCTGGCTCATTATTTCTTTTTTGGGGTCTGCGGGGGTTAATGTCAGGAGTTCGTCGTCATATCCATTGAGCCGTGCAGGAATGGGCGCATGCGCTCGAAACAGCACGCGCAGCAAGCTCGCCAGAATGGGATTCGAATCAGCGAACGTATGAGATCAGAACGCGCAAAAAAGGGGGGCACCCCTTTCAAACCGGACCCGCATTAAGCGCCATAGTGTTTGGCCGAGAGGATTGAACTGGGGTGCTAGAAAAACCGTCCTACATAAGGTAGCTTCCGCACGGCTTGCTTGGTAACAGCCGATTGTACGGATAACTTTTCGGCTAACTTAACGGGTTACCCTCATTTCGCGGCGGCAGCAGCCTTCTGCTCTTCGGCTTTCGTCATTTCAGCCTTCTTCGCGGCTTCCTTGGTGGGAACTGATCGCGCAGATAACTCTTTGATCCACTTAACGACACCCACCATCTCTGCCTTAAGGGTGCTGCCTACCTTAGTGGCGATGGCACCCGGTTGCTTGGATAGGTCTTTGAGGCACGTACCGGTCATCTTCATCTGTGCCGTAACGGTGCTGCTTGCCGTAGTGACGGCGGCACCCGACCGCGTGGCTACGTCTTTGAGGCACGTACCGGTCATCTTCATCTGTGCCGTAACGGTGCTGCTTGCCGTAGTGACGGCGGCAGCGGCTGGCGCGGCTATCGCCTTTGCGGGGTCATTGGCGGCGCTAGCGGATGGCGCGGCTATCGCCTTTGCGGGCTCATTGGCAGCGGCAGCGGCTGGCGCGGCTTTTTGCTTTGCGGGGTCATTGGCGACGGCAGCGGCTGGCGCAGCTATCTGCTGCTGCTGTGCGGGTTCGGCCGGTTTAGCCTGCGGATCGGCCGGATCGGCCGGTTTAACCTGCGGATCGGCCGGTTTAACCTGCGGAGCGGCCGGATCGGCCGGTTTAACCTGCGGAGCGGCCGGATCGGCCGGTTTAACCTGCGGAGCGGCCGGATCGGCCGGTTTAACCTGCGGAGCGGCCGGAGCGACCGCATTGCTGGCAACTGTAGGCATAGCGACATTGGCAATAGCGAACGCCGTTAGAACGAAGCTACCGACGAGCAAGATCGTTAATCTTTTCCGTGCCAGCGGGGCTCGTATTTTCTCTCTCATATATTCCCTCCTTGCGGCGCTTGATAGCGCCGTTTATAATTGGCACTAGCACCGGCCTACGAACCCTACCTTAAGCGATCGATGCCAATCGTTCGAATGCGGTAGACATCGACGCCCACGCGCTGCAAGTCGCTTCTCCACAGACGCGCTGCGGAGCTTTTACGCGGCCTTGCGCCAGTGAGCGTCTAAAAAAAGCGGCAACATCCCTAATAAAGCTTTAGGCGTTAAAATGGAGTCTAAATTGCCTTATTAGGTCAATATTGCCTTATTCTTACAAAATAACTTTATGTTGACCATTTTGTTTAGGCGACAGCACGCAGAAAAACGGGAGGCGAAAAACCGCGCTGACGGGGTTATTTCTCACTTCTGAATAGGCCGCGATCACACACTCAGCACCGCCTGCAGCTTCACCTTGAATACGTTCGGGGATACGCGTGAACCGGCAAGTTCGACATCCCCCTAATATCGCATGTACGTGCTGTAGACGCTTTCAGGTAAAGGGTGTCTGTAGTGTTTGCAATCGATGCCGGTCACTCCGTGAGTCATTATGTAGGCTCTATTTGACTGCTCCCACAGAATGGTATCACCATATTGCTCTACAAATTTCCGAAGGTCACCGAGCACGAAATGCCCTTTAAAGCAGAACTTCGGTATATTCGCTCGTCTCACCAAACATTTGAAAGGTATGGTATTCAAATAGCGGCTTTGCGTCTCGCTTTCCGTCAAAAAGAGGCCTTAGAGAGCTGATCACAGCAGGGTGCACGGGAACTTAATGTTCCATATGAATCTCGTCTTGAGAGGCTGTGACAAGCAAACACGGAGGGTCTGTCTCTATCGCTAGTCGACATTGCTCCACATTTAATCTCGCTATCGTAGACACGCTGCGCTGTCCGGTATATGCCCCAAAGAGCGCGAATCTCGGTATTGCGTGCCCTCGCTCTAAATTGAGATACTTCCAAAGTGCTTACGGGAAAATAAGCAGGCACATCCGGATGTAGATCTTACGGGAACAACGGAAAACGGAATCCCAATATCAGCATTATTGGCGTTTACTTTAGAAATGTTCGCATAACTATATTGCCTCAGGTAGTTGTAGAGCTCAAAGCCCTCACGCCGCCCGTCCAGCTTGTCGAACGTGCTTAACCCCTACTTTGTTGCTCTGTTCTAAGCTTGACGCACCGCACGCAAATGGCTTTCCGACGCTTGTCAAACAATAGCCCATAGGAATTTCATCATTTCTATAGTCGCAAGTGAAAAATATTCCATCCTCCGCTTTTATCAAAGTATTCCATTAATTTTCGCATATCTGCGCTTAACAAATCTTGTGGAATATTTTTGGAAAGCGGGCTGTGATCCACGACAGTGATGCGATTATCCCACGTTGTGATTTCGTTCGCATCTTTTGGCGCCCACCTGCTAGCCTCGCCACCTGGTATGGGAGAAAAAGATGATATAAGGTCACGCATTGCCTCGGCATTTTCCTCATCGGTGAGCTGATTCCACCACTCTTCGAGATCAGACCATTCCATACCCTTGGGCTTTGTCGGGGTTTTGAGAGCGGTTATCGCTTTGTCCTTCTGATCCTTTGGCACTTTTTCCCACCACTCTTTCGTTGCTTCCATCCACACCGCTTTCATCGCATCTCGCTGCTCTTGTGGAAACATATCAAACCACCCTCTAAAACCGTCTGACCGGGACATGGTAGTAAATACGATCTCTCCGCCAGGGAAGTTGTCTGCGAGCATCAAAAAGAACTGCTTCATCTGCGCCTCATCAAAGAACTGGAACACCGCCTCGGCTATCATGAATACCCCGTTTTCGGTGTTGATGTCCTTGCACCAGCTCGGATCAAGAAGGGATTTTGCGATGTACTGCACCCTGTCAGGTTCTGGGAAAAACTGTCTTCTGACGTCGATTGCGGCGGGGAGGTCAAGGTCATACCAGTGAATCCGCCCGTTGTCGACCCGGTAAAACGTTGCATCGAGCCCTGCGCCAAGATTCACCACTGAGGCACGGGGGTGTTGAGCGATGTATGCTTTTATCTTATCGTCGAATTGCTTTGCCATTAGGGCAACTAAACCGAACATTGGCAGCAGATTGCCTTTGCGAATGATATTAAGCGCTATTGTTACGAACGGCATATCGATCGTTGAAAAATCGTAGTCAATTTTTTCAACGAGTTCAACTGCTTTGGCGTCATAAAATAGTGAGCTGTACTCCTTGCTCACCTGTGCCCGCCCCCATAACGGGAACAACATAGTCGCCGATACACCGCTTAACTTAACCTTCACTTTGTCCTGTTGCATGTTACTCCTCCATTGTTAAACGCGAATTTTGACTCCTTCCAGTGTATGTGCTTATTGCCCCTTGACATGCAGTAAGCTTAGTATGCTTAGCATAATATAGCTTACGAGTCATATACGCCGATGCTTAGAAGCGGTGGTGGAAGCAGTGCGAATCGGAAACATTAACGCCGCCCATTGGCTTTTATCTGCTAATATTCTGAGCAGGTGAGGTCGTAGCATGAGTAATAATTGAGACACTGGCCAAAAGAAACACTTTCAATTACGAGATTGTCGTAGGACGTGCTGAGCATAAATAGCCAAAGATAAACCAGAACAACGTGGGGAGAATTGGGCACATGGTAGAGAAAGTGGTAATTATAGGGGGGGGCGCTGCTGGAATTGATGTTTTAGAGCTTTTGCTCAGAGGATGCAAAGAGCCCGAGAAGATGGAGCTAACGCTGCTCAAGAAGGAGGACGAAGGCTTCTTTTCCATGTGCGGCTTGCCTTTTGCATTGCAGGGCATGTATAGCACAAGTTTGCTCAACTTATTTAAACCAGATTTTTATAGAGATAAGGGAATCGACTTTAGGACTTCGGTTGAAGTCACTGGCATCGATCTTAAAGAGAATCACGTGCTTCTTAGCTCTGGCGAGCGGATATCTTATGATTTCTTGGTGATAGCCACGGGGAGTTTGCCCTTTATCCCGCCAATTGAGGGGGCAAATATGGAAGGCGTCTATACAATTGGCAGTAGCACGGATGGCAAACTCCTAGAGAAGGCCATAAATGAAGAAGAATTGGAAAACGCCCTAATCATTGGTGGCGGCTGGATCGGGCTGCAAACTGCGGTTGCTTTTTCGAAAAAGGGGATCACCACTAGAGTCGCAGAGAAGCTCCCCCACCTTCTCCCCTCCCTTCTTGACGGAGACATGGCATCGATTATTAAAGAATATCTGGATAGCGACTTGATATTTCTCCTGGGAACGACTGTCGATGCTATAAAAGGAAGGCAGCATGTAGAGTTGGTGAAGGCAGGCGTAGATGAATTTCCTGCAGATATTGTTCTTATATCTGCCGGGATGCTTCCCAACGTTGATATATCCAGGAAAGCAGGTATAGAAATAGGAGAGAGCGGCGGAATTGTTGCCGATCTGTCGCTCAGAGTCAAAAAAGGAAGCTCCCATTTGGAAAACGTATATGCGCTTGGCGATTGTGTTGAAGTGATAGACGCAGTGACATATCGCCCCCGCCTCAGCTTGTTGGCATCAACAGCGCTGATCCAGGCCAGAGTGGTGGCCCATAACATACTGGGTCAACCTTCATACTACGAACCCTGTTCGAGTCCATCGGTGGCCAATATATTGGGCTTGCAGGTGGGATCGGTAGGAGCGACAAGTGAGATAGCGTGTAAATACGGGATACCAATCAAGGTTGGCAAGTCTGTAAAACAAACGAAGGCCAGGTTCTTTCCGGGTGGAAGGGCAATTACGGCTAAACTAATCTTCGAAGCATCTAGTGACAAGCTAATAGGGGCGCAGATCATCTCTCAGGAATCCGTGGCGGAACGCATAAATGAGCTTACCCTTGGAATTAAGGCCGGCATTACTGCCAAAGACATTTGGATGAGAGAGCGATGCTTTGATCCATCGCTTACCATGGTGGAAGATGTCATAGTTGATGCGGCAATTAATGCCGTACAAAGCTGACTTCTTGTTTCGCCATAAAAGAACAACGCCTTTTAAGTCAATTCTAAGCTTAAATTGTTGCGCAAAAGGACGCGAATTCTTCAAGATGAGGTCGGCGAGCGCCAACAATGGGCACGATCCGAACTAAAAACGATAAATCGTTTGCTGAAAGAGAACGAGCGCATACTGAGGCGTATGGGAATAACACCCCGCGGTGAACGTCTTCCAGTGACAAGCGAGTGCTACAACACTCTCCTCCCTCAGAAAAAGAATGCAGTGGGGGAATGGGTAGGTCTCAGATGGCGTCGCGCGCAGCTCAAAACGCAGTTCGGAGCATAGATTTTTTATGTACACTCATAACTAGAATGGCCTGCCTCCTTTTCAACAAGCTTTAATCATTGAATGGATTCATGATGAAAACGCAATGAAATCGTTAGTCGTATTTTATTTACGAACCGGTTCTACCAAACGGTTAGGGGAAGCACTCGCTCAACTGCTTGAGTGCCACAGTGAAGAACTCGTTGACACGAAAAAACGCAGCGGCCCTCTGCGCTTTGTGTCCGCCGGACGAGATGCGCAGGAAAAAAACTTACAACGCTTGTTGACATCAACCACGACCCAGCGCTATACGATCTGGTGATACTCGGCACGGCAATGTGGGGCGGCACCTTGTCCAGTGCGATTCGAACTTATATTTCCGCCAACAAGTCGAAATTCAAACGCGTAGCGTTTTTTTTTGCACGCGAGGGGGTGCCGATAATAAACAGCTGTTTGACGAGATGGAAGCACTCTGTGAGCAACGTCCGGCAGGTACCCTTACCGTTTCCCAAGAAGAGGTCAGGACAGGAACTTATCAAGACAAGCTTCGCCAGTTTGCTTATAGATTAGATTAGGAGCTCACACCGCCGTGGATCATCATACCAGGCGGAGGTCACGAAGCCTCGGCCGTGTTGTAATGCCAGCAACATAAAATAGCTATACTATTTCCCCGGTGATACTGATCGTGTAATCCTTGATGATTATGTTTTTTTGGGCTTTTTCCAGCGCCTTTTGGACCACAGTCTCAATGCCGGAACAGCAAGGAACCTCCATGTGAACGACTGAGATCGATTTTATGTCCTGTTTCTGGAAGATTTCGGACAATTTATCCACGTATTCTTCAAGGGTTTGGTCCAGTTTCGGACAGAAGATTATCAAAATCTTGTCCTTTAAGAATCGTTCATGGAAGTTCGCATAGGCAAACGGAGCGCAATCGGCCGCCAACAAGAGATCGGCATTCTTCAGGTAAGGTGCGTTTGGGGTCAAAAGCTGAAGCTGTATGGGCCAGTTTCCAAGTTCCGAGGCGAGTATCACCGGGGATTCACCCCGACTCTTGGATCTCCTCAAATCCAGGGTCATTGAACCCGGGCACACGCCCGCTAGTGCTTCTTTGTAATCCGGCATTTCGAGGCTATTTTCCTTCAAAAAGTCGATAGCTTCGCTTAAAAGATCTATCTGTCCATGTTCCCGAAGATGTTGGAGATGGGCTCGTACGACATTCGGTCCTGCTTTTACGACGTTTTCCATCACTTTGTGTTCGTCATAGGCTTCGGCTTCTCGTGTTTCAATTTCTATGGCGCCCTC
>DASPOC010000093.1:0-12792 GCA_035626195.1 Bathyarchaeia archaeon | reverse complement strand
GGGCCGGGTGAGCCGCTCGCAAATGAAGAGACCTTTGAAACGCTACGCCGCCTTCACGAGCAGTACCCCAATGTTATCAAGTGCCTGAGTACGAACGGACTATTTCTCCCCGATAAGATCGACCTGCTCCAGAAATATGATGTGGGCAATATCACTGTCACGCTTAACGCCATTGACCCGGAGATCGGCGCACAGATCTACCAGTTTGTTAACTACAAGGGCAAACGCTATACGGGGATCGAAGGTGCAGAGATTCTGCTCTCCCAGCAGTTGAAGGGCATTGAAGAGGCGGTACAGCGGCATATGATCGTCAAAATTAATACGGTCTATATTCCAGGCATCAACGACAAACATATTCCGGAGATTGCGAAAAAGGTAGCGGAAATGGGTGTATATACATTCAACGTTATCCCCCTCATTGCACAATACAAGTTTGCGAATATTGCGCCGCCAACTATGGAGATGAAGCGCAAAATGCAGGACGAATGTACGAAATACATAAGACAGATGCGCCACTGCAAGCGGTGCCGGGCAGATGCAATCGGCAAGCTCGGAGAGGATGTTCAGTCCTGCCTATACGAAATACAGTGATACTTTTTTAAAAATTGCAGCAGAAGTATCCCCAGGACGTGAGCAAGGTATCAAGGCCTTCTTCGATGCCTCGGTGACGGTTAGCGCCGAAACAGGGATCCGTACCCGTTTTCTCTTTTAAAGCCTGCGGAGCGGAGCTTTTTTTGCTAGAAAAGTTAATCACTCCGCACGTCGTTTGTGTGAACGGTGTTGTTCATGTTTGCTCAAATAGATATTAGTCCTATCGTTGCACTGGCGATTTTTGTCATCGTGGTGATCGCCATTTATCTGCTCACTGGGCTTCGCGTGATCTACCAATACGAACGAGGGGTGAAATTCACCTTTGGATCGTTCAGAGCCGTCTACCCCCCAGGATTGCGCTACGTATTCCCAGCGTTTCAATCGATCAAGAAGGTGGACTTGCGCGTGAACACCTTAGACATCCCGCGGCAGGAAGTTATTACGAAAGACAATGTCTCGTGCAAGATCAACGCGGTGATCTTCTACAAGGTTGTCCAGGCAGACAAGGCGGTCATCGAGATAAGCAACTACGGGTACGCGATCAACCAACTCGCACAGTCGAGTCTACGTGACGTTGTAGGAACCGCTGAGCTTGACACGGTCCTCGCTCGACGTGACGAGCTCGGCGAAAGAATCCGCAAGTTTGTCGACGAGTTTACGATGCCGTGGGGCATTCACGTATTATCAGTCGAGCTGAAGGACGTCGAGCTCCCTGAAGAAATGAAGCGATCGATGGCCGCCCAAGCCGAAGCAGAACGCGACAGACGCGCACGTATCACGCTTGCAGAAGGCGAAGCGATGGCAGCAGATCGGCTATTGGAAGCAGCTAAGACGATCGAACAGTCACCTGCCGCTTTGCAGCTTCGGCTCTATCAGGCCATGGTCCGAATCGGTGAGGAGAACAACAGTATCATCGTGCTACCTGTCCCCATAGAGATCCTCAGCATGTTTGGAAAGAAAACGAAAGACTAACGCTTTCAGTGCGTCTAACGGCATAGGACCCGCTTTCCACATACGTTTCCACGACCAGCCCAGAGAAGCAGCTAATGCCGCTCATTTCCGATTTAAACGCTTAAGAGCTGAAAAAACTTCACAAAGAGCTCTAAAAACCCTCTTTTTAAAAAAGAAGAGCCTAGCAGCTTTGCTTTTTACGAATAGAAAACTATTAATTGAGGAATCTTCGCTTATTTACTTTATGAGATCAAGAGTCGCCATCCTCATTGCTGCGGCGATAATCGCAAGTGTTCTAGCCGCGGGCTGCACGTCAAACACCCAAAATCAAAGTACCTCGCAATCTGGCAGCACGACCCACGATCCAGTGCTTCAAGCCGTCATTAATGACGATCTGCAAGCGTATAACAACGCCAGCTGGATTCGAACGCTGAACCAAACAATCCAATGGATCAATGCCACGAACGCGATGGTGACCTACAAAATAACCAATCCGAATGAAAGTCTCACGTATACAGCACAGTACACGAAGTTTGCCTCTGCGTCTGATGCTAGCAATTATGTCAGCTCCATCGGTCAAGGATACAACGCGACAACAGCTGCCCAGCTTATCAATCTCCCAGCTCTGTGGACTGCAAGCTCCGCCAATACACATGAGAGCTATCTGAGTGTTACTAACCGCCTACCCAGCACGACCGCGTATATAAAAATGCAGGGCGACCAGCCAACGTCTCCTGCAAGTTACATAATCCAAGTGAACGACGTCGTGACTACGTTTAATGCAACACTACAACAAGCCAGCTGAGCGCTGAAAAACGCGTCTCTCACGATCCCGCTGAGGAGCTCAGCGCTCCAGTTACGTTACTTCAGCGCAATGCGTCCGTCGCATACGTAACGAGAGTCATTTCAACGTATCGCTCGACGGGGGCGTGAAGACTCGTTCCAGGCTGTCGAGCAGCATTAGCACGACGTTGTTTATTGCCTCATCAGGATAACGCAGATCCAAGCGGGGATCGCGCCGAACAAGTTGTTTTATCTCTTCGAAGAGAAACCTGTGCGCCGCGCCTAATTCCTCTGAAGGTACATCTTCTAGGCTGAGACGGGAATATACGGCTCCGAACTGGTCCGCGAATTGCTGAGCCAGTTGCATCGCTGCGTTAGCTGACACGAAGTCGAGATGCTGCTCAAATAAGCGGATGATCGTAGTTTCCATTTTTGGACCTCGGCAGACCCACGAATAAGGTCGATCAAACTATGACAGTTGTGGCAAACAGTTTTGCAACGATAGGTAATAAGATCGACGCCCTATGCGCTCCAAGATTGGTATGCGACGCGTCAGGCGCCGACGGACCGTTTGCGCGGCGCAAACCCTCTCGTAGACAGAAACGTCGCGACACAACGTTGCGCCAACTTTCGTGCGCCTGTCGACGCAGTGGCTTCAACGACTCGCATACTGAGGCCCCAGCACAGGGGCGCGAAGGAGGATTCCCATAATCTCAAAACTCAAAATGCCTAGCCCCCGCAGAGAGCTTCTGTTCCCCCGCTGGAAGGAACACCTGTGATGGACGCGAACCTCAAGGCTGCCGCCCCTCGTGATACTCCCGTCGTGTTTCTCGATCTAGTAGGCATTGGCGTCATTATTCCTGTAGCGCCCACACTTCTGGCAGGTCCTTGCTCACCTTTCTATTTGCTGCCAGCAGGATATACGATACAGACATGATACATACTTCTAGGCTGGCTGGTTGCCATTTATCTGCTGTGCCAGTTCCTCGCCGCTCCCATCTAAGGACAGCTTTCGGATAGATAAGGCAGGAGAAAGCCACTGTCCAACATTCTGTCTGGCGTCCGTTCTGGCTCTTTTTTTAAGCGAAACTATTGAATTACAAGGCGGTCTTGTACCTAAGTGTTCCGTCTTTGGCCACGGCGGGGGCAAAGCTATTGACGCATCAGGCACGATGCTCAAGAAAAAGTGATGAAATGGGAAACCGCGACACAAACAGAAAAGAGCGCTTCATCGCAGACTCGTACGAGCCGTTAAATATATTAGCGGAGAATCAAGGCGATGAGCGCGTCGTACTGTCCGCTCAGGATTTTGAGAAGCTCCTCGCTTGCAGGGATATCATATTGTTCGCATTGAATAGCAAGAGGGACATTCCCTACAGTCTTGTCGAGAACGTCATGTCAAGCTTCGGCTGATTCGGTCGGTCTCAACCGCAAACACATTTCTATGAACAGGCACATTACCACCCAAAACGCGGGCACAAATCGGCATTTTTAAATCGTGTCTGTAAACCAACAACTGTACTAATACTGAAAATAAGCCGGCCTTTGCTCTATTCTTTGAGCCGACTTACGTATACGAGCGCGTGATGGATAATGACAAGTTCTGTAAGAACTGTGGCGCGAGAAATAAACCGTACGCTGCATTTGCGAAGATTGCTGAGAATGTTTCGTACCCCCAGCAGCGTCACTGCCCGAATCGCCCCCAACCTCCGCCGGAAGATCCTTCAGACGGTGAATATCCCACGCCTCCGCGCCAGAGGAGCCATCTCGGCGGTTCAAGAAGCGTTACAGCCGTTACGGCGTCCTAGTCCTTGTGTTGCTATCTCACGTAGCGGGCGCGATATCTGCGTCTCAACAAACGGCGAACCGATTGGCGGCTTCGCCGACCACTCAAACACCAGTCGGCGCGACGCCGCCGACCCTGCAAGCGTCAGCCTCCGTGGCGCCGACGGTGAAGCCAAGTGCATCACCTGCGCCGCAGCCAGCGTCGTCAAGCCTGCCCGATTAGGCGAGCAGATTGAACACCGCTGATCTCGGTGCAGGACTTATCACGGTTTCACCATTTGAGCGCGTCACGGCAAATGGTAGGCAAGCCTACGTGGGTACGTTTATGGAGAACGGAAAGACGTATTACGCGCAAGTTTAGCCGGTGAACTCTTATTCAAAGGCGCTTGCCTTCAGAGATCAGCTGATCAGCGCCTACAAATCGCAAGGCTACACCGCTTACGCCCCGGGACCGGGGGAAATCCTAGTCCGAATTTGCGTGCGGTCTCTCAGGACAAACGCTTGTCGTCGTTTCAGCAATGCCAACCTCGCAAATTGATACGCCGATAACCTTCGTGATGACCGCAACAGTTTAGCAATAAGTCGCTTGCATGGTGTCGGAGAACAGCGACATCGAATACAGCCGAATTTAAGAACCTGAAGTTCTAAAGCGCCTATTTCCAGCGCCCATACGCTCTGCCAGATTTTAACGGTGTCGTATAGGCCAGTAAATTTGCTTACACTTGCTTCGCTCTTTCTTTGTCTTCTCTTGTTCTTGCTGTGCTAAATTCGCTATCTCCACGCGCAGGAACTTGTCTATTTTGACGACTGAATGCCTTATTTGCTTTTTGCGCGAGACGAGTACCGAAAAGGGGTTTAGGCCCGCGTGGTCTGCGTGTTACCAAATCGGTTATAGTGGGTGAAATCCCCCACGTTGCGGCGCACCCTTAGATATTTAGCTGACGTTGAGACAGGGTAGCCTAGGCGACAGGCGTAGGCAATCTTCATGTTTTCAGGAATATCGAGAACTCGCTTAACCTCATTCTCTATTGAGGCTGCGCTGAAGACACTCATTATCATAAAGCCAATCCCGAGGGACTGCGCCATAAGCCACATGTTCTCCATAACGCAACCGAGGCTCATCATGCCCAAGACATCGCCCTCGGAAGCAGGAGCTCTTTTCTTTGGATCGTAGATCACGATCAGAAGCACCGGACTGCCTCTAATGGTCCGGTTCAGGTACGAAGTCTCGCGAACGGCCTCATCCACCTTAGCAGGATCCGTCCAAGTCGAGGGAAACATAGTGCCGAGGATCCCGACCTTTTTTTGGCGTAACTCCTCTTCCGAAAACGAGAGCTGCTCATAGTTCTCCTGAATGAACTCCTCCGAGATATGAGATTCAATCTTCCCTAACTGTTGCAGAAGCCTCGTATCGTCAACGACGATTATTTCAAAGTTCTGCATGTTGTGGGCGGTAGGCGACCAACGCGCAGCCTCCAAAATCTGCGTCAGATCCTGCTTCGCTACGGGGCGTTGCGGATCGAAGGGGGCCCTTGCTGAGTACCTTTCCTGGATAAGTTTTAAGACGTCTTGCATAATGACCTCCCGTCAGTCACCCACTTTTAACACTGCCCTAAAATGTACTTTGGCGGTCATCATCTTCTCGTACGCCAATGCTGCTTGCTCTAACGGAAAAACTTCTATCATCGGCACAACCCCGGAAATAACACTAAAATTTAGCACGTCTTCCGACATATGTTTTGCCGGTCTTACGGTCCATCCCTTGATCGAACGCCGTTCGCCCAACAACTGCCAGGCAAAGGCTTGTATTGGGTCGCCAGGGTATGCGACCACTATTAACTCGCCCTCAAAACCAAGCCCGTTTACAAGGTCCGAGATCGCTTTAGCGTTGGGCGCGGTAGCCAGAATAACCCGTGCGCCTCCGAGCTTTTGGAGCTCCATTGCCGGATTTGAAGACTCAGTATCTATATAGACGTGGGCACCTAACGTATAGGCCAACTCTTGTTTGCCCGTGCCGCGCGATAAGGCCACCGTTTTAAAACCGAGCTTTCGAGCGAACTGCACCCCTAAATGGCCAAGGCCTCCGAGGCCGAGGACTGCCACCAGATCGCCGGCCTTCGCACCGCTGAAACGCAGGGCACTAAAACTTGTCCTGCCGGCACATAGTAGAGGCGCTGCTTCTAACGAGTTGAGCTCGGGGGGTATCATTGACAGCGCCTGAATGGGCACGACCATGTATTCTGCAAAGCCGCCATCAAATGAAACCCCTGTAGTTAAGAAGCTCGTACACGTACTGGGGTCCCCCATTCGGCACGCTTCACACTCAAGGCACGGCCCTCCGTACCACCCAACTCCTACTCGTTCACCGATCTCCCAGAAAGCAACATTCGAACCGAGTTTATCAATTGTCCCGACAACTTCATGTCCTGGGACTCTGGGATATTTGATGTCGGGAAAGGTTCCCTCTTTTACAACGGCCTCTCCGTGGCAAACGCCGCAGGCTTGCACTTTAATGCGTGCTTCGTTTTCCTTGGGCTTGGGGATTTCCTTGTCCACTAATTCGAAATCAGCACCCGGCTCGCTAATTTGAACGGCTCTCATTGATGACATACGCAGTTCACTTCCTTTCACAGTATTATTCTGTCTTGGTACTTTGCCTTTCGCAGGCATTCATAGGATTTCGTACGGTCTAGGAGAACTCAAAATACTGTTCCAATTATTGATTTCAGGGTGCTCTTCAATCTGAAGGTTTAAGAGAACGCACCGCTTCCGCTGTCGAAAACTGAGCAAACAAACCTCGACGAATCAGGCATGTATGGACTATTGGAAAGACGTTTAACTTTTAGGACGTGCCCAAGCTGGTCGATACGCTTACTCCGATGCTCGTGTGAATCTGAGGAAAAAGTGCATGGACGGCTGCACGATTAGGAATCCACCCCAGGAAGTCATCTTGGGATCGGGTCAAAGGGCGTTAGCATTGACGGCAAAAGGGAAAATTTTAAGCTAGAACACACTATTTCTACAGCTTAATGGTTTTTGGTCTCTAGCGCGGCGCAGAGTCATGCCTGAGCCGTGGGAGAAACGGAGTGGATGCTTCCAAAAATATTGATATTGGAAAATGACGCTGGACGTAGAGCCGTCCGTTGATCTCCATCCTTTTTGCTCTCCACGCTCTCTAGCTTGGGCTTCGTAACAACAGGGAATAGGGAAGATGATTGAACCGCGGGACACTATTGAAATTGTAAATGTGGTTGCATCCACCGGCATTGGACAAGAAATAGATCTAACGCAAGCAACGCTTGCTTTAGAAGGCGCAGATTATGATCCTAAACGATTTCCGGGCCTCGTCTACCGGACCAAGGACCCGAAGACGGCTGCATTACTCTTTCGATCGGGAAAAATAGTTTGCACTGGTGCAAAGAGCATAGATGAGGCTTATAAAGGCATTGAAAACGTATTTCAAAGTCTACGAAATATCGGAATCGACGTTAAGGGAACGCCGGAGATCAAGGTGCAAAACATCGTCGCGTCAGCAGATCTTCACTCAACTTTAAATTTGAACGCAATTGCCATCGGTCTGGGGCTTGAGAACATTGAGTACGAGCCCGAACAGTTTCCCGGCCTCGTCTACCGGATATCGAATCCTAAAGTAGTGGTTCTTTTGTTTGGTTCCGGCAAACTGGTTGTAACCGGTGGCCGAAAGCGCGAAGATGCGGTTAATGCAATCGATCAAATCGTTGAGGAGCTTAAAAACTTAAGCCTTCTGTAGTTTCCGCCGGTTTGACCACTACGCTGAATGGTAATCATTGAATCAGAGCGCTCAAAGGCACCGTAGGTTGGAGAGCGAGTCTTCTTCCACCCTGACACGGTTAGAGCAAACGAGAGCGTGCCTCTTCCACTTGCCGCTTAACGTGCCTGTGAGTTATGGCGCTAGAGGTAGGGAGCAGCCTTGTTTTAGTTGGAGGTTGCTATGTCCCCCGATAATAACCCCCTACTTTGCCGCTGCTGGGATAGCATCGATGCTCGAACCGCGACACCAACTCGACTTTCCTTTGAAATTCTCGAAAAGGACGCCGGGGAGATTGTCCGCGCAGTGCCTGGCACTGCGTCACGTATAATATTGCCTCCAAGCCCCCCTCAATGATCGAGGCCACTTAATATCGGTAGATTACTTTAGGTATAAAGGCCCTCATTGCGGCTATTGAAAGCAGAAATTACGCGTATTATAAAAATCAGGCCTTGCCTGGATATGAAAGATGGCCGGATGGTGAAAGGAGCCCATTTCGTCGATCTCAAAGATGCCGGCGACCCTGTTGAAAATGTTGCCTATCATCAACGTTAGGGCGCTGATGAGCTGGCTATGCTTGATATAGGAGCCGTGGAAAACAGAAAAACGGAACTTGAATGGGTTAAAGATGCCTCCGCGGTAATTGACGCCCCTTTGACAATGGGCGAGGGTATTTCGATATTAGAAGATGTTGAAAAGGTTCTACTGCCGGCGCCGACAAGATCCCATGAAAGCGCCGGGCCGCCACATTGTTGACAGTGGCGTCGGTACCTCCAGCAGTATATATCAATGGCAAGCGAGACTCTATTTATGGCAAAGGAAACTCCATATATTTGATGAGTCGACAAGAGCTGAGCGTGCAGCGGGAGTGCTCCCGACATATACATAGAAACTTGAGCACGGGTACAGAGGATCGTCTGTAGCTAATCTGCGAGATTCACACTCCACCGGGTGATATACTGCTTGGCTCCTGTAATGCTTGCCAACGTGAGAGATAGTGGAGAGGACACCTTGCGTGAGATAGGCCGGCCCCGTTCTTACAACTTCGTGTTGGGGCTCCCCCTTCCAGAGGAGGATTAGATGGCTGCAAAGCGAGAAAATCAACGGTGGAATGCTGAAGTAGACGTAATCGTAGTCGGCTTTGGTGGGGCGGGCGCATGCGCCGCGTTGGAGGCCGCGCAGCAGGGTGCCTCGGTGCTGGTGCTTGACCGCTTCAACGGAGGCGGGGCCACATCTGCCAGTGGCGGCATCATCTATGCTGGCGGCGGCACGCCATACCAGAAAGCGGCGGGATATGAGGACACCGCGGAGGAGATGTATAAATATCTTAAGCAAGAGGTTGGCGAAGGTGTCATGTCGGACGAGACATTACGCCGCCTCTGCGAAGGGTCAACCGAGGACATCCGCTGGCTGGCTGAGGCGGGCGTCCCCTTCGAGGGTTCACTGTGCCCGTTCAAGACCTCATATCCCACAGACGATTATTATCTCTACTACTCCGGAAGCGAGAATAACGGCGCCTATAAGGCTAAAGCCAAGCCTGCGCCTCGCGGACACCGCGCCAAGGGGAAAGGTATCTCAGGTCTCGCACTGTTCCATAATCTTGAGAGAACGGTGCGTAAAAGCAAAAACGTCCAAGTGCGCTGCCAGACCCAGGTGCTAAAGCTCATCAAGGCGGACGATGAACGGGTGATCGGCGTGGAAGGACGCTCCATCCCCCCGAATTCATTTTTCCTCAGACGGTTCCACGGCGGTATCACACGGATCAGCGCCAGGGTCAACACCTATATGCCTCCGGTAGGAAAACTGCTCGATAAGCTGGCCACCGCTATCGTGAAAGCAAGCGCCCACCCGTACCGTGCCCGTGCGCGCAAAGGCGTCATACTGGCGGCTGGCGGCTTTATTTTCAATAAAGAGATGGTTAAGCAATGTAATTGCGCCTATGAAAAGTGCCTGCCTTTAGGAACCTATGCCGACGATGGCTCAGGGATCGCCTTGGGGCAGAGCGCGGGCGGGGTCACATCCAATCTGGACAAGATGTCTGCGTGGCGCTTCTACGTTCCGCCCGAAGCGCTGATGCAGGGCGTCCTAGTAAGTAGAGACGGGAAGCGCATATGCAGCGAGGACCTGTACGGCGGCAAGCAGGGTGATTATATTGTGTCCAAGGGTGGCGGCAATGCTTACCTCATCTTCGACAGCAAAACGTATAAAGAAGCGAAGAGCCATTTTGGAGACCAGTGCGCCTTGTTCCAAAAGCTGACCATTATGCCAATGGTGCTTATCAGCCGTAAGAAGGCGTCATCGTTTTCTAAACTGGCACGGAAGATCAAGGTTTCCCCCGAAGGACTCGAAGCGACGATGAAGCAGTACAACGAGATCGCAAGCAAGGGCCGGCCCGATCCGCTGGGCAAGCTGCAGAAACGTTTCGTACCCCAGGACATGCCGCCTTTCTATGCACTGGACTGCTCTCTTCAGGGGTTGTCTCTAACCAAGTTCGGCATCCCTACCGCAGCTATGACGCTCGGTGGGCTTGCTGTGAATGAACAGACTGGACAAGTTAAGCGAGCAGACGGTACGTCAATCGATGGCTTGTACGCAGCAGGGCGTAACGCTGTAGGCCTCTGCTCCAACGTCTATTTCGCCAGCGGCTCGTCTATTGCGGACTGCGTTTTCGCCGGACGTCGCGCCGGCGGTCATGCAGCAAAACAGCCTACGAAGTAACCGATTTTATCGCGTCGCTTGCGCTCTTCGCACAGACGATAAAGAGTGCAGAAGAAAGACCCTATGCTGAGGTTTCAAGGTGTCTCTTAAATCTTCTTATATCTTCCAAAGCCGAGGGAGATTCAAAGAGGTCTAGATAAATAGAGACTCTAGCATCGTCGGACGCCTCTTGAACGTCTAATTGGCAGACAAACGATGGGCTCGACCGGATTCGAACCGGCGACGTCCGCCATGTCAATGCGGCGGGTTTTGGCGGTTGAGACGGCGTTTTTATATTTATGTGAACTGTTTTCTGATGCGATGTCAGGAGAGAGAACACGACCGGGAAGGCGAGCGCCCCTCGGTGCGCCGTCTGATAGATGCGCGTTCGTAGTCCTGTAAGCCCAGAGAACGTGAATGGAAGGCGGATTGTCGGGTAGTCGTATCCCGGCTTTGCATGATGCGCTAAGATTTTCCCCTCAAACCCAGCCTCGGTCAGCTGACTGTTTCGCTTTAGGTTGTCACAAACAGCGTGTAGTATGTTAGTCGCCATCATTGATTCATCTCCGTCTAGCAGGAATCCACAAGTATTTATCAGTTATGAAAAGTATGAACTGTAGATGAAACGCCAGGACAGGGCGACCATTAGCGTGAGCAAGAAGACTCACCCGAATTTCGAGGAGTACCGCGCCAAACTGCGCGCGGAAAGGAAAAAGGTCCAAACCGAAGAGGACGTAGTGAGGGCGCTCCTCGAAATGGGGCAAAAAGGGAGCTGGAACGTCTGCCACATTTCTTGCCTGCCAATGGACGGGTCCGAGCCGATTTTATGATTCAACCGTCGGGGTCGATTGACCGCAAGTATATAGTTGACACATATTTCGATGGTCGTGTGAAGTGGCTAATAGTAGTGCAAACACAGTAACTATTTATGACGACACAGGAGCGCAAGCCAAAACAGCCCAGCTTTTTGACAGGCCAAGAAGCCCTAATTTATGAAGTCGAACGGGCGTGTGGCCAGTTAAACAAGCTTAAATACTTACAGCTAGACGAGCCTTATTTACGCGCTGTGGCTGCGGAAATACGAGCGCACATGGACCACTTGGGGTTAAGCTTGATAGACTTAACGGAACCTTGCGGTTAATGACTCTAGCTAAAACGGCTTGGGCTTGCTCGACCCGGACGCGTTTTAGTGGTGACTGCCAAACAAGCTTCAAATGGTAAATGGCGGCTGGATTGGTCTCTTATATAACGCGGACGGCGATATTCTCTGCAATACGGAACGTGCTCCCCTCGCCGCGCAACTTGCAATGGGCGTACTTCTCGCACCTTTGGCAGTTCATGTATGTGCGCATTCAGGGATAGGAAAGTAAAGAAGCCTATCTGCACGGGGGAGACTAACTGCAACTAAACGACAAAGCTTAAGCTATCACACGGCCGGACTCTTTTGATTCTGCTTTTCAAGCGAAGGACATAGCCAAAATGGGCACGAACAGAGTTGGAAACTTGTCTCGTACACATAGAAGAGAAGCTAGATAATCGGTTGGGTTGTAGGGCGGTGGAAACGCCCAAGGAAGGCGAAACGAATGAACCTTAAACGCGTTAAGGCGAACATCGTTGTAGCGACTTTTACTCTCGTCTCGCTTTTCGCTGTGGTAAGCGGTGCTATGTGCGTAAGCCGCACAACAATAAAGAACCCGGGGCCGGCAATAAGCACTACATATTCTAATGGTCAAACGAGCGTCTCTGCCGTTGATAGTAACGGCATTCTTTGGAACACAACAACCGGCAGCGGCGCGTGGAGTTCTTTAGGTGGGGAGCGCTCCTCACCAGCCGCGATTTCTTGGGGGACTACTGCCCGTCAAGATGTTTTTGTGCGTGGCACAGATGGCGCAGTTTGGTGGAAAACATATACTAATGGTTGGTCGGAGTGGACTAGCATCGGTGGGGAGGTTGCCCCAGGCACAGGGCCAGCAGTATCTTCACCGGCGGCGGGTCGGTTAGACCTATTCGTTGTCGGCACTGACGGTGCGCTATGGCACCGGACATACACAGATTCTTCGTGGACAAACTGGGAAAGTCTTGGTGGTAAGGTAACTGCATCACCAGCAGCGGTTGCAGGATGGCACACAGCAGATGTGTTCGTTCGCGGTAGTGATGGTGCTGTGTGGTACAAGTACTATCAGAACGGGTGGTCTGGT
>DASPOC010000092.1:0-18042 GCA_035626195.1 Bathyarchaeia archaeon | reverse complement strand
TTTCTAGGCTTGCCCGCACTGACATAGGCAACGTATTTGACGGTTGAAGGGAGACTATGCAAGCGTGCCTCACCAGTATACGGCTGCATTTGATTTGGAGGGGCCCTTGTCTCCGCAAGATAATGCATACGAAGTAATGCATTCAATCAAAGAAGGTGCCGCGCTTTTTGAAGTTCTAAGCAGATATGACGATTATCTCGCTATTCAAAACAGACCCCACTATGAGCCTGGCGATACATTGCAGCTGATAGTTCCTTTCATGATAGTTAACGGAATAACAGAGCAGGACGTGCGAAAAGCCTCCACCCGAGCGCAGCTGGTAGATGGCGCCAAGGAACTCATCAAGTGGCTGACGGATGAAACGTGGAACGTGCACATCATTTCAACTAGCTACGAGCAGCACGCTTACAATGTAGCTTCAAAGCTTGAAGTTGAGCGTGAAAAAGTGCACTGCACCCGCTTTCCCTTGGATTCGTTGTCCGAAATGTTAGAAGAAGGCGACATTGCGTTGATCCACGAGATTCAAAATAAGATCCTCTCGTTTTATTATAACGCCAACGACGCAGAAACTTCAACATTTGGAAGGTTGGCAACCCAGCTTGATGAGTTCTTCTTTGAAATTGCACCTCGCACGCGGATTAAAGCGATTTTCGATCAGATCATGGTAGTAGGCGGTAAGCGAAAAGTTCAGGCCTTGATATCTGCGATCGGCGTGGGCAAGCCGACAGACACTGCGGTAATTGGCGATAGCATTACGGACTACAAAATGCTCCAGGAGATTCGAAGCGCCGGCGGGATTTCTATTGCATTCAATGGAAACTCTTACGCGTTACCCTATGCCAACATAGGTATGGCGTGCGCTGACATTCGCCCCCTTTACCTCGTTTTGACCGCATTCCGAGAGGGCGGACTTAAATCTGCATTTGACTTAGCTTCGTTATGGGAAGTTGAACGTCGCGAATTCGCCAGAGACCCGCGCCTAGTGCCAAACCATGCCTCGCGACCGGAGCTAGCGCGTTTTTTTGCTAACGCACACGACAAAGAGTTTCCGCGTTTGAGCCTTTTGAACAAGAGAAACAAAGAACAACTGCAGCAAATAGCAGCAATACACGCCAAATTCCGCAGCCTCATAAGAGGACAAGAGACCGCGCAGCTCGGTTAAAGGCGAATGCGGCAAATGCGAAAGGCACTTTTGGGCGGCGCTTGGTTGGAAGACTGTTTAGATTCACAACGGCATGGAACTGCGCTCGCAGATCTGAGCCGTCCTGAAAACCGGAGCACCCCGCTTTCTGGCCGAGTTAATAAGACGGCGCTGCTCTGCGTAGCACATAACACGACTGCACGCAACTCACTTCAGACAACGGCAGGAGGCTATTGCTCCGCTTTTTCGGCCTTTAAGATCTCATCGAGCGGCTTAGCACCGCTTTTTCCCACCACGAGATTAATCTGACCAGTTTCTGCGGAAATGACGCGGCCGCGGACGCTCTTGCGCCTTCTTATCCCTGTTTTTTTTGGATGATATCCGACGCCTCCGGAAAGAAGCAACCTTTTTCGGACCGTCCCCGGAAGATCTCGCCGCATAGCTACGCCATCTTTGTCTGAGCCGCCAGTTATGACAAGCGCATAATCGCTGAGTCCGATCGCGTCACCATCGAGTGAGTCCCCGATACCTAGACCGAACAGTTTGTTTGCTTGCGCACCTGATACTTCCATCTTGTGTGCGCTCTTTTTGCTTGGGTCAGATATGATTAACCTAAATTCCGCCATTCACACTACTCTCCTATCTACTGTACGAGCACGAGTGTTTGCTTGACAACTTGAAGATCGAACGAGTGGAGTTCACTTGGCCCAAAATGGGTTATCTTTGCGCTTCATCGTCAAAAACTCATCCAGCATCAATCGGTCGCTTTGGTCAAGCGCATCGTAGAGTTCTTGCTCCGTTACCTTTGCGTGCTTTTCAGGCACGTCGACGTAGAGTACGTCCCCTTCATTTATTTGTCTTCCGACTGTGGGTCCATCAATCGAGACTGCGACCTCTTTCCCTGCGCCTATCTCGCTTACGTTCTCGCCCCTGTCTTGCATGCCCTTCAGCGTGCCGACCCTGACTCCGTCTTCTCGCACCAGAGAGACACCATTCCTCAGCGCACCACCGAGCACCTGAATGCCGACGATAGCCGGTTTGTTTTGTCTGAAAACATACCCAGGCAGTATTTTGAATTTGCCTGGCCTCACGATAGCCTCATAACGTTTTTTACCATACAGGGTTTTTTGTTTTTCGGCCCAGGTCTGATACTCCTCGATCAATCCATAGATTACATCGTTAACAAACAGACGAACCTTCGACTTCTCTGCTGCTTCCTTGGCATCGGATAAGACATCGACGTTGAAGCCGAGTACAACGGAGAATAACGGATCACTTATAGTCTCAGCTTCAACAACGTCTCGGTGAGAGACGTCGCCCAGATTGGCTATGCTAACAGGGACTTCGTTACGACTTAGCTCTCCTGCAAGCGCTTCTAGAGCGCCGATAGTGTCTGCTTTGATTATGACGCCTATATCTTGAGTACTGACCGCTATGTCACGCATTTCGGATTCGATTCCAGCGACGACTTCATCAATATCGTCCGTCGTGACTCTAAGCGGGGAACCCGCAAGCGCGTTTTCAATGCCTGGGGCTGCTATCTTCACACCTGCTGCTGCGGTCACTGTCCTGACCCTCTTAAGAAACCCCGTCGATTCTGGTTTCAGCAACGCTCTAATTTTCGTGACGATTGGTCGCCCCAATGCACCGACTACGATCCGATCACCGGCATGGAGAACGCCATCGTATATGATGGTATCAAGGGTCGTGCCGAACCCTTTTTCTTCGTTGATTTCTATTACCGTGCCGACTGCAGGACCGTCAGCGTGAAGCCTCAGATCCTTGTCGAGGAATCGCTGCGCAAGACCAAGCGAAACCATGAGCAGGTCGGGGATGCCTTCGCCCGTTCGCGCACTTGTTGGAACAACGCCTATGTTCTTAGTGAAGTCTCTAATTCTGTCGTACCGATCTGAACTAAAGCCCAGATTATAGAGCTCCTCTATAAGCACGTATATTCTGTCGTCAAGAAGGCGTTGAGTCCGCTCGCTCTGTAGCTTAAACGCGTCTGTGAACATCATATTGTCGTGCGAAAGCCATCCGTGTATTTTGTCAATTTTGTTAGCCGCCACGATAAAGGGCGTTTTATGGCCTTTCAAGATATTGAGGCTTTCTGTGGTCTGCGGCTGGAAGCCCTCGTTAATGTCAACAACAAGTATTGCGATGTCTGCTAAAGCGCCCCCGCGTGCGCGCAGCGTCGTGAAAGCGTGATGGCCAGGCGTATCGATGAATAGTAGCCCAGGAAGGTGTATTCCTTCCAAAAGGGAGCCGCAAAGCCTTGCAATAACGTTTAAAGGGACTTCTGTTGCTCCTATGTGCTGCGTGATTAGGCCGGGTTCTTGGTCAGCAGTGGTAGTGCCCCGAATTTTGTCAAGCATCGTCGTCTTACCGTGATCCACGTGACCGAGCACTGCAACAATAGGTGTCCTAAGGTCATTTGACATAAAAAGTCCCAACTTACATCAACATCTGCGTTTAAATGCCTTGCGTTAAGGCTGCGTTTGAGGTGCACCTGGGTGATAATATTTATGGTTTGGGAAAGAATGTAGCTGCAGTATCGCGGTAGTGGTGTAGTGGCAGCACAAAGGCTTCCCAAGCCTTTAACCCGGGTTCGAGTCCCGGCTACCGCATTCTCTGGCTCGATGCCCTTGTAGTCGATAACGCGTGCCGCCGCGTCCTAAAAACGAGACGGCAATTTCCACTGGCGCTTTCATAAAGGTTTTGCAAAGTCTAGGTAGCCTCGACAAAGGAACGTAGAAGTGGCACCTTGCCTAAAATGCGAAAGAGCGTCTATTAGCGCCGGTTGACTCGTTCCGCTGCTAGTTTTACGTCATTTGCAGAGATCGTTTTTCGATCCGCGAGCTTCGTCAGCAAAACGGCCTCTGTGGCAACGCCGTTGCCATAGTCCTCAGCTTTCTCGGCAATTATTTTCACGGCCTTGCGATTGGCCCTTTCAGCTCCAGCTACCTTCATAATTCGCAAAACGACCGCCAGTGGAATTTCTGCCATGGTTATCGCTTTCCTTTTAGATCGCTGCGCATAAAAAAGTTATGATTCACATCCAGTCGATTACGCGGCCGCAAAATCCCCCTTGTACAGACTTGCAAAAATTGATAAATAACTGGATGCGCTAATCTAACATCCATAGTGTCGTGGAAGGCCACTTTTGTTGCTGGGCGTTGCCCCGCTGGAACTGCACAGTTGAACACGCGCTGCAGCTTAGAGCGATAACCGCACAAGCCGTGAGCAGCAGGATTGAGACATCTCGCTTAAATGGAAAGCAAATACTCGACAACGTGGTTGAATACTGACCTAGCTTAGGCCGCGTGCGCATTTTGTACGGGATGTTCGATTAACGCTCTCAAAAGATGTTTAAAACCGATGGCTTAAATGCGCTTACATACGGGATATTCGATGCCGGGGTCGGTGTGGCCACAGGGGTTGTTGGATTTCCGGTCACCAAAATCATTGAAAATTTGCGGCCCATTTGGATACCAGCTGCTAATGAAAAGGTCGGGATCGATTTGGCTTTAGGGGCTGCCGCATCGGGTACGCGATCAGTTCTTGTAACGAAACACGTTGGATTGAACGTGGCGTCAGACTCTTTGATTACCGCGGCCACCCACGGAATAGGTGCCGGGCTAGTCGTAATCGCAGGCGACGATCCTGGTGCAAAGCTTTCGCAAAACGAGCAAGATTCGAGATATTACGGTAAGATAGCCGAAATCCCCGTAATGGATCCACACAGCGCCGGTAACGTGTATGATTGTGCATTAGAGGCTTTTGAACTATCCGCACGACTTTCAGTACCGATAATTGTGCGAATAACCGGCAGGCTTCTGGATACTGAGGGCGTAGTTGAGAGGGTGCCGTCTGCACGGCGCACAAGCAAGAGCATCGAAAAGAGCATCTGGAACCTCACGCATTTGGGTAGGCATCAGCATCTTCTCAGATATACATATCCTAAGATGCTGCAGTTTGCTGAAACAACGGATCTGAACGAACAAGATGGCGCCGGCGCAATCGGCATTATTTCTGCAGGCTATGCGTCAACGCTGGTGGATGATACAATCCAGGGACGAGACGATGTAGCGCACCTCCGACTCGGCATTGTCAACCCACTATGTGAGCGCCGAATTGATTCGTTTCTGGAAGAGCACAACCGAGTCCTAGTCGTCGAAGAGGGCTCACCGCTTATTGAAGAATCCATTCACGCGAAAGTCCTGGGAAAATTGTCTGGACACGTGCCCCGTTTTGGGGAGCTAACGTCAAATGATGTGACTCAAGCGTTAACCTACGTTGAGGCCGATTACATATCGGCAAGGTTTGACGTCGAGACACTCGAAACCAGACGTTACACGGAAGACATCTGCGATGATTGCCCCTTCTTGCCTTTCTACCGCGCTCTTGGCCAAGTTGATGCGATGATTGCGGGAGACATGGGCTGCATAGTACGGACCGCCAATCCACCTTTTAGACTAATCGACGCAGCTTATTCACTCGGCTCAGCAATTGGTGTGGCTTCGGGGTTTGAACAAGGCGGACTTGCAATATTAGGAGACTACGCGTTCTTACACAGCGGCATCGCAGCACTAACAAGCGCGGCAGTGTTCAAGCGGAACGTAAAGGTGTTCGTGCTCGAAAACCGAATATCAGCCATAACGGGGGGGCAGCCGGCGCCCGAGATCTCTGATTTAGTCGGTGCCCTATGCCGAAACTATGGTATCACTTACAAGTTAGTGGAAGCAACGGACATGAATGAAACGTCATTCGTAGCTCTTTTGCGAGCCGTAAGCAACTCGACAGGGACCCTCGTGGTTGTTATACGAGCCGGATGCTCAAAGTACTGTCCTCGTCAAAACTCCGGGGCTACCGGTACATCACGCTTCTGATGATATCCTCAAGCTCCTCCTGAGAGACTGATTTCTTTGTTTCACAAACGCGTTTTACGTCGTCGAGGATCTGACAGAGCTCATCCCGGGTCGGTCGGTAGCCTAACTGAGCGATGACGTACTGCAGGGCTTTTTTCCCGGTGTGCTTGCCAATGACGATCCGCCTCTTGTTGCCTACTAAGTCAGGCGAGAATAGTTCGTACGTCTCGGCCTCCTCCAGCACGGCCGCTACGTGTATGCCAGATTCATGAGAGAATGCGTTCAACCCGACGACTGGTTTGTTCTTCGGCAGGCGCAACCGTGAATGATGTTCGACTGTTTTGGACAGCCCCATCAATTTCGAAAGGTCGTAAGTATCGATTCCAAACTGGAGGCGCAGCGCGACGAGAAGTTCCTCAAGCGGGGTGTTTCCGACTCGTTCCCCTATCCCGTTCACCGTTGTGTGGAGTTGAAACGCCCCGGCTTCTGCAGCCGTGATAGTGTTTGCTACGGCCATACCGAGATCGTTATGGCAATGAATGCAAAGCGGCAGATTAACGACCGTCTTCATCCCAGACACAAGAGTGTAGCACGAAGACGGCCTAAGCGCACCGACAGTGTCTGCGATGTTAACATAATCAGCCCCGTGCTCCTCACCCTGTCTAAAAAAGCGCTTCAGCACTTCTGGATTAGTCCGGGTCGCGTCTTCTGCCGCAAACCTCACAATGAGCCCGTGTTCCTTTGCATATTCGAGCGTTGACAGTGCGCACTCCAGCATTTCATCAAAACTGCGATGATACTTGTGCTTGAGATGCAGATCTGAGGTAGCCATGAACAGACCCACCACATCCACATCGCAATCTAACGCTTCATCGATGTCGTGGAAAATCGCTCGCGAAAGGCAGCATATTTTGGTGTTTAGACCCAAATTAGCAATTTTTTTCACCATGGCCTTTTCTTTCGCTGAAACGGCAGGAAACCCCGCTTCTATCATCTCCACGCCAACTGCGTCCAGCTTTGTCGCAATCTCAATTTTTTCGTCAACGCCAAAAACGACACCGGGAGCCTGCTCGCCGTCACGCAGCGTAACGTCGCAAATCTCTATCTGGCCAATTGCTGCCTTAGGCAATGAGGAAGATCCAAAAGGATTCATAAACGACCCGGACGAAGTTCGCTATACACATTCATAGCCGCAACTTAAATATGTTACTAGTCCTCAGAGATCGACCAGTACATTTGGCCGTCCGCTTCAGCCTTAGTGGCTAAGGTTGATCTCAGCACTTCAACGCTTTGTGCTGGTTGATCAAAACATAGGTTGATAATCAAAGGGCCGCAAATAGTACGCGGTGAACAGTGCTTTGGATGCTCCAAGAACCATTAGCGAGAAGATTCTCTCCAAGGCGTCAGGGAAAGCGGCTAGCGCTAAGGATTTTATTTTGGCGCGTGTTGACGCAGCAATGGCCCACGATGGCACGAGCGTACTCGCCGTAAAAGCATTTGAGGACATGGGCGCTTCCTCTGTTTGGGATCCACACAGGGTCACCATTGTCTTTGATCATATTGCCCCAGCTAGCACGGAGGTAGCCGCGACCCTTCAAAAAACAGTCCGCACGTGGACAAAACGCCAAGGAATTACAAGCTTCTTTGACGTCGGTAATGGGATATGCCATCAACTCATGGTTGAACGCGGGATCGTCCTTCCAGGCACCTTGATTATCGGAGCGGATTCGCATTCTTGCACATATGGAGCATTGGGAGCTTTCGCAACAGGAGTGGGTGCGACCGACATCGCAGAGGTGTTTGCAACAGGAACGCTGTGGTTAAAGGTGCCTGAAACGCTGAAGATTGTGCTCAACGGAACACTCCGAGACCACGTAACCGCCAAAGACGTGATTCTCAACATTGCGGGGGTTGTGCGTGCCGATGGCGCGTCGTACAAAGCTCTGGAATTCTATGGTGGTACGACGGCCGACCTAACCTTGGAAAGCAGGCTTACTCTGAGCAATATGGCAGTCGAAGTAGGCGCGAAAGCAGGCATCGTGCCTCCAGATCGCAAGACTTTTGCGTACCTCAAGCACCTCACTCCACAAGCGGAGTACCAGCCGTGTTATGCTGATGACAATGCTGTGTACGCTGATGAGCTGAACGTCAAGGTCGATGACTTGGGGCCTCAGGTCGCTTGTCCCCATCACGTCGACAACGTGAAGGATGTCGAAGAGGTAGTGGGCACAGCTATTGACCAAGTGTTCATAGGTTCGTGCACGAATGGGCGTTTTGAAGATCTTAAGGCAGCAGCGAGCATTCTACGCGGTGAGACAGTTGCCGTAAGGACGATCGTCGTTCCAGCATCGAAGCTCGTGCTATTGAATTCTATACGAACGGGGGTCCTGGAAACATTAATTCAAGCCGGGGCTACCATTTGCAGTCCAGGATGCGGGCCGTGTCTCGGCGCGCATAACGGGGTTCTGGGACGGGGAGAGGTGTGTCTTTCAACTTCCAACAGAAATTTCAAGGGGAGGATGGGTACTGAGGGGCTCGTATACCTTGCTTCTCCCGTTACAGCCGCAGCTTCGGCCCTCAAAGGCGAGATCGCTGATCCGCGACAGTCATAGAAGATCGCCTATCACTCTGGTAAACAAGGGATTCAAACGCCGGCGTCTCTCTTAATTTCCTCAATTTGTTCCATCAGGATCTTTTCAACGGTGTCGAGGAGATATTCAAGCGATGGACTTCTAACCGTGAATTTTCTCGGGACACCTTTGTAGGTCACAATGTCGCCGGTGCTGATTGAAATCATCGGCTCTCGCACCACAAGCGTCGCTGTGAACTCGCTAGTCCCGATTTTTTCGACGTCTAGCTTCCACACTTTTTCGTCGATTTCTTGTTCAATCTCTTGCGCATTGTGATGGACCTTATGGGTGAGAAAAGCTTTTTTTTGATTGATTAGGTATTCTTCGTGCGCGGACAATAGCAATGACATAGCAACAAGTTGTTTCGGAACTATTAAACACTTCGTCAGGCTTTTTGCGCTCCCAGTCGAATCTGCGTGCCTTGGCAATCCCCATATTCTTTATATCGGTACATCTTCAAGTAGACTATAATGCTCATCAGGGGAAAAGTGTGGAAGTACGGCGATAATGTCAACACTGATTTAATCATACCTGGCAAGTATCTGAGAACGATGGACGTTAACGTCTTCGCACAACACGCAATGGAGGGCGTTGGTGTGGAATTTTCACCGCATGACGGAGACATAATAGTTGCCGGCAAGAACTTTGGTTGTGGGTCGTCACGAGAGCAGGCAGCGCTTGCGCTCAAATACGCTAAGATCGGATGTATCGTTGCGAAATCTTTCGCTCGGATCTTTTTCAGAAATGCGATCAACGTTGGCTTGCCAATTATCGAAGCAGACGTCGTTGATTCTGTTGCAGCGGGTGATGAGCTTGAGGTCGACTTATCTTTGGGGCTTGTGAGAACCCGCAGCAGGGTCGTACGAGGTGAGGGGCTTCCCAAATTCCTGCAGGAGATCCTCGAAGATGGCGGGTTAGTCGAACATAGAAAGAGGCATCCGCGCACCGCGAGTCCGCGCGCGAATGATCCTTAACGGGTCTGGCGGATTCAGCGAGCGGGTTGCTACTCAATACACATGAGAATCGCTGTTGCTGAGGGAGATGGGGTCGGCAAAGAGGTCATACCCCCTTGTGTTGAAATCCTCACTCTGTTACTGAATGATCCAGAATTCATCCATGTTGACATTGGATACGCCAAATGGACTAAAGAAGGCACACCAATAACCGATGCAGATGTCGATTTAATTGCGCAAGCCGATTGCATGCTGTTGGGGGCTGTTACCAGCGTTCAAGGAAGCAGCGTGCTCGTCAGACTACGAAAAACACTCGATCTCTTCGTGAATCTGCGACCTTTTCGATCTTACTCTCTAACCCCTTATGAATTGAAGCTCACTATAATACGAGAGAACCTCGAGGGGTTGTACTCCGGCATCGAAGAGCTTTCTGACGACATCGCCGTCACGCAGCGAGTGGTTACTCGCGCTAATGTGGAAAGGCTTGCGTCGTTCGCGAGCACTTTGCGCAACGTAAAAACAGTTACGATAGTGCATAAGGCAAACGTACTCAAGTCGGATGTTTTCTTTCGAGACGTCTGCGTACGCGTTTTACAGGAGCACGACGTGCCCTATAATGAGATGTACGTCGACGCAGCTGCATATAATCTTATAAGACACCCTGAAATGTTCGATCACATCCTGACGTCGAATTTATTTGGCGATATTCTGTCCGATGAAGCAGCAGCGCTTATCGGAGGCCTCGGGCTTTGTCCAAGTGCGAACATCGGACCGAAATTCGCCATTTTTGAGCCGGTGCACGGGTCAGCGCCCCACATCGCTGGGCGCGGCATAGCAAACCCAATAGGGGCCATTCTGAGTGCCACAATGCTGCTTGAATGGGCAGGCGAATGCGAAAAAGCCTCCTTGGTAGACGTTTCAGTCAAGCAGACGATAAGCAAAGGCATCACGACGCGGGACCTAGGTGGCACGAGTTCGACCAACGAGGTGGCACGCGAAATAATCCGCAATATAAGGTGAGACATGATTTTTCCCGATCATTGTAAGGAAGTCGCTGTAAGAGAATGCGATAATAAAACGTCTGCGCCAGCAGTCGGCGAGCACATCTACTTCTCATCGCGCTATGTATTGCTGTTTTGGCACGGAAAAGTCGAAGTTTACGAACTCGAATTAGAGGGGAATGGCTTGATCCGAACGATATCGAAGGCCAACAGGATTGCAGGCTTTGCCGAAACTCTAGTGTATAGACGCAAGATCGACATCTTCAACAGAAGCAAGCTAATTGCCGTAGCAAACCGACTGTGTAAGCCCCCCACAAAAGCAGTCGTCTATCAAGGATTCGATCTTCACTGGACGTTCGTTTGTGACCCCGACCTCACCAGCGTAACTGAGATTGATGTATTTGACATATCCCCTCCAGATCCGCCATACCTCATCACACTCATCAAGAAACTCGACAGCGCTGGCATTTTTGGAGACCTATCCGTACGTTTTACGCCAGTCATACAAGATCTACGAAGTGCACGTACCGCCACGATTTATCCGTGTTCGGCGTCAGGAATTGGGCTAAACTGCCTCAACAACCGCGATATTCACGCCAGTGAGCACGCTGTTCTACTCGGGTGCGATATTTCGAAACAAGTGCTTGAAGCGCGAGTTCACGGCCTAGAATTCGAACACGTCAACATCTGTCCGACGAAAACAATAAAACCGAGAAAACCTTTCATTGCCAAATGTTGCAAGTCAGCGAGGGTCGGGCCCACCGAACTTTTTGGACAGAAGGGTTACGTCGTTCATTGGGGTGCGAATCCGTATGAGGTCGCGTCTGCTATCCGAAATCTCGCAAAGGCCATACGCTGGTGACTGGTGAAGCAAAATATGCCCCAGTTATGACGGAAGTGCGGAGGGAGGGATTCGAACCCACGAATGCCTTCGCAACAGGATATCTCAAACAATGGTTCTTAAGTCCTGCGCCTTTGACCTGGCTTGGCTACCTCCGCCCTATGTTGACATACAGCACGGACATATAAAAGCCTATTTTTTAACTGCATAGCACTTTTGCTGATGAATCGGCAGGCATCAAAGGAGATTCTTAGTACGCCCGCCCAAGAGGCTCTCTATCCAGAGATAACACGCCGTCGACCATTATTTCTAGATGTTGTTCGTCGCGGCGCTGCAGCTCTTGAACTGCTGCACGCCAAGCTTGATAATTCCACCTTTTGTATGGATTTCGTCCCACAATTCCAACAAGCCGTCAAATTAGATAAACGTAGAGTGAAGCCTACCAAACTTCGTGCGTAACATTACGTGGATGCTCCGGTCGGGATTTGAACCCGAGTCGTTGGCTTGCTTCACTGCTAAAGTTCGAAAGGCCAACATGATTGGCCGGACTACACTACCGGAGCTTATGTATACAAAGGTGTTGCTGAATAACGCATAGCACGGCGTATTTTCACGACGCTTGCTGACTACGATTCGTGTTATAAAATATATTTGTTTCTGACCTGTGCAATACGCAGCCCTGAGCTTATAAGCCCTTAACGCCTAAAAGGATTTTTGACAGCGCCCGGAGAATTCATTTTTTGGAGCGCGTCTAATCCTCGAATTCTCGAATGCGATTTCCATCAAAAGAATTAAGAAACCCCTGCACAAAGGACGCTTGAGCTACTTGCCGTATCACAGCTCATTTGCGTGAGCGGAAGACTGAAACGAGGAACTATGCGACTATTAATCACGGGTGGCGCGGGCTTCATAGGCAGCAATTTCGTACGCTATATGTTGTCTAAACACAATGAAGCAGAAATCGTAGTCCTGGACAAGCTGACGTACGCAGGCAATAAGAGCAGCCTCAAAGACGTGCTAGCTGACATTGAATTCGTCAAGGGCGATATTTGCGACGAGACAATTGTCAAGCAGTTGCTAAAAGATTGTGACTGTGTTATCAACTTTGCGGCCGAGACGCACGTCGATAGATCGATTACGAGTTCAGCTGCCTTCGTTCAAACGGATGTCGTCGGAACTCACGTCTTGTTAGCAGCGGCCAAGGATTACCCAATTGAGCGATTCGTTCAGATATCGACGGATGAGGTGTATGGAAGCATTGATCGCGGATCATTTAAGGAGACGGATCCGTTGCATCCGTCAAGTCCCTATGCAGCAAGCAAAGCTGGAGCAGACTTGCTGGCGTCCTCCTATTTCTCGACGTACGATTTTCCCTGCGTTATTACGCGCAGCTCAAACAACTACGGGCCGTATCAGCACCCTGAGAAACTGATTCCTCGCTTTGTTACAAGCGCTATCAGGAACAGCGAGCTGACCGTTTACGGCCGGGGAGACAACGTCCGAGACTGGATACACGTTGCAGATAACTGTGCAGCGATAGACTGCGTTCGCCAACGGGGCAAAACTGGCGACACGTATAATATTGGCGCTGGAAACGAGAAGAGCAACCTAGATATAACCAAAGCCATACTGCGGCTAGAGCGAAAGCCTTCAACGCTCATTGCCTTCACGGCGAACCGGCTCGGACACGACCAGAGGTATTCCCTAGACTGTTCGAAGATAAAGTCTCTTGGATGGCAACCCGAGATCTCATTTGACGACGGATTGACACAAGTCGTTCGGTGGTATCAAGAGAACGAGTGGTGGTGGTCCCCACTAGTTTGAAAACAACCTGCCGTCGAAACATAAGCAGAAGCGCACGCAAGAAGGAGCTTCTCAAAGGGCCTTGATATATCGAACCATCGATTCAAAGATGGCGTCCCCATCAGTAGAACCGAGAAGTTTCTCTGACGCTCGTTCGGGATGCGGCATCATCGCAAGCACGTTTTTTTCTAGATTACTTATCCCAGCGATGTTATCGAGCGAACCGTTGGGGTTTGCAGCCAAAGTGGGGCGTCCATTCTCATCAACGTACTTAAAAACGACCTGATCATTTTCGTAAAGCTCCTTGAGCAGCAGGGGGTCAACGACGTATCGCCCTTCTTTGTGAGCTATAGGAAGATCAACTATCGCGTTCGTAAGGTCGGTGAACGGAGATTTGCCGACAGTTCTAAGCTTTACCCACTTACAAATGAACTTTGGATACTGATTCAAGGTGAATGTGCCGGGCACCAAGTGCGACTCGCTAAGGATTTGGGCGCCGTTGCATATGCCTAGTATAGGCTTCCCATCAGCTGCCATCTGTGCAACCGACTGCATAATCTTAGTTCGTGCCGCAATTGCACCTGCGCGCAAGTAGTCACCGTATGAAAACCCTCCTGGGATGATTGCGCCGTCATAGTTCTTAAGGGTCTCTTTGTACCAGACAAGTTCTGCGCCTACGCCCAAATTGTTCAGAGCTTTTTGAACGTCCAGATCACAGTTACTTCCACCGAACCGAAGAATGGCGATATTCATCTGTCTCTTCTCGACTGTTCCGTTATCCGTACGTCATAATCGTGTATGATGGGATTCGCGAGCAGCCTTTGACACATTCCGTTAACGAGGTCAGTTGCGCTCGCACGGGAATCTGCTGTGAATTCGAGTTCGTAGGTGGCTGCTTGTTTGACTGATTGACACTCATACCCAAGATGCTTGAGAGCATTTTTTATCGTCGTAGCTTCCGGATCAAGCATGCCACTCTTGAGCTTAATGGTGATCTCAGCGCGATAAAGCATAGCAGTAACTGTTGGATTATAATAGTTAAACATTGGTGCTGATCTGAACGGTTGCCGACCAGCTAGGGAAGCCCGGTCGAAGCATCCCATCTGCCGGCTTAAGATTGCCTGAAAAACCAAACCAAAGGTTGAAGCGCGAGGCTAGGCAGACAGCAGGTGAATCGGGGTGTCTTACCTAAGACGCGCGTCCGCGGGCTTTCGATGGGTTACCTCTGGCTTTTACCGATACGTGACAGAACGAGCGCTGCAATCAATATGCCAACGATTGAAGGGATCGCTTCTAAACCGGGCACCCCCGCGGCTCTGGCAGACACGCTTGGGGTTACAGCCGTTGCATTGGTCGTACGTGTGGGCGTGGTTAGAGGATTGCCTGTCGCCGAGGAGGGCGATGGCGGCGCTTGAGCGAGCACCTGTCGTTGCAGAGCAATCACCTGACTAGCCGACAGTTCTGCGTTTTGTCTGACATAACCCTGCCTTGAGGATCCGTGAATACTATTAGTGGAGGTTTGCTATAGCTATATAGCGTTCCTTGTTCAGTTCCGACAACGTTTATGTTCACAAAGTTCGGCGAAAGTTGAATAACGCCTCCATCGGTCCAAGTGTTTTCATCCATGTTTCTGCATCGAGGACACCGATCTTCGTGAATGTATATTATCACGGGCTCATTTTCCTCGGCTACAGCTTTCATCCCTGTCGGGTAATCATAACCCACGTTATCTCATTTTGGGCTTTGACGCTTACCGCGGACGCGGGATTTGCTATAGCAAAAAACACAGCCAGCACCGTTATTACGGCCATGAAACGGCTCATGAAACGCACACTGACTTACAGAGCAACTTTGTTATTTAACTTCTGTTAGTCAGGGTGCGTTACTGTCCCCAGCCAGCGCGCTCGCGCTGCAACCAGTTAGTTTTGACGTTGCTAAACGTTTCAAACGACGTTAGACCCCAATCGAAATTAAAGTGCCTAAGCGCGGACGGAGATTCCGCGATAACTTATTCAACACCTACGCGCACACTGAATGTGAATCCACGTGAAAATAATTCAAGCCTCCTCTTACTTCTATCCGCACATCGGTGGAGTCGAAACTCACTGTCTTGAGCTTTCACAAAGCTTACGGGACCTTGGGCACGAGGTGATTGTTTTGTGCGCCGAAGTCCCCAAGTCTCGGCCAAATGAGGTCTTGAGCGGACTCACGGTGCACAGATTTCCCGCTGTGGATATGCCATATATCCCCTATATGTACGCTTTGCGCCGACGGATTGCGCAGTTCAACGCTGACGTCGTGCATTCGCACTATCCGCCACCGTTCATCTCCTATGGAGTGGTCAAAGGCCTACCGCACGTTCCACACGTTCTTACTTACCACTGCGATCTCGAAATTCCCGACAACGTGGTGAATCTCAGGATTCCGAACGTCTTCAAATACCTTGTGGATGAGGTCAACAAAGCCCTATACGCAAAGCCGATCCTCGACAACGTCGCGCAGATAATCGCTACAACTGAATCTTACGCGCGAACTTCCTCTGTGCTTCGAGATTATCGCTATGAAATCGTGCCGAATGGTATTAGACTTGAGAATTTTGATAGGCATTTTCTCGGCTTAAACGGTGAAAAAAGGCGCCGCCAGATACTCTTTGTTGGTCGACTGAGCTCCGTGAAAGGCGTCGACTATCTTGTCAAAGCCGCCAAGATCGTACTAAGCCAAGTAAGCGACGCGACGTTCGTAATCGTCGGCGATGGAGAAGAGCGAGAACGACTAAAAAGACTCGCGAAAGGCTATGAAGATCGAATCAAATTCTGTGGGCACATATCAAGAGCGGCTCTTCTAAAGCTCTACACACGCTCTTCGGCACTAGTCCTTCCTTCTTTTACGCGCCTCGAGGCTTTCGGGTTAGTTCTTTTGGAAGCGATGGCATGCGAAACGCCAGTGATCGCTTCCAGAATTCCTGGCGTGCTCGACGTCGTTGGCGACGGCGGCCTGCTAGTAAAGCCGCAAGATCCTTCTTCTCTCGCAAATGCCATGCTAGAGATTCTCGAAAACCCTACTAACGCAAGACTAATGGGTAAAATAGGTCGCAGGCGCGTTGAACAGAAATATGATTGGAAAATCATCGCGCAAAAGATCCTTGACCTTTATGTGAATCTGATAGACGCGTGAAACGAAAGAAGATGCTTCAAGAACGACGACTTAATATACGTTAATCGAATTTTCTTCTGAAATGAAAGTCTGCGCCATCATCCCGGTCGCGCCGTCAGAACCGAACACACTCATCGAAAAATCAATTACGAGCCTAGACAATTTAGACTGCAGTGGTTTCGATTTTGAAGCGTACTACGTCATCGACAGCAGCGGAAAAGATTATAGCCCTTTGTTCGGATTACTGCCACCGCATTTCCACATAGTGATCAGAAATAGCAACAGAGGACGCCGGGCTGGCGCGATCAACGACATTATGAACGTGACAGAGGGTGCAGATTGCATTGCGCTATTCGATGTCGATAGCCGACCCAACGCTGATTTTTTGGCAGTGTGTGTGCGTGAACTCACGGCGACAAGCGACGGGGTGCTAGCAAGTGGCTGCCGCTACGTGACTAATAAGGGAAACACCCTTACCAAGATCATTTCAGTCGAATACAAGTTTTTCTGCGACATCTATCGTTTTTCCAGGTGGTCAAGTGGCTTCATTCAGTTCAACGGCTTGATAGGGGTGTCAAGAGCACCCTTTCTAAGGGCGACAGGTTTTGATGAACGCTGTCCGTGTGAGGATCTAGACATTAGCGAGAAGATATATCTCTCGGGGAACCGCGCACTGCTCGCCACGACGAAAATAGGGGAGCAGGCTCCGACTTCCATTCAGGACTTGTATAACCAAAGAGTTCGATGGTTCCGGGGTGCGGTCGAGGGATTTCGAACGTATCTTGGTCCAATGTTCATCGGTCGCGTTCCTATCTCAGTAAAGGTGACGTGGCTGGGCTCGCTAACGATCCCATTTTTTTCATACTTATTCGTGCCCTTTATTCCTGTATATTCCAGAGCAATTATGGCAGAAAGCGATAGCTTATCGGAATCCTTCAAAATCCTCCTCGGCTTAGCTGGTCACAGCTGCTTGATGACGCTCTGCGGGATAGTGGCCGTCGGACAGCATATAGCTTCCCGCAAGAGCGAGTGGACAGAGGTAGCAAGATCAGAAGTCTAGCGACGGAGGGAGCAAGTCTTGAACGGCTTGCGAAAGTGACTTGCGATCTCACTGATTTGCGTGGTTCGCGGTAACATTAAAGAAAGTGTTATGAGTAAAAAAGTCGCCTTTCGTGGGTGCTTGGGGCAGTCGCTCTTATTCAGGGTTCGCAATTTTATCATTTTGTCGTGCTTTGCATCTTCGCGGCGGTCGCGGTCGCAGGCCTCATAATGGCGCTCGTTTGACGGTCCGCGGTTGCTTTGGCTATTGGGAAGTTATCTTGGCTACTTTTATGGACTAGCCGCGCCAAAACGACAGACTTAAGCCATCAAGAGCTGCTTGAATATCCAGTTTGTTAAATTCTCAAATTCAACTGAACTAAAGAAGGCGAAATGAATGATAAGAGGAGCGATAAAAAAAGTAGCGATTGTTTGCGTCGCGCTCTTTCTTGTGACCGTTCTGGCAGCAGGGTTGGCTGGCAGCATCCCAACTCAAACGGCAAGTACCCCGTCGCCGGCCAGCACAGTGACGGTCAAATCGACAACGGCAGCGCACCCGATCTTTCTTTCATACGAGCAACCGACGATTCTTCAGCAGCAATCTTATACTGGCC
>DASPOC010000091.1:0-21811 GCA_035626195.1 Bathyarchaeia archaeon | reverse complement strand
AGGAGTTACGATGGAACGGCGAATCCTCACAGGTGCAAGCTAAAAAGGGTGAATGAGCAGTCCAGACGACACCCAGGTTAAGCGCTTAGATGAATGCCACTTGAAACAGAAGGAGGCTTACAACCCCCACTCCAGTCTTATGATTGAACACTTTTTTGAGACGCGAGAAAGCTTTATATCAATCTCGTGCAACATATTGCTGCCTTTCAAACTAGAAAACCAAAGGCTTGAGGGAAGAAATGGACTTGAGAGAGCTAGCAGAAGATATTCGTGCTCGTTTTTTGGAACAAGGCGTCACAGTTCCCACCAGCGACATTGAACGGCGGCTGAACAGCCTGGTTTACGATTTTAAAGTGCCAATCGAGGAAGCAAGAAGGAGCGTGGTTTCGTATTTTGCCAAACTCCATCCCAAAGAAGGTGTAGCTTCCGAAACCGAGGTCCTCTACGCAAAAATCACAGACATAAACGCGGAAGATAGATGGATCAACCTCCGCGTGCGGGTCGTGCAGCTGTGGGAGCCCAATTCGCCATCAATAGCACAAGTCGGCCTCCTCGGCGACGAGACAGGAACCATCAAGTTTACGAGCTGGTCAAATGCGAACTTACCCATTCTCCGGGATGGACAAAGCTACTCGATACGCAACGTGGTCACAAAATCGTGGCAGGGACGTTTCAGCGTTAGCTTGAACAAAGCATCCGAAATTGCACCACTTGATGAAGAGGTAGCAGTCGGTCGCGCGGAAGACGAGATCTCTGGTGCAATTATTGATGTGCAGTCCGGCTCGGGATTAATCAAAAGATGTCCGGAGTGCAGTCGCGTCGTCGTTAAGGGGCACTGCGCGGAGCACGGCGAAGTAACTGGAGTGTACGATTTGCGCGTGAAAGGTGTGCTCGATAACGGCGAGATCGTGTCAGACGTGCTCTTTAATCGAGAGATGACGGAAAGATTGACCGGAATCACACTGGAGGCAGCAAAAGAAATGGCTATGGAAGCGCTCGACCAAAACGTCGCGGCAGACGCCATGAAGGCCGTCATCATCGGACGCTACTATAGGGTGCGCGGCAACAAAACCCCGCGATGGCTGCTGATAACGGATTTTGAAGAGCTGCCTAAGATGGACGAGAAAGACATTGATGCCGTCCTCACGAGGGCGCAGGGGAGTCTTTGATGTCATTAAGACAACGAGAAGTAGCGCGACGCCTCTACGCGAAAGAGCTCAGCGAGTCGACGCTCGTGTACAAGGAACACGAAGATACCTACGCGCCACAGTATCTTTTGACCCCAACAGGCGCCAAATGTAATCGTGTGTTTGTCGTCGGTACACTTACGGAAAAGGAAAACGTTGGCGTTGATTCTGACTACTGGCGCGCTCGACTGGCCGATCCGACAGGCGTTTTTCCCATATACGCCGGACAGTATCAGCAACAGGCAGTCACTCAGTTGAGTGCGATAGAAGTACCTTCGTTCGTAGCTGTCGTCGGCAAGCTGAACGTATTTCGCACTGACGACGGTCCGGTAAAGGTATCTATACGGCCTGAATTCATCAACGTTGTCGATTCCGAAACACGAAACCGATGGGTACTAGAAACTGCCGAGAAAACCCTCGAACGGATTGAACTGTTGCAACTCGACAACGAAGACGCGGCAAAAGTCCGCGATCACTATGGCATCGATATTCGCCTTTATGTGGAGATCGTTATCAAAGCTCTTAAAGTACTTAAGAAAGAGTACGAGACGTGAGCACAGTCCGCCGAATCGGTCAGAAGTCGACGTCATCCCACCTAGAGTCGGAGTCTAGCAATGCTGTATGGTGTCTCTTCAGCGATTGAGCTTGACGTTAAAGAATTTATCGTAAGCGCCGCTGCGACCTTCACTGCTATCGAGCTAGTTTCTGAGTTTCCCCACGTCCACTATAGCACACCCAACGTGAGCCTGCTCTCTGAGCTTAAGCGGAGCTACGATCTCAAGTATACAATGCACGCACCATTCTGCAGCGTGAATCTTGCTAGCATTAATCCCAAGCTTCGTAACGCGTCCCTTTACGAAATACTCAACTCGATCACGTACGCAAGCGAACTCGGCTGCGAATTAGTCGTGGTTCACCCTGGTATCGTCAGCTATCCGAGAGGCTTGCAACAATTCGAGCGAATTGCAAAGGAAAATGAAGGCGACTCTTTTTTGCGCATATGTGAAAAAGCAGAGAACGAAGAAATTCTCGTCTGCATAGAGAATATGCCGCGGTTCCCGCCCGCTTTTAAAGAAGCATGGACTGGCGACGCTCTCGTAGAAATAGTGGACGAACTGAGGTCAAGGTTCTTGCAGGTGGCCCTAGACGTGGGTCACTGCAATACCACCGACATTCCAGTACCGCAAATGATTCATAAGTTCGGCGCGCGAATCAAGCACGTGCACATCCACGATAACGACGGGTTTCGAGAAACGCATTCGGTTGTTGGGCAAGGATCAGTTCCGTGGCGAGCGGTCATTGGGGCATTAAACAAAATAGGATATGACGGGCTCCTAATAGACGAACATCGGACGATTGAAGGACAAAAGCGCGGAAGAGATTATCTGGAACCAATCATTCAGTCTTTCTGCTAGATGATGGCGCGTCATAACCGGGTTCTTTGAGCAGTGATATTGCCGTTTCGAATGGTATACCTTTCTTTTTCGCCCCAATTTTCGCTATAGCGGCAAGATCGACGCCTGAACTGAGTTCTATATATCCCAGACGCCGTGCTTGTTTCAAAAAACCTTCACCGACATCTGTTCGTACGATTACAACCGTGTGTCCAGGCGAGGCGCCAACACTTCCGAACGACAAATCGGCGTCTTCACTGGTAAAGTCCACACAGTGCTCGCATCCAGTTCTCTTTGACGTATGCAAGTCTTTTAGAGGCAACTCGAGAGCTGCTTTATCTCTCAGTTTTACGATGAACTTGCCCTTCACGTCGAAGCCGCTTATCTCCCAGGGCTTGATCCCGTGGCCTATTCGCAACTCTTCGAGGAGACTGTCCGTAAATATTTCTGTGCAAAACAGCCCGAGCGAAACTCGAATTGCGTTTTTGTATATTGACAAAACGTCGACGTTCGATTTCCGAATCCTTCTGACCGCACTAGTCACGCAAGGCGTCCCTACTACAGCAATCTTGTGCAGCTCTCTGTCTGCTATGGCTTCTCTCAGTGCCTTCAAAATAGGCGCCCACACGTATCTCGATCCTGCTGCCCCAAGAACCGCGTCAGAGGTTTGAACGAACGCGGGTTGAGCTGCTTGGCTCCATTTATCTACGCCCATCACGATCGCGCCGTCAATCGCGTGCGATTCGAAAGCGGCTGCCAGAACGGAGCTGACAACGCCGCCTGATTGGGCGTCAGAAACCGGAATCTTGGATTTCGATTCGCATATCGATATGATAGGACCAAAACCGTCAGAGCAGGTTTCATCAACTCTCGGACAAGCATAATAACAAGCCGCGCAAGGAACCTCATCACGCGTGACCTTACAATAATCATTGGACTTCGGATGGCGAGGCTCCTCGTCAAAATAAAGGGCCTCTGTCGGGCATACGCCAACACACGCTCCGCATCCGCAGCATTTTTCCGTATCCCAGACTTTCCGTTTCAGGTCTTTGTATGAGAGAAGGTCCATGTCGCCTCCACAATTTATTCGCAGGTATATAATGCGGCATATGGCCTATGAGAGAGTGGGGCGATCTTTGTGAATTCGGAGTCAAGTAGGCGCCCAAGGTCAAGGCCAAAAACCTGGCAGTACTCCTTGAGGACTTTTTTGACAACGATTTTGTCGTCTGCAGTCAGCGAAAATTGCGACGCGCCGTTGCCCAGCTTGCTCTCGTCGACGTTGCCCCTGACGTAAATAGCGCCGCCGTGTTGTCCTGTCGCTATCCAATCGCCTAAAATCTCGGCTTTTTTGGCACTGTTATGAACTCCCAAAACAATGATCATGCCACCAGCCATGTACTCTCCGAGGAAATCTCCAGCGCGTCCCCCGGCGACTATGATCGGAACGTTGGACTTATAAGTCTTCATATGTATGCCGACTCTATAGCCGACGTCGCCGTGGACAAAGATCTTGCCCCCCCTCATACTGTGACCTAAGATGTCTCGCCCGTCCCCGTGTATGATTATCTTCCCAGAACTCATGGTGTTTCCGACGCCGTCTTGGGCGTTACCAAAGACGGTTACCGTTGGACCATCCATGAACATTCCCAAATCATTTCCAGGGGTGCCATAGATATCGATCTTGAGCTTACCTTTGAGGCAGTCAGCAATAAACCTCTGGCCGTTTACGTCTTCAAGCGTCAACTCAGCTACGCCAGCCTGAACCGCCTGAAAGACCTCCTCATTGAGCTCCTTGTAATGCTTATAATTAGCTACTATGCGCATGCGCTTACCTAGCTGCCTGCCGGTTGCACACCAAGAATTTCCAACGTGGTGTGATCGAGACCATAGCCCCTGAGCCTATCACGATTTCCCCTCAAACTTTCGATTGAGTTTATTCCTGCTGCGCCAAGGATCTCTTTGAGCTCAATCGACCAAGCCAATAGCAAATTCGACACACGCTGCGCACCTTCAACGGGATCGAGTCGCGACCTTAGTCCCGGATCTTGCGTAGCTATCCCCCAAGCACATTTACCGGTATAGCATCGCTTACACACGGTGCAGCCGAGCGCGATGAGGGCAGCCGTGCCTATCTTCACGGCATCAGCGCCAAGCGCTATCGCCTTTGCGACGTCGCCGCTATTTCGTATAGTGCCGCTGGCAATTATGCTCGTTTCGTTCCGTATACCTTCTTCGCGTAATCGCTGATCTACACTCGCAAGTGCTAGTTCGATGGGAATGCCGACGTTATCTCGAATTACTTTGGGAGTGGCACCCGTGCCCGCTCGAAATCCGTCAATTACAATGGCATCCGCGCCTGCGCGACAAATACCACTAGAAATTGCTGCAACATTATGAACTGCGGCTATCTTAACCAAGACGGGTTTTTTGTATCGTGTGGCTTCCTTTAGTGAGTTTACGAGTTGGGCGAGGTCCTCGATCGAGTAGATGTCGTGGTGCGGGGCCGGACTTATGGCGTCGGCCCCTATCGGGATCATTCGCGCTTCGGATATTTCTTCAGTTATCTTAGTTCCCGGCAAGTGACCCCCAATCCCCGGTTTCGCCCCTTGGCCGATCTTAATCTCAACGCCGGCCCCGGCTTCCAGGTAGGCTGGGTGAACGCCAAACCTTCCGCTAGCAACTTGCACAATAATGTGATCTGCATACGGGTAGAGCTTCTTGTGGAGGCCCCCCTCTCCAGAACCCATAGTTGTACCGCGCATCACCGCAGCACGAGCCAGCGCCTCATGTGCTTCAAGACTAATAGCTCCGTAGGACATTTGAGCTATCATAATTGGAATCTCAAGCCTAAGTGCTGGCGAAACCTCGGTCTTAAGTGTAATACCGTCGCCTAGCTCTTCGAGCTCGACGAATCGAGGCTTTCGACCGATGTACGTTCGAAGTTCGATTGGCTCCCGCAAAGGGTCGATTGCTGGGTTTGTTACCTGACACGCATCAAGAAGCAGATTGTCGAAGATGACACGTTCGTGAAGTTCGTTTCCAGTGCTCGCGAGGAGTATTGCCCCTGTTCTCGACTGCGTGAAAACGTCCCTCCGAGCGTTCTCGGTCCAGATTGGGTGGGCACTCATAACCGAGGGCATGCGACGAAGCGCTATAGCATCTTCAGGGCACATGCTAACGCATCTCTGGCACGCAACGCATCGATTGTCAAACGCCTTGACTTTATTATCTCGCCATTCTAGTGCGCCGAACGAGCAATTCTCGATGCACCTTTTGCACTGCCTGCACGCCTGCCTGTCAATGATAACGCTGAACTCAGGAACGGAACTATACATCTCCATTCACCATCGCGACTGTCGGCTCTCCCGCGCGCGGTGCCCACACGTTGTCTGGATTCTTGCAAACAGCCTTAATCGCGCTCTCCTCGCTCGCCATAAACGTCGTGTCATTTTTTTGAGCGCATATGAGTGGGCGCAACTTGATTCGGTCCGAGAGCCCCACCATAGTACCATGGCCAGCGATGCCGGTGAGCCCTGAACCATTTGCAATCACAATGCCAAACGGACCGTTGACCATTGCAGGACCATAGGTCATTCTCAGCGCCTCTATGATCCGCCTCTTCTCGGGCGGCATTCGCTCGATCTGTTCCCAGAACGGAGGAGCTAGTGTCTCGGACGCAAGTTCGATGGGTAGTTTGTGTCGTCTGACCAAAAGATCCCACAGATAAGCCAAAACTTCAGAATCGGTAAAATAGCTGCACTTATATCCGTACGATTCAAGGAACCGTTTGTTAGTTCCGTAACTAGTAATCTCTCCGTTATGCACAATGCTATTATCTAAGATGCTGAACGGATGTGCCCCACCCCACCAACCGCGCGTGTTTGTTGGATATCTCCCGTGAGCTAACCACATATACGCCTTGTAATTCTCAAGCTTGTATAGCTTTGCTACTTCGTCCGGGTACCCGGTGGCTTTGAAAACGCCCATGTTCTTGCCACTGGAGATGACTAAGGCGCCGCCGGTATTGTTGATCTTCATCGCAAGATCAATGATGTAGTTGTCTGCGTCGTTTGTGTACCGTTCAGGCACGTCGACAAAGAAGCGCCAGGGGGTGTAATCTTGTGGTATACGTTCCACGTTGCGCGTTTCAATTTCTTCGTCTTTATAAATATTGACATAGTCCTTCAGCATCTCGGTTACTTGATCTTTCAGTTCAAAATCTTTAAGAAGGATATGCAGGGCGTAGTAGTCCTTGTATTCGGGATATAGACCATAAGCGGCGAATCCCCCTCCCAAACCATTGCATCGTTCATTCATGAGGCTAATTCCCTCAATAATGTATTTTGCAGAAATAAGCTTGCCGTTTTCGTTTACGATGCCTAAAATGCTGCACAAGGTTACTACCACCTACTCTTTTTATCTTTTCATTTTTATAAAATGGTTGTGCTTCCAACAACTCTGCTATAACAGCACAGAAATAGACTTTCACCGCTAGTACAATTTATTTGACCTGCAAAATTGTTTTAGGAGCGCTCCCGTTCTCGTTCAGCTCTGCCAACGGAGAAAAGGACTTTTTGGAAACACAGTTCCTATTATTCATATATATACCTATTGTGAAATATAGCTTATGTATGCAGCACGCAAGACGAAAGTGTGGCACCTCCTAAAAAGACTTTTTTTAGCGCAAGAATTTGAATAAGCAAGTATACGAGACATCTTTCCATTCTTAGACAGACAGCGGAGGACTGAGGGGTTTTTGAGGCCGCTGGCGGTTGTAGAATAAAGCCAGACACGATCGAGCGATGGCTTAAACGAGTTGGCCGTTCGACCGGCGCCAGCTCTGTGCCTGTCACAGGTGAGAGCTTTTTATGTGAAGCGTACTTTCTACTAGATAAACACGCAATGCTTGGAGGGATCTTATGGTCGAAACTAAAAGCATTTTGATCGTCGACGACGATGAGACAATCCTAGCAGTCTTGAAAGAGATTTTACGGCTGGATGGCTACGTAGTGGAAACAGCTTCTACCGGCAAGGAAGCTATTGAGAGGTCGGATGCTAGCTTTTTCAACTTATGCCTGTTGGACATAAAGCTACCAGACATGGAGGGCACCGAGCTTATCACTAAACTGCATAAGACTAATCCACAAATGATAAAGATCATCATCACTGGGTTCCCGAGTTTTGAGAATGCGGTAAAGTCCCTTAATCTCGGAGCGCACGCGTACATTATGAAACCCGTAAATTCCAAGGAATTGCTTGAGGTAGTGTCAGAAAAAATCAAAGAACAGCAAGAGGCGGACCAAATGAGCGAGGACAGAGTCTCCGATTGGGTAAAAGATAAAATTCGCCAGATTGAACGAGAACAAGATAAAGATTGAGACTTTAAGTCGGGGCCAGCCGCGATGTTGACCCAACCCTTCTAAGCGACAGAAATAGGTCGCAGCAAACCTTCGCTACATATAGTCTTTGATAGAAGTTTCTGGAGCCATGTTATCTGATAGTAAGCGTAAAAATGCGGGGATCAAGAAAGCTAAAAACCTGTCACCGACTGAAGCCGAGATCGAGCAACTCATGGCAATATTATCAGAAGCGCAGAACCCACGAACAAAGATGAGGGCGGCGGAAGCACTAGGCAAGATCGGAGAGCCGGCGATTAAGCCTCTGGCCTCAGCGCTCACAGAAGAAAGATGGGAAGTGCGCAGTAACGTTATTTTGGCGCTCGAGAAGATAGGACAGCCGGCAACACACGTATTCCAAGAGGCAATGACCGATCAAGATTGGTTCGTACGAGCAACTGCAGTGAAAGCACTCGGCCAAATCAAGGATCCTCGAGCCGTCAAAATCCTTGTTAATATCTTGAGCGACAAAGACTGGTTCGTTCGTGAGCGCGCAGCCGAAGCGTTGAGCAAAATCGGAGAGCCCGCGATTGACCCGCTGATTGCAGCTCTGAAGGATCGAAACGGACTTGTTCGTGAGCGTGCAGCCGAAGTTCTCGGCAAAGTAGGTGACGAGACGAGTATAAAACCCTTGATGGAAGCTTTCCACGACGATGAGCTTTATGTGAGAGCTAAAGCTGTTCTGGCATTTGAAAGAGTGAACAAAAGGATCGTCGCAAGCGCCTCGCATTAGAGCCCTCGCAAACGATAGTAAAGCGTTTCGGAACTACCTTGACACTCAAGTTGTAGGAATAACCTAGTATGTTTATTATGATCGTGCGCGTTTTAGGCCGTATTTTTAGGCGCATGAGATTGCTGGCTTTGTCTTCACTTATCAAAATCAAAGAGCCTCAAAAAATACCGGTGAAATCTCAAATCATTGCCTAATTCGGGATGAAACGCCAGTGCCAATTTGTTTCCTTGTTGCACAGCAACGCCATACTTCTCGAAACGAGCTAATACGTGAGTTGCGTCTCCGACCTGCGTAATCGCGGGAGCTCGAATAAATATACCATCAAACGGAGAATTGAAAAAGGTCACCGTCAATGGCACCTGAAAAGACTCCGCTTGCCTCCCAAACGCGTTTCTTTTGACCTGCATGTCTATAAGTCCCAAACCTTCAACACGCTGGTTTTTGTAATCAGACATGATGATTAACCCGGCGCAGGTCCCCATCATAGGGATACTCTTGTTCTCAAGTATCTCCTTATCAATCCCTTCAAAACGCAATATTCTTGAAATTGTGGTGCTTTCTCCGCCGGGAATTATCAAACCGTCACAGTGTGGGACTATGCCTGCCCGCTTTATGGTCACTATTTTGCAGTCCAAATCCTTCGATGACTTTTCTAGAGCCGCTATATGCTCTGAAACAGCACCCTGAATGGCTACTACGCCGATAGTTAACATTGAGTGATTCCTTCATGACGGGTCGCTTGCGGTTCTAAAAACGCCAACTGCGACCATCTTATCTATGGCTCATAACGCAACGGCGATGACACGATCTGTTGCAGCCACTGCGCTTTCGCAAGAAACTCTGTAATGAGTAGCATTAGGCTTCCGATATATAAGAATCGGAGGCATTGCGAACGTTTGAGCTAAGAAAAACTGTCGCTCACTGGAATAGCATGCATTTGAACAACAGCGACCGATGAAATCGATAGGTATTTAGTCCAAAATGTTTTACGTTTTACATAATGGCCAAGGACAAGATTTTCAACATTAGAGTCTCAGAAGATGACTATGCCAATCTGAAACAACTGGGCAGCATCCGGGCACGTGAGATTTTGCTCGATGCCGTGAACGATGAACTTTTTGGGCAAGTTCCGAAAAGCGAGATGGAGAGACTTATTTATAAGTACGACGAGCTGGATACAGCTTTGGCCAATCTTGAGCAAAAGGTCCACATCATCGACCAAAAGGCTCTGTCCAAATTGATTGACGATGATTTCGCACAAGCTGCACTCAGCGATTTTGAGGATCTCATTCAGCGCGTGGATCGGTCCGTTGCAAATCTCAACAGAGAAAGGTTCGAACTCCTGAAGGTGAGGAGAGGCGGAGCACGCTATGTTTACACAGGTGTAAGGGAACTCGCGATCAAGCACCGACTGAACGACCTGCTCGACTGCCCAGACCCAGAATTGTATAACGAGTTAGCTTCGAGACAATTGATCGATAACAAAGACAAATACAAGAAAAACATCAGCGAACTTATCAAGGGCATTCAGGATAGAATCAAAGAAGAAGAGCTACTCCTGAACTCGCTGAGAGCGATGAGCCCATACATCATAATGAGAGAGAACATTCAGAGTCAGGTCGCCGCGTTGCAGGAAGAAATGAAGGACGTGCTTTACGTTATCGAACACATAAAAGCTCTTGAGCAAAGATACGTGCGAAACTTCTTAGAAAGCTTGAAGTTTAGCGGCGAGAACGAAAAGTCTTCGGCAGCCAAGCTCTTAGAAAACGAGGAATTTGTGGTGCGTTTCTATGACTCAGGTCTCTCTTTGTACGAAAAATTCGAAAAGTATCTTATCTGTTGCGGGGTCGATGAAGCTCGAGCTAAAGCAATAGTGAAAAAGCACATGACATGAACCCATAAACATTCTGACTCAAAAAACAAGAAAAGAGAGCAAAGCACTCAGACACTATGGACTCGACGGGAATCGAACCCGTGGCATCCACGTTTTTCTCCTAAGATGCGAACGTGGCACTCTACCCCTGAGTTACGAGCCCCGAACGCTAAATGATGCCGCGCTTTAAATAATTTGCCGATTCCCCAGCAGATGTTCGCGCTAGATCGGAGTCGCTGGTGGCATTAGCAAAAAAAAATACAGAGAAGGAGCTGTCTCAGAATAGGATCTCAATATCCAGCTCCTCCGCCAGTTCTTTGTAACGATTTCTAATTGTTACTTCGGTTACACCGGCAACGTCAGCCACCTCTCGTTGCGTACGCCTGTCACCGCAGATAACCGAGGCTATGTAGATAGCTGCTGCGGCTACCCCAGTCGGGCCTCGCCCGCTCGTTAGTTCTTTTTCCGCTGCTTGCCTCAGTATTTCGACCGCCTTGGATTGAACTTCACCCTTGAGCTTTAGGCCGGAACAGAATCTCGGTACATAATCTATCGGCGATGTCGGAGTCAGTTTCAGATCAAGTTCCCGTGAAATGAATCTATAAGTTCTTCCGATCTCTTTTCGGCTCACCCGCGAGACCTCTGCAATTTCGTCGAGAGTCCTTGGAACTGAGCACTGACGGCACGCAGCATATAGAGCCGCAGCCGCAACGCCTTCGATGCTTCTTCCTCGAATAAGATTCTTGTCGACTGCTTTTCGATACACGACAGCAGCCGTTTCCCGCACATTTCTTGATAACCCAAGCGCGGACGCCATTCTGTCAAGCTCAGACAAGGCAAACGCTAAGTTTCTTTCCGTAGCATTTGACACGCGAATTCGTCGCTGCCATTTGCGTAATCGATAAAGTTGCGCCCTGTTCTTGGAAGAGATAGATCGGCCGTACGAATCCCTGTTTCGCCAGTCTATCATCGTGGACAATCCCTTGTCGTGGATGGTATACGTCATAGGAGCACCCACACGGCTCCTTTTCATGCGTTGATCGTGATCAAATGCCCGCCATTCAGGACCCATATCCATGAAATCTTCATCAATAACCAAACCGCATTTGTCGCACACAAGCTCCGCTCGTTCGTAGTCTTGGACTAGCTGTCGCGAACCGCATTCGGGGCAGACAGCTTTCGATTCCTCGTACTCTCCAAGCTCTTTCTGGCGCTCTTTTGTAACTTCTCGCGCTTTTGCGCGCTCTATTATCCTCTCTTTTTCTACTTCAACCATATATTCACCTTTGAGCTCAGATGTAGACCTTCTCGCCGCGGAGTTCTCGCAAGTTAGCGAGAGAAAGGTTCTTAAACGGCTTCACAGAAAGATATGGCGACGTTACTGGACCAAACACGTCATGCACCGTGCCAATTCTCTTCATTCGCTTCGTTACTACCGGAGAATCAATCGTTGGGAAGAATTCAGCTTTAAGAATAATATAGCCGTGACTCGATACGTGGAGTACAGTACCTACCCTTCTCAAATCCTGACCTCAAACGTTACATATATATATGATATATCAAACTATTTAAAGTTTGGGGACAATCTATAAAATTTTGTTGAGAAGGGACGTAGCGTTTCGACGAATTAAGCGCAGCGCTTGATCTTCGTTCAAACCAGCCCCGCGTGCGATCTGTTCGGCCTCAATATTCGTTATCAACTCAGTGCCGTGACAGTCTGAGTTTACGAGGAGGTTCGAGGCAATTTTAGCCACGTGGCCATTAGTGACGTTGTGGCCACATCGGGCTGTAAGCTCCAAGTAGATTCCATTCTGATTCGCAAGCTCTACATCTTCCCGGCTCACAAGGCCTGGATGTGCAATGATGTTGACATCGCTAACAGCTGCAGCCGCCCGGTTTGTTCCTAGCGCCACCGGCTCTGCAATGGTCTCACCGTGTACGATTACTAGTTGCGCACCTAACGCTTTCGCTTTCCCAACAAGCTTGGGAATTTTTTCTGGCACAACGTGAGTAATCTCGGCTCCAACGAGAACTTCGATCCCGCTGGATCCCTCTGCTGCTCGCTTTGTCGCGCGTATCACTGAATCGATGTTGGAGAAGTCAACGTGATCTGTTATCGCAATGGCTTCGTGATCTGCTACATACGCCCGTCTTATAAGTTCACTCGGCAGGAGCGCACCGTCGCTAAGAATAGTGTGCGTGTGAAATTCTATTCGCTTGTTCATTTATCTTCAAGAATCGTGCAGAGCTCGCGATGCTTTTATCGCGCGCGCAATTTGCCGTATCGCCTTTCGCTTTGCGCCACTGACGTCTATGAGCAACCGCCCTTTGTGTTCCCACCAAAGCCGTGGATATGCCTTTTCATCTTCATAGGTGGGACTCAATCCTAGTTCCTGCGCTGCGCGAACGATTTCCTTGATATCTGGCGCTCCTACCGAATCTCCCTTGGCTAATATTCGACCTTCTTTTCGCGTTTTATGCGCGTCGATGTAAACAGGCCAAACGACCTTTTTTTTTGTAGTCTTCGCCATTGTTTGACAATCCCGCGTTGCAGATATTTTAATATTGTCAAAACAGACATTAAATACTATGCACAAGCTGGAGATCGAGGTAGGCAGAGATATTCTTAAAAAGAATAAGGAGGAGGCAAATCAGAACTTAACGGTTCTCAAACGATATAACATCCGGGCATTCGACATACTGGGGTCAATCGGCTCAGGAAAGACGTCGATTATCGAGAAGGTTGCCCCAATCTTGGAGCGTCAAGGATTACACGTCGGAGCGATTGCAGGCGACGTTGCTGGCGAGGATGATTTTCTTCGAATGAAGGCGCTAAATATCCCTGTTGTTAACCTAAACACCGGAACAGAATGTCACCTCGATGCACATCTTGTTAGCCACGCCATTGAAAGACTACCTCTCAAAAAGCTGGACATTCTGTTTATCGAAAACGTCGGAAACATGGTGTGTCCCACGGACTTTGAACTTGGGACCGACGCGAGAATCGTAGTTGTAAGTGTCACCGAGGGGGATGACGTCGTGAATAAACACCCCATGATCTTCAGGGTCAGCGATATTGGGGTTATCAACAAAATCGACTTAGCGGGGGCAGTCGGGGCGAGCGTCGCGCGTATGAAAAATGATATGAAGCGAATTGCCCCGCAGGTCAAACAAATCTCAATGAGCGTAAGAACGGGAGAGGGGATAAGCCAGCTTGTGGACGATCTTCTGAACTACTAGCATCTCTTGTCATTTCGGATGAACAGCTATTGTTCTGCAAGGAGAATCGCGTTGATTGATCCGTCCTGACCAGGTCGGTTGGTGACTTTCGCTTTGCCTAAGGTTGTTTGAACAACCGCTCCTTTCGTGATTATGTTACGCCTCACATAGTTCCTATTTGCACCGTTAAGTTCGACCGTGCCAATATCCGCTTTGCTCGTCTTGCCTGTCGACGCATTAGTCACATTCACGTGAGCGCCTTTGAGAAGCCGTATCTTCGAGTTGCCGCCGAATCCCGAAACTTGCTTCTTTCTGGTCTCTCCAAGCTGCGTAAGCGTCGACTCTCTGCCCATCTCATGTTTCCTCTTGCCGGCAGAGTGCTTGATTCTGCCTCCGGTGCTGCGGCGCACAGATTTTCCTTGCCACTTCATATGTTAGCCCGTTTCTTGACGTTAGATAGGGCCTGTTATAGAAGAGTCCTTATTTCAAGCTTTCGTATGGCTGATTCGGCGTCACTGCTTCTGAAAGTTTTGCTTATCTGCGCGACCAACAAATCGACCTGCCACCACGCCGAACGACGCTCATCGCGTTCAACATGTCGAGCATTCAAGCGTCGACACCAACCTAAGACTCGAATCCCACGGCCGCAGTGCGGGGATCACGTGAGAATCGAATCACTATCCATCTTCCACAAAAACCGACTTGTGCGGCTTGTCGCGGCAGTAGCTTCACAGCACAGCGTGCTACGTGGAGTTACGCTGATTTCTCTGACTCAGAAGCACGAATTCTGCTATGAGGGCCTCTAGTTGTATCCTTTCGTCGGCCCCTTCGCTGAGTCGAAAATCAATCTCTCCCACACTGTCAATGAGCTGCACTTTAGTCTGGTCGGAGATATCAAGGTCTAACAGCGCTTTGTGGATTTGCACTACAATTTCGCTTCCAGAAAAACCTTGTTCCAGAAGAAGAGCGTCAAGCGACGACAGCGCAAGCTTAAGCTTGCCCGCTATGGAAGCGCATAAAAGCTCCTTAATTGCTTGCGGATCGGGAGTCGCCGTAATTTGATAGATTGTTTCCTGATCAATCTCTGTTTTTATCGAAGCTGCCGACTGCAGTGTGTTAATGGCTCGACGCAGATCCCCCGCGGCCACATAACTAATTGCGTCCAAAGCTTCGTCGCTTATTTCTAACTGCTCTTTCGTGGCAATGTATCTCAACTGCGCTGAAAGCTCGTTTTCCCCAAGTGGTTTGAAACGATAAACAGCGCATCTGGATTGTATTGGTTCAATTATTTTGCTCGAATAGTTACACGACAAAATGAAACGACAGGACATGCTGAAGCTCTCCATAGTCCTCCGCAAAGCCGATTGCGCGTCAGGTGTCAGCGAATCAGCCTCATCCAGAAAAATAATCTTGAAAGGCGCGCTAACAGGAGCGGTTCTGGCAAAGTTCTTGATCTTGTTGCGAACAACTTCAATGCCACGTTCATCGGAAGCATTGAGCTCTGTGAAGTTGCTCCTCCAATCATCTCTGTAGAGTTCGTGTGCCAAGGCGATTGCCGCACTGGTTTTTCCCGTGCCGGCTGCTCCTGCAAACATCAAATGCGGCATGTTCTCTAATTTGATGTAGGATTGCAGTCTTTTAACGACTTGATTTTGTCCAACAACTTGGCTGAGCTTACGGGGGCGGTATTTCTCTATCCATATTTCTTCGATATCGATCGCCCCCCTTCCTGCTAAGAGTCGTTAGTAGGCACGCCCTAACGTTTCCTTTTTCCTTCGACGCAATCCAGTTTCCTGTTGCTGTTTACTGGCGTTGTTCGCCCAAGTCATTCCACGCGTTCAAACCTGTCCTCAAGTCTCCTAAGCACTCTAGGGAGCGTCGTATACTCCATATCCTTAAGGGGTAACCGATGTGGCTCAAAAGGCCCGTGTCGCCTCATATAGTTCGCTATCACATTTGCTTCATCGCGTGCTGCATCATATGCAGGATCGTTAAACAGATCCACGGGCCCAACGAACTTCCCGTTGGCGATTTGAAATCCGGCTGCGACAGCACGCGGAGGGCCATCAAAGCGAGTGCAATTCGCGTTTTCAAAAGCGACCGGCATAACTGGGCCATTATGGCTCCCTCTCATCCAGCCGCTGACCAAGTGAGGGAATGTCCACGGTTCGAGCACCTCACCGAGGGCGGGCAATCCCGACTGAGACCGCACAAGTGCCACCGGATCGTCCTTGCCAACATATTCGCCTGCGATTTCATACAGCTTCTCAGTACTTACAGCTGCTACTGGCTCTTCAGACGGCAATTTTCCCCCTTCTTTTGGATAAACCCGCTTAATAACGTAGCGACTCTTGGCGCCGATTAAGGCCAGCATGTCATACATCTCTGCGGGGCAATCCATAAAGACGCGCACGTGGTCCTGAATGTCCCATATCTCGAACTTGAAACCACTGTGCATGCTTGGATCAATCACCAATCCGGCCGTGTTGAACGGATCGGCAAACATCTTAAAAATCGGAAGATTGAAAGCACCAGGTTCAGTTTTGTCCATCATAAATGCGATAAGGGGCTCTCCCGTTCGTTCTGTGAACTCGAGTTCCGTAGCCCCTGGGCCCATTCCGCGTATGTTTCCTGAGAACGAGTCCTTCAGCATATCTTGACCCGCTCCATACAGCTTCAAAACCCTTGCAACATCCGTGCACGCAGTAAAGATCTTCCACGCGAGTTCGTGGACTTCTGGATCATTTTCGCCTTTAGCGTGCCCCATAAGCAGTTCGAGGTCATCACCACACGCCATAACTCTGAAATCGGCAACGATTCCCGTTTTAACTGCTTCGCTAAGAATCTCCTCTGCCTTTTCGCAAAGGTGTGGGTGAACGGTCGCGTGTCCTGGAAACCCCCCAACGTCCGCTTTTATCAAGCTTATTGTTACCTTAGCCATATTGACCACCGACGCTGATTAACAATGCCATCAGCCAAACCTTAATATACGTCCCGCATATTTAACATTCGCGAAAAACAAACAGCCTGTTATTCTCCTCAAGCGCCTGTGACCGATGAGGAAAGGTTTAAATTTAGCGAGCTTATATTAAGAGCGGTGAGGTTTTCCTATCGCTAATTGTCAAATGGTAGTTGGCCTGTTAGAGTACAGTATCGAAATATATAGAGGGCTCGTAGCTCAGTTAGGCAGAGCACCTGGCTTTTAACCCGGAATCTAAGGAGAGATACCAGGCGGTCAAGGGTTCAACTCCCTTCGAGCCCGCCTTTATTGCCGCTAGACGACAAAGCAACAAATCTCGAAGTAGCCGATAACAGAACACATTGAACGACGCTTGGAGAACAAAGATCTGCTTGTAGAATTTCGAGTCGATTCATCTTTTGTCCGTCTAGAATGCAGTTTGTGGTGGTGCGCATGAAAAACCTGAATGTTATAAAACATGAAATGGTACCGGAGCACTTCATCATGTCTGACGAAGAAGTGCAAGAGTTGCTAGCGCGATATAGCATCGAGCTTAAGCAACTGCCTAAAATATCTGTAACAGATCCCGCGTGCAAAGAAATTGCAGCGAAAAAAGATAACGTAATAAGAATAAAACGCCGGAGTTTGACAGCGGACGAAGCCGTATCCTACCGTCTCGTGATAGACACAAAAATGGGGTGAGAATTTGATAGACAGACAGGCAATATCCAAAAGCTATTTCACCCGAGACAAGATTGCACAGCATCACATCAACTCTTTTGACGACTTTATCGAGCTGGGGTTACAGAAAATCATTGATGAGCAGATAGTAATCGATACTGACGTCCCAGGCCTTCTCGTCAAACTTGGCCGTATTCGGGTTGATACGCCAAAAGTGCGCGAAGCAGATGGCTCGCTCGAGGAGCTTTACCCCACGGAAGCGCGACTTCGAAACATTACGTATGCCGCACCCATATTTCTCGAAATGACCCTTATACAAGGAGACATCGAAAAAGAACCTGAGGAAGTCGAAGTTGGACTAATGCCGATAATGGTGGGTTCAACGGCGTGTAACCTCTCCAAACTCTCCGACGCTCAGATGGTCAAGCTCGGCGAAGATCCGGCGGATCCCGGCGGATACTTCATTGTCAGCGGATCAGAGCGGGTAATAATAACCCTCGAGGATCTTGCACCTAACAAGATCTTTGCCGAATATGATGAACGCTATGGCGGACGAATAGAAGTCGCCAAAGTTTTTTCACAGCGCAGAGGGTACAAAGCGCTGGTCATGATAGAAAGGGGGCGTGATTCTATTCTGGAGGTCTCATTCCCCTCAGTTTCCGGGAGAATCAACTACATAATGCTTATCAGGGCGCTTGGTCTGGTGACTGATCAAGACATTGTCCAATCAGTATCCGACGATCCCGAAATCATCAAATTCATGTTAGAGAATATCGAGGAGGCAGAAGACTTTCTTCAAGACGCGGAGGAGTCGCTTGAACCATACTACCGAAGAATTCAGGAATCAGCAATGAAAAGACTCGGCGAGAAAGTTGCTGCTGGCCAAGCTACCGAATATCAGGCGAAACGGTCTAATTATGTTGTCGATCGCTATCTCCTGCCCCACTTAAATGATCCGCTTCTCTCCGAGGAAGAAACGCGACTAGTCAAAGCACACTTTCTCGGAAGAATGGCGGAAGCCTGCTTCAAACTTGCTCTGCGCAAACGCGGAGAAGATGATAAAGACCACTACGCTAACAAGCGTTTGAAACTCGCTGGCGACCTGATGGAAGATCTCTTTCGCGTGTCGTTCAGTCGACTTACGCGAGACATCAAGTACCAACTTGAGCGAGCGGACATGAGAAACCGCGAGCTGAATGTGTTGACTGCAGTGAGGGCAGACGTCCTAACAGAGAGGCTCACCCACCCCCTTGCCACTGGAAACTGGGTCGGAGGGCGAACAGGGGTGTCGCAGCTCCTTGACCGAACCGACTACATGGCAATGTTGTCGCACTTAAGAAGAGTGATTTCACCGCTTTCTCGAGCGCAGCCTCACTTTGAGGCCCGTGACCTACACCCAACTCAATGGGGCCGCATCTGTCCGAGTGAGACACCTGAAGGCCCAAACTGTGGTCTTGTAAAGAACTTTGCTCAGCAGGTCGAACTTTCAACCGCTCTCGAGGACGAGACCACAGTCCTGTCGGCACTTGAAGAGCTTGGCTATACGCCCATCGGACGCGAATTCGTGTCGGAGGTTGAAGCTGATGACCGAAGCTAGGATTTACTTGGACGGCGCCCTAAAGGGAACACACAGCAATCCAAAGCAATTTGTTGATCAATTTCGAACGAAGCGAAGACGTGGCGAGCTTCCGCATCTGATAAATATTGCTTATCATGAAGACACGAACGAAATCAATATCAACACGGATTCCGGAAGAGCTCGTAGGCCGCTTATAATTGTCGAGAGAGGGGCACCGCTCATTTCCGAAGAGCACATCCTAAAACTCGAGCAAGCAGAGCTTTCTTTTGATGATTTGATAGAGAACGGCCTCATCGAGTATATCGATGCCGAAGAGGAAGAGAATATCTACGTTGCTGTCGCGCCTGAAGATCTGACGAGTGAACATACACACCTGGAGATCGATCCATCGCTCATTTTGGGGATAGCCACGGGATTGGTTCCATATCCAGAGCATAACGCCTCGCCGCGCAACACAATGGGGGCGGGTATGGTCAAACAATCGTTAGGCGCTTCGTGCGCCAACTGGAAGCTGAGGCCTGATACTCGTTCGCACTATTTACATTATCCGCAGCTCGGAATCGTAAAAACCAACGCAATGGAAGCGGTAGGCTTTGACGACAGGCTTTCGGGACAGAACTTCGTTGTCGCCGTCCAGTCCTACGAAGGCTACAACATTGAAGATGCGCTCATTATCAACAAGAACTCGATCGAGCGTGGCCTCGGCAGAAGCCACTTTTTCCGCACCTACGAAGCTGAAGAACGCAGATACCCAGGGGGGCAAGAAGATAAATTTGAGATACCGGACGCAGAAGTTCGTGGCGCGCGAGGCCCGGAAGTTTATGCAAACCTAGACGAAGACGGTTTCGTCAATCCAGAGGCCGAAGTGCAACCCAATGATGTGCTCGTAGGAAAGACTAGTCCGCCAAGATTTCTTGAAGAGCCCACGGAGCTCGGTGGCATCAGCACCCAAAAAAGGCGTGAAACTTCTGTCACGATGCGTTCGAACGAGAGTGGCGTTGTGGACGCAGTCATCATTACGGAAGGTGAGAATGGATCCAGATTAGTCAAAGTCAGAACTAGGGATCAACGAGTACCAGAATTAGGAGACAAGTTCGCTTCAAGACACGGGCAGAAAGGCGTAATCGGGCTCATCGTACCGCAAGAAGACATGCCATTTACCGGAGAAGGGATCGTTCCTGATTTGATCATCAATCCTCACGCGATCCCGTCACGAATGACCGTCGGCCACGTTTTGGAAATGATCGGCGGAAAAGTGGGAAGTCTCGAAGGAAGACGGATAGACGGTACTGCATTTTCTGGCGAACCTGAAGTCAGTTTGAGGGGGGCGCTGCGAAGAAATGGCTTCTCCCATACCGGAAAGGAGGTACTGTACGACGGGATCACGGGCGAAAGGCTGGCCGCCGACATGTTTGTCGGACTGATCCTTTACCAGAAGCTCCACCACATGGTGTCAGAGAAACTACACGCGCGATCGCGTGGACCCGTCCAAGTGCTAACGCATCAACCGACCGAAGGTCGAGCGCGCGAAGGAGGACTACGATTCGGCGAGATGGAGCGTGATGTAATGATTGGCCACGGCGCAGCTTTGGCATTGAAAGAACGACTCGTCGACGAATCGGACAAAGTTGAAGAGTATGTATGTACTGCGTGCGGGATGATAGCCACTTTTGATAAACGTCGTAACGTAGTCTATTGCCCTAATTGCGGAGCAGATACCGATATCTACAAAGTTGAAATGAGTTACGCTTTCAAATTGTTGCTAGATGAGATGAAGGCTCTTGGTATTGCCCCCCGCATTGAATTGGAAGACGCGGTCTAATCGGGAGGATCACATGAGCAGCCCTAAGCGAATCGGAAAAATCAAATTTGGATTGCTGTCACCAAAAGAATATCGGAAGATGAGTGTAACGAAAGTTATTACTGCCGACACTTACGATGACGACGGTTTTCCCATCGAAATGGGTCTTATGGACCCGCGGCTCGGAGTCATAGACCCAGGTCTACGATGCAAGACCTGTGCACAGCGTGCTGGCGAATGCCCTGGCCACTTCGGCCACATCGAACTTGCCGCTCCCGTAGTCCACGTTGGATTTGCAAAGCTTATAAGGAAAATACTTAGAGCGACGTGTCGCCGCTGCGGGCACCTGTTGCTCGATGAAATGCAGCAGCACGAATTCCTTCTCAAAATGCACGAACTGAAGGACAAGAATTACTCCACTGAAGACATTGTCAAAAACGTCATCAAAGAAGCGCGAAAAGCAATCACATGCCCCTACTGTGCGGAACAGCAGAAGGAGATAAAGTATGAGAAGCCAACTCGCTACGTTGAAGATAGTCACAAATTGATGCCCGCAGATATCCGCGATAGATTTGAACGGATACCAGATAGCGACATTGAGCTACTCGGTCTCGACGCCAGTAACGTACGTCCGGAATGGATGATACTAACCGTCTTGCCTGTCCCGCCTGTAACGACGCGACCTTCTATCACACTTGAAAACGGACAAAGGTCTGAAGATGACCTGACGCACAAGCTTGTTGACATCATCAGAATAAACCAGAGATTTCAAGAGAATCGAGAGGCAGGCGCACCACAACTCATTATCGAAGACCTGTGGGAACTCTTGCAATATCACGTCACTACATTCCTTGATAACGAAGTTTCAGGAGTGCCTCCTGCAAGACATCGCAGCGGGAGGCCTTTGAAAACGCTGTCGCAAAGACTCAAGGCAAAGACGGGCGATTCAGAGGGAGCCTCTCGGGTAAAAGGGTGAACTTCTCAGCACG
>DASPOC010000090.1:0-4779 GCA_035626195.1 Bathyarchaeia archaeon | reverse complement strand
AGAGCCGGTCAGCGTCGAGATTCTCTCGGACACTCGTGCCAACGTCTACGTGAGCGACAAGGATATATCCCACGTGATCGGCAAGGGTGGCAAGAACATCGAAAAAGTTGAAGACGTCCTTGGGATTGATATTGACGTTCTGCAGACGACTGAAGAGCCACAAAGAAGGGTCAAAAATCGCGAAAATGCGCCCCCCCAAAAAGCTACAGCAAGGGCCGAAGTTGAGCTCACCGACCGCCACGTGATTGTGACGTCAGATGCCCGGCCGGGTGACATCGTAGACGTGTTGATCGATGATGAGTATCTCTTCACAGCTACCATCGGGCGAAGCGGTGAGATTAAGGTGACAAAGGGGACCAACATCGCAAATCACATCTTAGACGCGCTTGACCGCGGCGCACGGATTATGACGCGAAGCGCGTGAGCTTCGGCTTGAGGAACGCAACAGATTGGTGTTCACCACTCACTCTCCGAGGCGCTTGCAGCAATCAAAAGAGATTAGTAGAGGATTCGGCACAGCTAGTAACAGCGCGCCGCGGGCCAACGCGCCGCTGATGGAACTTGTGTGACAGAATGAAAACGCAAAAATTGATGCCGCCTTTGTTGTACGTCGGAATCTTCGCCGGGATCCCTTTGGCAATCATCGTCGCCCTGTTCTTTCTGCCCGTCCTGAACAGCGTCGATCCGACCGCAATCGTCATTCTCATTATTTTTACCGTTCTAGTTGTCACTCTGTGGCTGTTCGTCCCGCGCGAAGAGCCAGTAACGCGAAAGCGTACTGGGCCCAAAGATAGAAAAGCGACGGTCAAGCGCGCCGTTGCCGCACCGATCGAAGCATTGGAAGAGCTCACCGGCGAAGAGAAAAAGCGAAAAGCCCGGTCCAGGCGACCTCTCTACAAAGAACACGAGAAACGCGAGCCATTCGTTGACGTCGTCGAAAAATCAACCCAACATCCGGCGGCACAACCGCAAGTGAGGCGAAAAGCCCAGAGCAAAGCCCGCAAGAAGAGCGCCAAGAAGAAAAAGCGCTAGCAAGCACTGGCGGAGCCGCCTTAGTCGCTGCCACAGCACCCGCAGAGAATTTGCACCGTCAAAGCACGACAGCTGTCGCCACCGAAATCCCATCGATCTCTCGGATTTGCGCCAAGACCGCATCTTGAATAGGATCGTCCAGCGCGAGGACCATCACCGCTCCGCCCCTGACTTTGTCGCGGCCGACGTTCATGCCGGCGATATTTATGTTGTTATTACCGAGTAGCGTACCGACCTTGCCGATGACTCCAGGCTTGTCGATATGGGACGTAATCAGCATGCATCCTTGCGTCTCTGCGTCGACGTGATAATTGCCGATCTTGACTATCCTTGGTTGGTCCCCCAAGAAGAGGGTTCCTGAAACCGACCAGTCCCCTTTGTCGCTGCTTATTTTGACCGTTATCAGACTCTGAAAGTCTTCGACCTTTTGCGTCTTCGTCTCGGTAATCCGAATGCCCCGCTTCTTCGCAAGTATCTCCGCGTTGACAAAATTGACTGGGGATTGTAGCACATGGTCAAGGACGCCCTTAAGCACGGCAATAGTTAGCGGGTGAACGTCGCACTGGCCAACCTCGCCGGTATACGTGACGCCGATGCCTTGAATCTGCCCCTCGACAAGCTGAATGCAGAACTTGCCGAGTTGCTCCGAAAGCGGCATATAGCTCCGCACCGCCCCAAACGTCTCCGCCCGTATCGACACGTTAACCGCGTTTCGCACCGGTTCGCCCTTGAGCGCGCCAAGCATTTGCTCTGCGATAGAGACAGCCACGTTGATCTGCGCCTCAACGGTCGAGGCGCCGAGGTGCGGCGTCAAGATGCAGTTGTCGAGCGAGAGAAGCGGACTTCCCGTGGGGGGCTCATGTTCAAAGACGTCTAGCGCTGCTCCTGCGATCTTGCCGCTGTTAAGGCCCTCGTACAGCGCTTCTTCGTCTATGATGCCACCGCGCGCAACGTTCACAATCCGGACGCCGTCGCGCATTTTCGTGATCTCTTTGACGCCGATCAAGTGGTGCGTCTCCTTGGTCAGTGGCGTATGAACGGTGATAAAGTCCGATTTGGCGAGAACGTCATCAAGCGATGCCAGATCAACGTGGAGCTCCTTAGCGCGCTCTACGGTAACAAAGGGATCGTATGCAATGACGCTCATGCCGAGGGCGCGCATCCGCTTCGCCACTTCGGCCCCTATACGTCCCAGGCCGAGAACGCCGAGCGTCTTGCCGAAGACTTCGACCCCGAGAAACCGCGAGCGTTTCCACTCGCCGTTCCTGACCGAAACGTTTGCCTGTGGGATGCTGCGCGACAGCGCCATCATCATGCTTATGGTGTGCTCAGCAGCGGAGATCATGTTGCCCTCAGGCGCGTTTATGACGATGATGCCCTTCGCCGACGCAGCGTCAACGTCGATGTTGTCTACGCCTACGCCCGCGCGTCCGATCACTTTGAGGTTTGATGCATCGATAACGTCTTTCGTTACTTGTGTCCCACTTCGGACAATAAGCGCATCGTAGTCGCTGACAATGCGGATAAACTGTTCTGGTGAAAGATCGGTCCTGACGTCGACGCGGTGGTCTCTCGTGAGCAGCTCAACACCGGCTTGAGATAGGGGGTCACTTACAAGTATCCTCATGGCAACAATTCCTCGTCAAAAAACTGAAGCGCACAGAGCGCATCAACGCTATTCGCATTACCTAGACGTCAAAAGCGTATTTCTACTTTTGGTCGGAAAGGCTTATGTAATTACTGCCGCCAAATAGCAGTGATTAAACTGCAAAGGATGCGAGCATGAAAGATAAACCAACTGTCGTCTGGCTTGAGAACGTCCGCATTGAAGACGTTCCTTCCGTTGGAGGAAAGGGAGCAAGCCTCGGAGAGATGATAAGCGCGGAAATTCCTGTGCCGCGAGGTATCGCTGTCACCGCGCAGGCGTTCCGGCGCTTTCTCGACGAGACGGGCATCGCGCCGCAACTTTTTGCCGCACTCCGCGTGAACGTCGACGACGCAAAGGAATTGGAAGCGGCCGCCGCTAGCGCCAAGAAGCTCGTGCTGAAGACGAAGATGCCACAGCACATGCGCAGCGACATCATGGGTGCCTACAACGAGCTGGCAAAGAGAGAAGGGGATACACCGCTAGTAGCCGTGCGATCGAGCGCAACGGCCGAAGACATGCCCGAAGCGAGCTTTGCAGGACAACAGGAGACATTTCTCAACGTGCGAGGCGCCAGCAACGTGGTCGGCGCAGTTCAAAAATGCTGGGCATCCCTGTACGGCGCGCGGGCCATTTTCTACCGCGTCAAGCAAGGTTTTGAGCACGATTCCGTGAATATATCCGCTGTCGTCCAGAAGATGGTCAACGCGGACAGGTCAGGGGTCATGTTCACGACCAACCCGACGACCGGTGCGTCAGAAGCGATTATCGAGGGGTCTTGGGGTCTCGGAGAGGCCATCGTATCAGGCTCCGTGTCGCCGGATACGTACCTCATCGATAGGAAGACCCGCCAAATCAAAGCAAATGTCGCCACCAAGAAAGTTATGGTCGTGAAGGATCAAAAAACGGGCGCTACGATTACCAAGGATGTCCCAGCAGACCTGCAGAACAAGAGAGTCCTCAACGACGCCGAGCTGTATACCATTCTCGACCTGGGCGAACTCATCGAAGAGCATTACAACAGCCCTCAAGACATCGAATGGGCGATCGAAAAGGGTGAGGTGTACATTGTGCAATCGAGACCGGTGACCACGATTAGGAAAGGAGACGCAGCAAAAGAGACGAGCACAGCAGGCGAGGCAGAGAAATTGCTCGAAGGCCTCGGGGCATCTCCTGGCCAAGCGTCTGGCGAAGTCAAAATCATTCGAAGCGTGGACGAGCTCGATAGAGTTTCGGACGGGGACATCCTCGTTACGGCGATGACCTCCCCAGACATGGTTCCCGCGATGCAAAGGGCAGCGGCGATCGTTACAGACGAAGGCGGCTTGACTAGTCACGCGGCCATCGTTTCAAGGGAACTCGGCGTACCCGCTGTGGTGGGAACGAAGGAGGCTACGAAGAAGCTCACTGATGGCATGCTTATCACCGTTGACGGCGAGAGGGGGCTTATCTTCTCCGGACGACTCGAACAGGCTAAAGCGGCGGCCCCCGCCGCGGGGGTGGTTACTGTGGGCCCGGCAAAACCCATCACTGCCACTGAAGTCAAGGTAAACGTTTCAATAGCTCAGGCCACAGAACGAGCCGTTGCGACCGGAGCCGATGGCGTTGGGCTCTTACGGGTCGAGCACATGATCATCGGTATGGGCAAACACCCACACTGGTACATCGAGCACAATGAAAAAGACGCGTTCATTAGTGAACTCGAGAAAGGCATCCGAACAGTGGTCGACGCGTTCTTCCCACGACCCGTGTGGGTGCGCACGCTCGACGCCCCTACCGATGAGTTCCGGCAAATGGAAGGCGGCGAGGAGGAGCCGATCGAGCCGAACCCGATGCTCGGCTGGCGTGGCATAAGGCGCGACCTCCGTGATGTTGAAGTCTTCAAGATGCAGCTCCAGACGTTCAAGCACCTTATCGACAACGGCTATACGAACATCGGGATCATGCTGCCCCTCGTACAACACCAGGACGAAGTGCGAGCAGCGAAAGAGACCATCGCTGAAATAGGCATTGATTTTGAACAGGTGGACGTCGGTATCATGATCGAGATTCCCGCATCGGCGCTCATTATTGAGGACCTGATCGCCGAGGGAATCGATTTC
>DASPOC010000089.1:0-13806 GCA_035626195.1 Bathyarchaeia archaeon | reverse complement strand
ATTGCAATGAAACCATCCGCTGCAATGGGTATGCTTGAACGTTGGGCACGTCGTGCAGCTGAGACATCTTACCATGTTTGCTGATGTAATCGGAACCCTCACAAAACCCCCTCGTCAGGTAGTATAGCTTATCCGATAGCGCCTCTACTTACCCTTTGATAGTTAATTATCTTGACATTTAGTGCTTAAAAAACCCTTTATCAATCGAGCGTGAGAGCTTCAATTTCTCAGCTAGGCCGCTCGTAGAGCGAAACCTGACCTCGACAGTGGTACACGCATTGTTCAAAGTTGAAGGCGTGTGTTGTGTGAGTGGGAAAGCGTGTGTTGTGGGAGGTGCGCTCGAGCCATTACGAGAGCGGGAATTATTTATAGAAAGGGCATCGCAAACTTATTCGTGAGCTTGAGACGTCCGCTCATAGCTGTTGTGCTGGTTTTTATCCTTCTAGCTGTTAGCACGAGCGTATGTTTCACCCCAACAAAACACCGCGAGCGAAATCGTCCAACGTGCGATTCAACGTCGTCAACTTGACGGCTCGCCACAATGGACTAGAAACGACGCCAATGACTGTAACTAGTAGCAATGAACGCATGAGAGAGAATGTCAGTAATAAGCCTAACATCAAAGTGTGTAAAGACGGACCTTATAGTGTTTCGGGCACTATCCCGTTGTTCGAACTCACAGTAGGTAACGACGCCGAGGACTACCCGTGCGATTATCACGTGAGTAAGCGTTTTCCACTACACGAAAATTACTCGCTCTGTCGTTGTGGGCAATCCAAGGACAAACCTTTCTGTGATAAGACCCACGAAGCAGCGCACTTCAACGGAACAGAGACCGCAAGTCGAGTATCATATCGGGCTCGCGCCGAAGAGCTGCAAGGGCCCAAGCTTGTTCTCACCGATGTTCGCGACCTCTGCTCGCACGTGGGCATGTGCCTGCGAGCAGGTGGTATCCGGGATCTGATTTTGCATTCTGATGATCCCGACGCGCGACGTATGGCCCTTGCAGAAGTGGCTAACTGTAATTCGGGCCGCCTGATGGCGTCTAACAAAAAAAATGGAAGACTTATTGAACCCAAACTCGAACCCTCAATCGCAGTGGTCGAAGAGCCACTGAGAGGATATGACGGCCCTCTATGGGTTCGTGGGGGAATCCCTATTGAATCCGCAGATGGCGTGACGTACGAGATCCGCAATCGCGTCACCCTATGCCGATGTGGCATCTCCTCGAACAAACCTTTCTGTGACGGTAGCCACAGGGTAATCAAGAAAGTCTAAAAAACTAAAGATAATCGCTAAAGCCTCTGTGATCACGTAGATTTGCCGATTCATTGCTTAGAGAGGCAATAGTCACTAATCCCAAATATGAAACAGACGAATCATCTCGTTTGTTTCTTCTAGTCCCCTCCTTGGGAAACCAAGCCCCAGGTGCCAGGGGAACACAAGTGAGAACCACTTGTTCAGTCTGTTCACGTAATTTTCCCAGCTCCAGATGAGATCGGCAAACTCCTCCTTCGTCTCAACAGTATCCAAAGAGTCCACAATGTCATTACAGAGCTCAACAAGTTTGGGCAAATTCAACCACGGAGCCGGGCATTTGGGAGGGTCGGTATCGCCCAAGAGCTTAGCCATGTGCACCGTCAAGTACTTCCACATTCTCTTGCAGTGCTCAAGCGTAAAGAAAGGATCTGCGATCGCGGATCGGATGGCAGGCTCGATCGTCCACCATCCCATGGCCTGAGTGTCCGAGACAAGAAATAAAAGGTTCCCCAACACCTGACTGTCTGTCCCTGCCCCACTTGGGAATATCCCGAGTCGGCTCATTGTGACTTCTTCAGGTTCCTGCCACCAGATTCGGTCGATTTCCTCCTCGATTTCGTTTTTCACTTCCCGCCAGTGCTTGGCCACAACTTACACATCCTGTCTCTTTAGAGTGATAGTCTGCAGTTGGTGTGTGATGAATTGGGCGTTCCAAATCTTCCTCCCTGCCTCATAGAGCTCTTCTAGAAAAGCTTTGGAGACTCTTGCCACCGCCGGCCCTCTCGCCACTAAAGGCTCGGTCATATCAGGTCCATAGGCAATCGCAATGTCGTGTCCTCCCATGTACACGATGGAGCCTGGCTTCAGCTGGCTGAGAAGAAGCAGTTTCTTTCCGAGGGGGGTGGCCTGCGAACCTATGACAATAGGATGTTTCGGAGGCCGGCCACAACCGTGGAAAAAGTCCCCGGTGGACAACGTATGGTGGCATATCATCTTCATCGGTTGGCCTAAAAGATCCCACAGGATCTGGCACATTTCGGGTTCTTCTTTTATAAGGAGGGTTGCGGGGATTCCCGTCTTTCTGAATGGAAACTCGATCAGAATCATTTTGTCCATATGAGACCCTTCAGATATCATATCCTGTGGCCGAATTGTACAGCTCTCTGATTCTCTTCGCAGTATCGCCGGGCACTCTCTCCTCCAACAGATCGAGAAACATCCCGGCAGCCTCTGGAGAGATGCACAGCAAGCACTCCGAGCCGTCCAGGATGAGGTCGGCAAGATACTCGAGATCTTCTATTGAGAGCCTCTTCAGCCGTTCCTCTAAATCGTAATCGTCTGCCGCAAAATGCATGGAGACCGGTGGCAGAATGGAACGGTAATGGGTGGGTATACTCGCCTCAGGGGCAAGCTTCTTTAATATCTCGTTATCCTTCTCAGTGAGCTTTCTCATGTACGTCCTCCAGAAAGGGGTGTTACTATTCTCGTAATAATATCTTGCGACGCTCTAAGGAAAGTGCACGGTTGTTTAGACAGTTTTTATCTCAATGTGTAAACGTTAAACGCACGCGTTAAAGTAGTTCTGATAACTCTCTTGTTTTTCGAGCGATCATGCACAAAAGAGGCGTTAGCTATCACTCTGATTGATTTGTCCGTCCCAGAAAGGTGTACAATAGAAAAGTCACTAGCTAGAATCAAATTGTCAAGGAAGGTCTGAAACGCTTCAGGAGACTGAAAGGCGCGGGGTAGATCGCTACGAGGAAGAATACCCTTAGCAGTGACCCGCAGTCAGCAGGGAGTTCCAAAGAGTCTATATCGCCTAAATTGACGCCGTGTGAAGACGGAGGATTTGGTGTTTTTAGAGGCATTTTCTGAGGTCTTTGAATCTTCTGAAGCTTTGCTATTAGACGAAATCACTACGAGGAATATCAGTGCCAATTCGTACACAGTCTGAAATATCTTGGTTGCGAGTCCAGCAAAGCTGTCGAATGTATGCGGTAACCGAATTGTCGGATAGCAGTAACCTTCTTTTGCATTATGGGGCGAGATTTTGCTGCGATGAACTTCGAGCAGCTTGCGTGAGCGCCGGGAACCCAGAATGGCGGCAGGTCACTTAGAGCGACTAAACTCTCGAAGCTGGCTCAGACATCTGCTGGGTCAGAGCCCGTCATGAGAATCGCCTCGTTCATTCAAATACTGAGTGAAGCGTCTCAGGTTGTGCTCACGAATTGCAGAATGATCGGCGTGTGTTGCTGCAGCGTTAATTGCGGAGGGTGAAGCCCCCGCTCGACCCGATAGAGAGCGACAGTCTTAGCTCTCTTTGCAAAAAATGCACAATATTGTCTCTATCAGACAACGGAAGCTTTTTAGACTTTTAGCGTCTTAGTGAATATATTTGAGCGTCTCACAACGTGTGCGGCGCAAAGGGGGAAAAGTTATGGATACGCGTATTGGCATTGTACTCGGTGGAGGAGGCACGCTAGGCGACTTCCAGGTAGGCGCGCTAAAATATCTGTACGACAAGGACATCCTGCTTCACATCAGTTGCGTCTGCGGAACGTCAATTGGGGCAATTAACGCGGTTATCGTCTCGACTGGCTTGGGCTGTGACAAGCTCCTCGAACAGTATTGGTCGGAGAATGTGATTGGCCGCGACGATCTGATCCCTCAGCACAACTGGTCCGAACACATTGCTCCGATGCTTAACGCGTTTCTTCTGGCTGAGAAGGGTCCTGAGCTTCCTATGGAACGTCGGATCCGTTCGATCGGGCGCATGCGAGCGATAGCAGCCATTATCCAAGAATCGCGGGAGAGCCCGCTTCGGGACATCAAGAGCGCAGTTGACGACCTCGAAGACATCTTCGGAACCGCCATAGCAGAGAGCGCTCTCTACAAGATGGACAAGCTCAAGCAACGCATGGAAGAAAAGATCGATAATATAGAAGCAGCATTGGACCCCAACATCGTGTTCTGTCTTTACGCGACAAACGTAGAGACAGGGAAAAGAACGTGCTTTACAAACAATACGGAGTTGGAGGGGGCTCGCGGCGACACGTTTTACGTGCAGTGCCACTCGCCGAGTCTGTTAATCGAAGCGGCCCTTGGCTCGGCAGCGGTGCCGCTGATATTCCCGCCTGTCGAGGTGATATTCCCCCACGATGAGCTATGTGGAAAATACTTCATCGACGGTGGTGCCCGCCAGATGGTTCCAGTCAAGGGGGCAATAGCCTGCAAAGCTGATACTGTTTATGCCATCCTCTGTCTGCCACGTTTTGAGAAACGGAAGTACGCATTTTTGGACCTGAAGGACGCAAAAGGGGAGATCGTGAGTGGGGATTGGTGCACGAGCAATCTGCTCGATGTCGAGCCAGAGGACTGGGTCACGAACAACAGGGACTGGAATCCAACGAGCGACGAGTGCGATATGATCAACATCGCAAATCGGACAGGGGCGATCGTAATGGACGAGCTGACCAAAGGGGCTCTCATCGCAACAGACGAAGCGGGCAATATCGCAAAAGACGAAGAAGGCAAACCGATTGAACCGACAGTGATTGACCCTCTGATCCCGGTCCACGGATGGACGCAACTCAACATAGGCTTGCTCAAGATCAATGCAGATCAGGGCTACATGCGGGCGTTCGACGTTCTTTCGGCGGGACCGATCGAACAGCAATGTGAGGAGCTCACCGCTGAGATAACTTTCAGACGAATAAAGATCTGGGCGCTGGAACACAAGCTCATCGAAGACGTATCGGAAATAAGAAACAAGTCGCAGGCCTTGAACCCTCTTTGGGGCGGATCGTGCATGTCGCGCGTCTTGTGTCATTGCTGCGAAGACGTGGTTAACACTAACGTTCTCAAGGAGATCAGGCAGATGAAGACAGAGCTGAAGGAGTGCATCGACCGACGTCGCAACATCGTCAAGCAAAGCTCGCTTGCCGAAAAAGACAAGAAACGCTGTCTTCCGGATGATTACGTCTGCATGTACATGTGCTGGGAACCGCACGACTGGCGCGTTGAGGGACAACGCGCAACACCATTAATACCAACCCCATGGCATAAGCTCGACCTCGGGGAGTTGGGGTCAGCCGTAATCGAGGAGGATTGGTCCATCGGGCGTCTACTGGTTAAATGCAAACGTCGCTCGTTGCTGAACTTTGGGGAGAAATCACATCGGGTTACGGTCGTTTGAGTTGTGCCCGCCGTGTGAATACGGAGGTCTTAGCGCTTGCACCATTGTTTTTAGATCGTAGGAAGTGTTGCTTGATACATTTGCGGATCATACGGCGATAAGAAATGCAAGTGCTCTGTCCTGCGCCGTCTGATAGATACGCGTTTGAAGTCCTGCCAGCGTTGAGAACGCATGAGGAGTGACCGTTTCGCTGGGTAGCTATGATCGGTTTTTGCGTGGTAAGGTGAGATTTTGCTTCGATGAATTTCGAACAGCTTGCGGTTTGAGATCGTAATGTAAAGACGAAGATCTGGGTAATAATCAGTTGCTGACATACCACGTGCACGGCAGTGCTGCACATGTTGTCGTTATGATTAGCCTTCGGCGATTGAGAACAAATGACACGCAACCGGCGCAATCGTGCTAGAAACGCTTACCGTATGATTGTCGTTCTCACGGCTGGTTTGCGCGTCCAAGCTGGCGCCGTTTCAAAGATTGGCTGCGCAGCACTTCGAAGAAGAAGAACCCGCTAAGAAAAAAGACGTACTGGCTAAGCGGCTGCGACGAAGGCGGTGGAACACAAAAAGGCGATCGCGCGGAAGTCTGATCGTTCGATTGTAGCCATTTTTTTGCCGTTTTAACATCGCAGCATCGTTTTTACGGTCATGTGCAATCGAAGCTTTTATATACTTTTGTAGCGAGGTTCTCTGTTAAAGAACGTTTTAGACCAAAAACGTTTTTCCGAGGCAACCCGTGCGCGCATATAAGATCGTTCCGGTTTCCGTAGGCCTTCTTCTCATTACCGTGCTATTTGCAGGTGTCGTCACCGTGAGCGCAGGCACTCCACAGACCGTCCAATCCAACACGCCCGCTATTTATTACGTTCCCCAGGCAGGATCAACGTGGGTTAACCACGGGACGGCAGGCGCCAGCTATAACGCTTACGTTAGCACCCCGAACTTGTTTAAGACCCAATCAAACGGCTACCCGTATTGGGGCCCCATCACGAAAAATGATTTTATCTGTATCCCAGCGGGCAGCGCGACCAACAACCAGAACGTTGCTTCGTGGGAGGTAGGTTTTCATTTTGCCGGAATAGTATCTGGCCAGCGCTACCAAAAAATTTGGGATAAAGCATATGGCGGTTTCTTCATCGAAATTGACACCGGATATGGCGCTAATAGTTGTTACCTTACTATCTACCGCGCTACGACCGGGGGCAGCTGCGCGCGGTGGTACGAGCCAATGGATACCGCAATCCGCGCAGGCCACAACTACTACGCGCAGATTTCGTGGGACACTCGTGCGGGCCCCGGAAAAGAACAATATCCAACGGTCTGGATCGGTCAGGACGGAAACGCGCCAGTGCATCAAACGCACTGGGACGAGACCGGCGGCGCTCTTGCCGGAACTGGATCGTGGTATAATGACGCAGTGGGGTCTGCGAACCTGGGAAATACGGCTTCAGGGAGCAACCAAGCGTCAGCGAAGGTATGTTGGCTCAACGGCGGCATCTTTGTTTATCGGCAATACAATTCAATCGTCAATTTTAGCAGCGGTGGGAGCTGGACCACCGATAAACTGCGCTGGGCCTAGGCAGTTAAAGCAGAGACTCTAGAGGATTGGTTGAGGGTCTTCTCAAAAAAGGCGAACAAGTAGCGTAAATGCCCCTAGTGTACCTCGACCCAAAGGGGTTAACACCATTATCTGATTGTGTCTAGGCTTTGCACAGACAGCCCGGAAGAAGCCTCCAACACAAAAAGTGCATTAAGCGGCGATACCGAAGCAGGTCAAAAGTGATAGTTAAAAACTATCGAGAGGCACGTGAGTCCCGGTGAACAGATCGAGCAACAGGTGTGAAAGTAGGAAGAAACTCGCGATCAGTGCGGGCAACTCACTCAGACGAGCCGCTCCGGTAATGAGGAGGTTTAATTTGGCTGAAAGCAAGCTTAAACTGCGCGCGGCGGTCGTATCAGCCGGATAATATCACAATGGGGGGCTGCCGGAATTGCCTCATTTACAGACAGCGCGACTCGCTCACGGCTGCACTTGTATTCACGCGCCTCTGAATAGCCATGGAGGCACCGAAAACATATAACATACGCTTTCAGCAGCTGGAAAACGCGTGATGACTTTTTATACGCCCGAATAGAGCTATAATGGGGGTTCTCTATGGACGCAAAAGATGAGAAAAAGGAAGAGTACTATAAGGGCAAGGAAGTAAAGGGCAAGCTCGAAAAAAAGAAGGAAGAGTACTATAAGGGCAAGGAAGTCAAAGGCGAAAAATAGCTGTCTGCGTAGCCCAAGAACGTGACTAACGACGACACACGCGGCTGGTACTCGGTCAGTGTCGAATAAAAGCCAACCTGTCAGAGCTGCGCTCAGTTCGCGGTGACTGGTACCTCCAAACCACATTAGTGTCGCGGTTTATCGGGCGCTATACAGACCGAAAAAACACCACTTGGCAGCATCGATGTCGACAACATTGATTCGGTCGAATTACGGTAGGCATTCTATGCAGCGACCGATGACGCGATTGATGCGCTAAAGTTACCGAGGCGCTTGCAAAAAGATTGTGACAGAAACGTTAGAACGTCGCAGTGAAGAGGTGACGTGGGATGTTGATGGGATCGTGGTCTATGGGACCGTCACGCGCCCTGCCGACGCCGGCCTGCATCCCGCCATCGTCTTTGTTGCTGGCAGTGGACCAACTGACCGAGACTGGTGCTCACCGCTGCTGCCAGGTACTAACTGCAGTGCTCTGCTCCTTGCTAACGCCCTCACTGAAAAGGGATTCGTTACGCTGCGATATGACAAACGCGCCGCAGGGCCGCACGCGCGTGAAAACCTGCCGCGGCTGGTCGGTGAGATAAGCATGCAGGGGCACGTCGACGAACTGACCGGCGCTGTCACCACACTCGTATCGCTAACCGATGTGGATGCCTCGCGATTGTTTGCGTTGACGAGCAGCGAGGGAGCCATTCACGGCCTGCACTATCAAACGGGGATGCCTCATCGCCGGTTCAAAGGTCTTGTGCTGACCGGCGCTCCGGGCCGTCCGATAGGCGTGGTAGCACGGGATCAAGTGCAAGCGCAAGTCGGGTCTCTTACCAACGCAGATGAAATAATGAAACGCTACGATGCGTGCATTGCGGCGTTCGTCGCTGGCAAGCCGATGCTGCCTGATCCGTTCTTGCCTGAGGTTGTAAAAAGCCTTTTGGCCAGCTTAGCCGTCCCGGCAAACTTACCATTCGCTCGCGAGCTGTGGCTCGAAAATCCGGCGCACCTCGCATCGCAGGTATCGGAACCTATGCTGGTTGTTATCGGCAAGAAGGACATCCAAGTTGACTGGCGTGCTGACGGCGGTGCGCTGCAAACCGCCACCGCTCGGAATGGCAGAGCTATCTTCGTGTTTCCGGATAACGCCGATCACGTACTCAAGTATGAACCTCGACCGCGAGATGGGCTTGTCGCAGCTGAAGTCGGAGCGCATTACAATGCCGAGGGCCGCATTCTAGATTCAGATGCCCTTTCTGTCATCACAAACTGGTTAGGTAGACAGTCAGGCACGGCACCCTAGGCTCAACCGACCGCCGTGCTTATGATCTGATCTGACCTCGGCCTCGTTGAACCGATGACTTTGCTTACTCAAGTTAAGATGATTTTGAACCCGCAGCGTTAAGGATTTGTCGAGGGCAACTGTTTACTAACTGTATTCTCTTCACCTATCAGGGTCTTATGTGAAACAAGACATGGAAATTCCCGTGAAAATCCTTATCATCATGTTTTTGCTGATATTCGCGCTAAGTGGATGTTAGGACAGAGGCAAAATACAGGGGGGAACAATCCTATGAAAGAAGAACAGACAAATGTGAAGGTCGCAACCTTGGCGGGTGGCTGCTTCTGGTGCATAGCGGCTGATTTTGAAAAGGCGTCTGGGGTTACAAAAGTTATATCTGGCTATACGGGTGGTCAGAAGGAAAACCCCACCTACGAGGAAGTCTCAACGGGAAAGACGGGGCACCACGAAGCCATACAGGTGTACTATGATCCTTCAAACGTGAGTTATGAGCAGCTCCTGGATATCTTCTGGCGTCATATTGATCCGACGGATGCGGGCGGGCAGTTTGCTGATCGGGGCCCTCAATACCGTACGGCGATTTTCTACCACAATGAAGAACAGAAGCGCATCGCGGAGAAATCAAAGGAAGACCTAGAAAAATCCGGGCAGTTCAAGAAACCAATCGTTACGTCGATTGTGAAATTCTCAAGGTTCTACGAGGCCGAGTTCTACCACCAGGATTACCACAAAAAAAGCCCCTTACGGTATAAACTCTATAGGTTGGGCTCCGGCCGGGACCAGTTCCTCGATAAGACCTGGGGAAAGGAGAAGAAGCTGGGCAGCAACCCTGGCGGCAACCCGGGGGGACAGAAGACCTATTCCAAGCCCGATGACGCCACCCTGAAAAAGAAGCTCACGCCGCTTCAATACGAAGTAACGCAGCACGAAGGCACGGAGCCGGCTTTCCAAAATGAGTACAATGACAACAAGAGGGAGGGGATTTACGTTGACATCGTATCCGGAGAGCCTCTATTCAGCTCGCTCGACAAGTACGACTCCGGAACGGGATGGCCAAGCTTTACGAAAGCCTTGGAACCGGAGAACATTACGACGAGAGAAGACCGGAAGCTCTTCGCGGTGAGGATCGAAGTACGAAGCACGCACGGGGATTCCCACTTGGGTCACGTTTTTCCCGACGGGCCCGCGCCGACGGGGCAACGTTACTGCATGAACTCCGCGGCACTTCGGTTCGTACCGAAGGAGGATCTCGAGAGGGAGGGTTACGGGGAGTATCTGAAGCTCTTTGTAAGAAAGAGCGCAAAATCTGTTTAGGAGCTCACGTGGCTTATCGGTTTTAGATTCGTGGTGCCAGCGAGCGTGCTGCACCATCGAAATTACATAAAGAGGGGGCTCAACAACTCCCGGATAGGGCTTGAAATACAAGCACGGCCAACTCAAACCTTCGCTTTTGGCCCGTTTGGTTGGCGTGTCCAGAATTCAGAGTGTACCGAATATAGAACCGAATATGGCCATAAGGCCGCAAACGCCCCCCACCGTTAAGGCGAAGCCAATAAAGAAGATAAATCCATATTTTACTGCGCTTTGCAACATCGTCATTTTACCCCTCCGGATCAGTATCTTCTTTAAACGTGCACTTCCTTAGGTTAATCAATATTTCGGGGGCGATCTGATCATATTTGGCGCATTTTGTACCTTGCTCGTGGAGCTTACAGAAATAACATTGCGGTATCATAGTCGTCATAATCCGAGCGCCTCCTAAACGCATGGCTGAGCGTTATAGCAAGCCGTTATTGTATGCCCTGGACCTTATACATTTGGCACTTTCGATGCGTTAAGATTATGGTGCTAATTACTGTTTCGGGCAATGCGAGGAGGCGAAAGAATAGGAATAGTTAGGCCACAAATCACAACGTGCATAAACTTAATGCAACTAAAACTGATGTGATAGTAGTTCTTTTGCTAGTGGTTGCCTCTTTGTCTGTTGCGGAAACGAATCGGGGATGAATATGGTGACGAAAGGATGGTGCGAAAACTGTCAATGCCAAAGCCGTAACGGTGCACTGTATTGCTCTCAATGTGGTGAAGAACTTCAAAATAAGCAACAACCTGACATCAGGATAATATTTGTAGGTCTCACTATTGTCCTCGCGTGGCTCCTGTTCTGGGCGTTGTGGCTGTTTTTCTACGCCAGCAGTTTTAGCATCTTACAAAACTCAGGGGTCTTTCTGTTATCCCTTCTCGCTCTGTTGATATTAGAGACCCTGTTAACGGTTCCGTTCGTGAGGAGACAACCGCCACAGCAGCTAAAAAGGACGTAGCGATTACGACCGCTGCCACAATCGCTACTCCCCGCTTCATGCCTGAAGCCTACAACACGCTCAGCTTTAAAGCTCATTTAGCCACTGTTCGTCGTATTTCTTCATCCTGGCGCTGTGGGTGTGAATCTACCACGCCCGTAGTAGCAGGCGCGCGGCGCTGAAGGCCACGAGCAGAAAGAGAAGAAGAACCACTGCGTTCGTTGTGTTCATAATTCGCTCACATTTTAATGGCGCTCCTTGGTTTGTTTGCTGATACCCTCATAACTTGGCTGTTCAGAATCGCGCACACAAGGGACCCGTTCCCGTAAAAAGCCGAAAGTACCGTGGCGTTACGCCTCCTGCCGCCTTGATACCCATTGGCTTCACAGTGCTAAGAGTGCCGTGCATCCAGCAATCAAAACAACCGCCGAAAGAGTTATCTTGTTAAAAAAAGAGCGTCAGTCACGACGCCGCCACTGGCGCAGTTACACGCGACCTGCGGCGAATATTGCGCGGTCGTGGAACGTCCAAAAAGAAGATTACGGTAAAAGAAAGACACGCCCCCGTTGCGTTGCGGAGGCGTTCCTGACCTTTCATTGCTATACTCTTGATATCGGCATCCGCAGCCTCGTTAGGACGTTAGCGGGGGCTGCCCACAGAGTACCATTGGGTCCAGTCCTCGAACGTTCCACCGACGCTCGTGTGCACACTATACCAAACATTCCCGCTGGTGCTAGTGATACTAACGATAGTAGGGCCTGTGGCGTTGATTTCGGCGCCAGGTGAGGCAGCAGACAGCGCCTCGGGAGGCATTCCGATGCGGCCCCACGCAGTCCATCCCGACCCCGTTGGAGACTTCAGCCAGAGATTATGGTCAGTACCTTGTACAAAGAGCCGGTGAACACCTAAGTATGTGTTAACTCCGGTGCTGGGATTGTTCCCACTCACTGCTGGCCCCGTTCCTGCGAGTAGCTGGCCACCTAATGATTGCCAATCAGACCACCCGTTCTGATAGTACTTGTACCACACGGCGCCGTCGGTGCCGCGTACAAAAATATCGCTAACATGACTACCCGCCGTTGCAGCGGGTGATGAGGTTAGTTTCCCGCCAAGAGATTCCCATTTAGACCAACTACCATTATACGATGTATGCCACAAGGCGCCATCCGTGCCTTGCACAAAGACATCAAATTTGCCTGCTGACGATGATGAGACCGCAGGGCCAGTGCCGGATGCGAGGCTCCCCCCGAGGGATTCCCACTTAGACCAGCCATTCTGGTAGTACTTATGCTGCAGAGCACCATCAGCCCCGCGCACAAAGACGTCGAGGCGGGTAGTTTTACCCCAAGAAACGGCGGCAGGTGATGAGGTACAGCATCCGCCAAGAGAGTTCCAATTGCCACCACCGCTAGGTATAATCCTCTTGTTCCAGAGACTACCACTACTGTCGACGGCAAAGATATTGCTCTGCCCGTTAGAAAACGAAGTACTCACAGCGGGGCCGGTGCCGGCCATCGTTGTGCCGCTCACGCTCGTAGGACTGCTTACCGCAGCAAAAAACGCTACTAGCACAAGAGCTGCCAAGACGATGCTCATCGTAATACCTTTACGGTCCATTCGTTTTGCCCTCCTTGATGTGCTTCGCTTGAATAGCAAAAATCAAAATCTACAACGGCGACGCGGTAACTTAAGTGTGTCGCTTCACTGTGGTTAGCTCCTCACCCCCGCACGGGTAGACCCCTTTATGCTGGAGTTCAAGAAAGCAACTATGATAAACTGCCAAAGGTGCGAGAAGTACGCCCAGTGTAGGCTCCGCGGGGATAGAGAGCGCACTCCGTATTGACGAGAGTACCGCCGCCCGCGCTATGTCAGAGACTGCACGGCGGCCGTTGCGTTCTGAAGCTTTAATAACGCACGCAGCTGGGATAACGGCCATTTTGAGGCTAATATCGCCGTCAGAAAGAAAGCGATTACGCTATAATTGCATATGTTCAGGCAGAGGCTGCCGAGAAAGCGGGACATATTAAAGATGAAACCACCATCCTGAAGCCGACGAGTGGAAATACCGGCGTAGCTCTGGCCTTCGTCTGCGCTGCTAAGTCCTACAAGCTAGTTCTGGTTATGCCTGAGACGATGTCGATCGAACGGCGCAAGCTTCTCAAAGCCTAGGGGGCGGACTTGGTGCTAACTCCGGGAAGCTTAGGAATGAAAGGGGCAATCGCAACTGCGGGAGATATGCTGGCCAAGAACCCGAGCTCCTATTACATACCTCAGCAGTTTAGGAATCCTTCCAATCCAGAGATCCACAGGAAGACTACTGCCGAGGAAATATGGCGTGATACGGACGGCAAGGTCGACATAGTAGTGGCAGGTGTGGGCACGGGCGGAACGATCACGGGAATTGCTGATGTAATAAAGTCCCGCAAGAGCGGCTTTAAAGCCATTGCCGTCGAGCCTGCCGCGTCCCCTGTTCTGGAAGGCGGAAAGCCAGG
>DASPOC010000088.1:0-33379 GCA_035626195.1 Bathyarchaeia archaeon | reverse complement strand
ATCTACATCGCAATGCTGGCGGCATTCACTGGCTACGTTACCATCAGCCGTGTCCCCGCCATCCTACACACACCTCTGATGAGCGGCTCGAACTTCATCCACGGGATCGTGCTCGTTGGGGCGATGGTAGCGCTCGGCCTTGCCAATACGCCTACAGAGCAGGTGATCGGGTTCACGGCAGTTGTTCTCGGGGCAGCGAACGTGACTGGCGGTTATGTTGTCACAGAACGGATCCTCCAGATGTTCGACCGTAGGAGAAAGAAGCCCGGCAAGGGGGCGTGACATGGCTGACTTCTCCTTTGCCATCGAACCCGTATACATTGCGACGATCTTCTTCTTCATCGTCGGGCTGCAGCGGATGAGCAACCCGCTCACGGCTCGGAGCGGGATCGTCTGGGCCGGCACTGCGATGCTGATCGCAACGCTCGTTACGTTCTTTACCCCGAATCTCTCCAACATCGGCCTGATCGCGATCGCGATCGCGATCGGTGGCGGCTTCGGCTATATCGCGGCCAAGCGCGTGGCGATGACCAACATGCCCCAGATGGTTGCATTCTTCAACGGGATGGGGGGTGGCGCGGCAGCCGGGATCTCGGCAGTCGCGCTCCTTGGCCCGACCACCCCCACCAGCTCGCTTGCGGTCGTTGGCGGCCTGATCGGGGCTGTCTCGTTTTCAGGCAGCCTCATCGCGTTCCTGAAGCTGCAGGGCTGGATGCCATCGCGGCCGGTTACCTTCGCGGGCCAGCAGATCGTCAATATAACAGTCCTTGTCCTCGCCATCGTTTCCGGTGTGTTCGTCATCCTAAAGCCCTCATCGATGCCGCTTTCCGTAAACGCGTCCCTCCCGCTCTTCTTTATTCTCGCTCTCGGGTTCGGGCTCCTCATGACGCTCCCGATTGGCGGGGCCGACATGCCCGTAGTAATCTCGATGTACAACGCCTTCACCGGCCTGGCCGTTGCGCTTGACGGGTTTTCGTTTGTCACCCCCAACTATGCGATGATCATAGCGGGCGTTATAGTCGGCGCTGCGGGTTCGCTGCTCACGCTCAAGATGTCTAAGGCAATGAACCGCTCGCTCACAAACGTCTTCTTCGGAGCCTTCGGCGCAACGGAGGAGGAGGCGGCGCAGGTATCGGGCAGCGTGAAAGCGATCGAGGCCGACGATGTTGCAGTCCTGCTCGCCTACGCGGACCGGGTTATCATCGTCCCCGGCTACGGCATGGCAGTTGCCCAAGCCCAGCAGAAAGTGAAGGAGGTGACCGACTTGCTCGAGCGTAGGGGCGTGCGGGTGAAGTTCGCAATCCACCCGGTTGCCGGGCGCATGCCGGGGCACATGAACGTCCTGCTTGCCGAAGCAGGGGTTGCCTACGACCACCTCTTCGACCGTGACGAGGTGAACCCTGAGTTCCCCGGCACTGACGTCGTCCTTGTCATCGGGGCCAACGATGTCGTGAACCCGGCGGCGCACCGGCAGGGCAGCCCGCTCTTCGGCATGCCAATCCTTGATGTCGAACAGGCAAAGAATGTGATCGTCCTAAAGCGCGGGCAGGGAAAGGGCTTTGCAGGGATCGAGAACGACCTGTTCTACCGCGACAACACGCGGATGCTCTACGGCGACGCGCAGGAGACGGTCGGCAAGCTTGTGCAGGCCCTTAAGAAACTCTGAATCCACGGGTCGGCGAGACCGATCATACGGCCCTTTCGAGGTCAACGGGAGCAACCTGCACTCGAGGCAGCGTTTACCGATGTGATCGGTCAGGACCCCCAACATTCTTCCTCCCTGAACGCGGCAATCCATAAGGGAACAGATGTAATACCCTTATTGATGATGACTATCTCACTTTTTTGCAGCACGTCATTGCCGACGACGATGTTGCTACAAAGCGGCAACCGTGATCAGCGCGATGGGTGCGGAAAGCGCGTTGCGCGCGTTTTAGATGTATTCTAAAGCAGGGTCCGTGAGGGCTATAACAGCCCAAAAAAAAGACTGAAGGCAGTGCTTTTTAGATAAACCGCCCGAATTGACTTACCTTGCAGAAAATATTTAATTAATCAACGGGATACTACCAACCACAAGTACATACGGAGTGTTTTTTTTAAGGTGTCAGAAGCGGAAGAAGTCATCACCGACACGGAAGCACCAGCTGTTGAGCACAAAGCGTCAGCTTTACTTGGCGGCATGGACATAGCGGTTACCGATGAGATCGCCGTGCCGCCCATGCTTGTCGACCAAGTGATTGGACAGGAACAGGCCGTTGAGGTGATCAAAAAGGCGGCCAAGCAACGCAGGCACGTCATGCTGATAGGCTCTCCAGGCACGGGGAAATCAATGCTCGCCCGGGCCATGGCAGAACTTCTCCCCAAAGAAGAGCTGCAGGACATCCTTGTATATCACAACCCGGAGGATGGCAACAGCCCTAAGGTGCGCGTCGTGCCGGCAGGGAAAGGGCGGCAAATCGTCGACTCACACAAGCGGGAAGCACAAAAGAAGATCCAGTTCAGGAATATGCTTTCGATGGTGATTGTTTTCGCCATCGTCGGTTACTCTTTTGCGATCAATCAGCCGATAATGGGTATCATCGCCGCTGCTATGCTTTTCATCGCGCTGCGCTACATTACGCCCCGTGAGGACGTGTTGATACCAAAGCTCCTCGTTATGAACGATGGCAAACAGACCGCCCCCTATATCGACGGAACCGGAGCGCACGCGGGGGCCCTTTTGGGCGACGTGCGACACGATCCGTTTCAATCGGGAGGACTCGAGACGCCGGCGCACGACCGGGTCGAGGCAGGAGCTATTCACAAGGCGAACAAAGGCGTTCTTTTTATCGACGAAATCAATACGCTCAGAATTGAATCGCAACAACAGCTCCTTACGGCGCTACAAGAGGGGGAGTTTCCCATCACCGGCCAATCCGAGCGCTCAAGTGGCGCCATGGTAAAAACGACCCCTGTGCCGTGCAATTTCGTGATGATCGCTGCCGGAAATCTCGACGCCGTGAAGGGCATGCACCCCGCTCTTCGCTCGCGTATCCGCGGCTATGGCTACGAAGTGTACATGCGCGATTCCATGCAGGACACGCCAGAAAATCGCCGAAAGATCGTCCGGTTTGTGGCGCAAGAGGTGAAAAAGGACGAGAAGATTCCCCACTTCACCGCCGATGCGGTCGAAGAAATAATCCGTGAGGCACGCCGACGATCTGGGAGAAAGGGGCACATTACATTGATGCTACGAGATCTTGGCGGCTTGATCCGCGTCGCGGGGGACGTCGCTAGGGCCGAAGCGTCTGAATACACGACCTCGAAACACGTTATCGCAGCCAAGAAGATGGCGCGGTCGGTCGAACAGCAGCTTACAGATCAATATCTCGAGCGCCGCCGCGACTATCAGATGTTTCGAAATACCGGCGCTGAGGTGGGCCGCGTAAACGGCCTCGCGGTAATGGGTGATGATTCAGGCGTCGTCCTGCCCATCGTGGCAGAGATCACCCCTCCGCAGTCAAAGGAGGAGGGCCGCGTAATCGCGACCGGCCTGCTTAAAGAGATCGCTCTTGAGGCAGTGCAAAACGTCTCGGCGCTCATCAAGAAGTTTTCAGGCGAAGACATCACTAACAAAGACGTGCACATCCAATTCATCGGTACCTATGAGGGCGTCGAGGGGGACTCGGCCTCAATTTCAATCGCCACCGCCGTGATCTCCGCGCTTGAAGACGTTCCAGTTGACCAGTCCGTTGCGATGACCGGATCTCTTTCGGTCCGGGGAGAGGTGCTGCCCGTTGGAGGGGTCACACCCAAGGTGGAAGCAGCCGCTAAGGCAGGCATCGCGCGGATACTCATTCCGAAAGATAACGAAGGCGACGTCATGCTCGAGGGGCAGTATAAAGACATGGTGCAAATAATCCCCGTTAGCTCTATCCGCGAGGTTCTCGAAAACAGCCTGCTCGGTCGGAAGCGTGACGGTTTGCTCGAGCACCTCAAGAAATTCACTATAAATTCACACGATCTGACAGGCCGTTCGAGCGCGGTCCCTCAGTAACTTTTTTGCGCCCCATTAGCGCCCCATGTCTCAGCGACGGTGACTGAGGGCTATAGTATGGGCGAAGAGAGATTACCACAGTATCGAAGGGCGCGAACGATAGAGACAAACGCCGATCTAAGCGCTCCCACTGAGGAGCTGTGGCGCATTCACGACAATTTTGCAACCGGCAAGCAAAAGGAAACCGCCGTCACGACCGCGTCCCTCCTCGATCTGAAGATCGAAATAGCGCAGCGTATATATAATGGCTGCCACTTCTGTGAACGGCGGTGCTACTCCAACAGAGCAGAGAGACCTGGATTTTGCGGCGTCCAGCGATCGAAATATTCATCAGAATTCCTTCATTACGGTGAGGAACGCGAGCTCGTACCATCGCACACGATTTTTTTCACGGGCTGCACATTTAAATGCGCCTTCTGCCAAAACTGGGATATCGCACGACATCCGAAGACGGGTGCGATCGCTGAGGCAGATGCGCTTGCACGGCGAATCTACGCACGATCAATCGCGGGGGCGCGCAACGTGAACTGGGTCGGGGGAGATCCCACCCCGCATATCGGTACTATTCTCAAAACCCTGCGTGCCCTCGCCGACCTCGAACACAAAACGGAGGTCGATGTAAGATTCTTGAATGTGCCGATGGTCTTTAACTCCAACACCTATTACTCCACGGAAGCCGCTAAGCTTCTCGATGGCGTGATCGACGTCTATTTGAGTGATTTCAAATACGGCAACGACCGCTGCGCGAAACGGTACTCACGCGTTGACAAGTACGTGGAAATCGTCACGCGAAATCTGCTCGCATCGCAACACCGGCTTATGATACGCCATCTTGTACTGCCGGGACACGTTCAGTGCTGCACAAGGCCGATCGTCGCATGGGTGCGCGAGACCGTGCACGACGTCAAGTTCAACTTGATGTTTCAGTACGCACCGTGCAACGTGACCGATTACCCTGAAATCAATCGGTTCGTGAGCGATGCAGAGCGACGCGAGGCGACGAATATCGCAAAGGGCTTAAATCTCATCTGACGTTATCTTTGACTATGGGGATAATAACCCTCATTTCTGACTTTGGGACGTTCTATCCCGCCGTAATGAAAGCCGTCATCCTCGGCATAGCCCCGCACGCGAGTATCATCGACATAACCCACGATATTTCGCCCCAGAACGTGCGCGAGGCGGCGTTCATCCTCAAAGAGACGGTCAAGTACTTCCCTCGAGGCACAACGCACATCGCCGTCGTCGATCCGACCGTCGGAACGGGCAGGCGGGCCTTGGTCATCGAAGCAGGAGGGCACTATCTCGTTGGCCCTGACAATGGACTTCTGATTCCTGCGGCGCGCTCTCTAGGCGATTTTGAAGCGATGTGGATCCAAGTGGCGGCCAAGTCAAGCACGTTTCACGGGAGAGACGTTTTCGCTCCGATGGGGGCGCATATCTCTCTGGGACGGCTGCTAAACCTTGAGCCTGCGCCCACGCACGTGGACCTTGAACTCCAAGACCCGCAGGCGTCTGAACACACCGTTAGCGGCACCGTCGTCTACGTCGACCGGTTTGGGAATTGCGTGACGAATATCAGTGGCTCCCTTATGATACGACGATCAGGTTACGGCAGCACGCACCTTCTCAACGGTTCCGTCGCGGTACAGTTCGTGAGAACGTACGACGAAGTCGCTCACGGATACCCGTTGTTGACCGTTGGGAGCTTCGATTTGGTAGAGGTGTCAATCAACCAAGGCGATGCTGCCACAGAGCTTAATCTTAATTCGGGTGACACCGTCACGCTCGATCGATCGTAACGAACTTGATCCTAGCAAGAAGCGGGGAGCTCCACGAGCGTTAGAGCGGGTCCTCTGCGCTTTGCGAGCACACGCCTTCAAGCAGAAGCAGTTTTCGTTTGATGTCAACGCCCCAAGAAAAGCCCCCAAGGCCGGATGCGGCTACGACTCGATGGCAAGGCACAAATAGCGGAACCGGGTTGTGGTGCAGCGCATTGCCTACCGCTCGCGCGGCTTTCGGCTTCCCTAATCGCGCTGCCAATTCTGAGTAAGTCGCCGTACAGCCTTTCGGTATCCCTCGCACCGATTGCAGTACAGCCCGTTCGAATGCCGAGCGGTTTCCAATATTGACCTGGAAGGCGCCAAGGTCAACGTTCTCTCCTCTCAAGTAGCTTTCAAGTGCCCTTACGGCTGCTGCTGTGGTGCGTGCATCAGACGAAATCGCTGGCCCGAGCGCGACTTGACAAACGACATCGTCACTTAGTGCGACGGATAGGAATCTACCCAGATATTCAGAGTAAAAGCACCCGGTTTCGGTCATGGCTTTTAGAGGAGGTACCAGTCATGATCATACACAGCCTTTGAGAGCGTCCCCAATTGCACGTCTCCGGGAGGATCGACCGCGAGTGAGCACAACGCATCCTTCAAGTCAGCAAAGTAGTGCGCGTTGCTTAAGCTCCCGTACTCAAACCTCCGGCCGCGAACCCGACAACGTTCGAGCGTCTCCTGCCGAGGTAGAATAGTGACAGCAAGGTCGGTCTTTTCACAAGCCTGTTGCATGGCTTTCCTAAAATCACCTGTGCAATAAGCAACGCGATGGCGATAGTTGCTCCGCGTCTTTTCTAGATATCGGTGGAGCCGCGAAGTCTCGAGTTCGATAAACCTCTTCTTTACTGACATGACGTCGCAGTCGCCGAGTACGAAATCGTAGTCAGCAAATGGGTACTCGCTATCAAGTTCCCTCGGCGTGACGCCGCATGTGCCAAATGCGACGATGTGTACTTCTTCTGGCGCCAAAACGCTGAAAATGACTTTGTCATAATTTTGATGACTTGGACTCGTGTGATAGGGCTTCACCTTGGCACACGGGACAAAAATCAATACCTCACGCACGGGCGCGATGTAATCACTCAGCACGTACTCATTTGCCCTCACCATGTCAGGATGGGCAAAGACCTTCTCCCCAACCAGCGACAAGTTCGAGCGCTCTAATTCAGGTATTATCATTGTCTGCGAAATGGCCAGCCCTGAGCAGCCTACAAAAGGCTTAGGCTCTTGAGTTCCTTAACAATTCGATCAACCGCATTAGCAGCGTCTTCGGGCTTTCGGCCGCCAGTGACTACCAGTTTGCCGGAACCAAACAAAAGAACAACGACTTTAGGATCTGACAACCGGTACACTAGGCCCGGAAACTGTTCCGGCTCGTACTCGATGTTTTCTAGCCCTAACCCTATAGCAATCGCGTTCAAGTTCAGTACTGAGTGAAGATCTGCTGACGCCACGATGTTCTGGACTTTAATCTCTGGCGTTCCCTTTACGTCAATTCCAATATTGCGAAGACTTTGAAATACGTTTTCAAGGCCCTTATAAACGTCATCGATGCTTTTTGCACCCGTGCAGACAATTTTTCCCGATCGGAAAATTAATGCTGCCGTCTTAGGGTCCTTGGTCCGGTAGACGAGGCCCGGAAACTGTTCGGGGTCATAATCTGCACCCTCTAACGCAAGCGTTATTTGCTTGAGGTTTATCTCTATTCCGATGCCGGTTGAGGCTACCACATTTTCGATCTTAATAGTGTCTCGCGGTTCGATATTAGTAGTGTCTCGCGGTTCGACCATACGCTTTCCCCCTGTTCCTTGTTGCTTTATAAAGTGCTTTATAAAGGCTTTATATATATAACGTTGAGGGGCTCCAGTTAGTGTTCTGAAAGCGATCCGCTTCAAAATCTGCCGCGCCTCGCAATTACGCGAGTACAGCAATTTTATCTACCCGAGGGGCATAGCATATATCCTCGCGTGGCGCCTACGCAACGGGCTGTTTGTCGGACGGCGATTCACGACACAGGCGTTCACAGCTCGCAAGTGGACCAAGATAACCAGCGATTACAGCCCACCACAGGCGTTCACAGCTCGCAAGTGGACCAAGATAACCAGCGATTACAGCCCACCCAGAGTCGCGGGTCAACGCAAGTCGGCCTTTGCGAGCTTGCAGGCAGACCGGAGTACGACATGAGACTTGCATTTGAGCTGTCTGGCGAGAACACAAGCATTCCGCGAGCAGAGGTTCTCGCACTTTTCAACGGCACGATATGGCGAGAGCTCGAACGCGTTCTTGTGATTGATGTCAATACCTACGACCCAACTCTCGGCGAGCGCTTAGCGATGACACACGCAATACTCGAGGTTAAGGACATATGTTCACAAGAGCTAGAATCCATCTACCAAGCAGCCGGAAGCATTGAGCTCCCCAGTGTCCGCGTCGCGGTGCGGGCTAAGCGCATTGGGCACGGCCTGAAAAGTGCGGAAGTCGAGGCTACGATCGGGAAGGCGCTTGCTGAGCGCGGATACAAAATCGACCTTACCCATCCGCAGCTTCTTGTGAGAGCGCTGCTCAGCAAAGACGTTTGCATAATCGGGGCGACATTAGCGTTAATCGATCGCTCGCGCTTCGAATCGAGGCGCCCGCGTCTGCGACCCTACTTCTATCCCGGTGTGCTCCTGCCGCGGCTCGCCAGAGCCGCTGTAAACCTCACACGCGTTAAAGCTGAAGAGCTCTTGTTAGACCCGTTCTGCGGCACAGGAGGAATACTTCTTGAAGCTGGTCTCCTCGGGGCAATAATCTTGGGGTCAGATGTCGACGGCAGGATGGTTTTTGGAACGAAGATGAACCTCGACTACTATGACGTTCTGAGCGACCTGCTGGTCCAAGACGCTCGACGATTGGGTCTAAGGGACGAGTGTGTGGACGCAGTCGCAACCGATCTACCATATGGCCGTTCCGTAAGCGTACGCGCCCATTCGCTGAATCAACTGACGGCAGCGGCCTTAGGCGAAATTTTTCGCGTGCTAAAAGGCAACGCGCGGGCCGTTTTGATATCCCATGGCCCGATTGAGCGCGAGGTCACGGATGCTGGTTTCACGATCGAAGGACGCTACACGCAATACGTGCATAAGAGTCTAACACGAGAAATCGTTGTAGCGCGCAAATGACAGCTAAGCGCCGTGCCAGCACAGAGCCCCAGTCTGGTTCGCTGCTGGCGGTGGAGCGGTGACGTGAAGCGTCCTCGATTGGAACAATCCGGAGGCAATTTCAGGCGAGGAACGCGAGCTCATCTGCTCGGTCCCAAAGAACTACCTTGCGAACAGAGTGCAATCTCGAGCAAGCACGGATTTTGGCGCTACACGCGATGCATGTAGCGGAAAACATCTTCGTGCTGGGCGGTGATTCTCACACCCTGGGAGGCACCAACGGCGTCAAGTCCCTTTTTTAGGTCTTCGAACTTCGCCGAACCGATGTTGACGATCATAATCATCGTGAACAGCTCGGACACAATAGTCTGGCTAATATCCTCGATGTTGGCATTGACGCTTGCGAGCAGAGTGGTGACGGCCGCTACGATGCCGGGATGATCAGAGCCAGTCACCGTCACGATGATCCGTGCGTTGCGCGATGGGGGGGCCACGCTTCGACCTCCTTATTTGATTCTGGTGCCCGGCGGCATCTTTCTTACCGGTCGAATGAGGACTGACCTGCCGTCGTATTCAGCGACGAGCAGCATGCCGCGAGATTCGATGCCCATCAACTTCACCGGCTGCAGATTAATAAGCAAGACGACGTCAGTGCCAACCAGGTCCTCAGGCGCGTAGTCTCTGGCGATTCCCGCCACAATCTGCCGGGTCTCTTCGCCCACCTGTACTGTTATTCTCAAGAGCTTGTCGGATTTTTGGACCAGTTCGGCTTCGACGACGCGCGCGATCCTCAGATCCATTTTCTTAAAGTCGTCAAGCTTGATTGCCGACTCCCCCGCGCCCGGCTCCTTGGCGGGGCCTTTAAGATCCGCCCCAGCGATTCTTTCGTTTAGTATAACTTCCATTGCACCGATCTTCTTCTCGTCGATCTTGGCGAACGGCAGCGCCGGCTTGAGAAGATGCAACGGTTCAACTTCCACCGTGGCGTCGGAAAAATACGTCGTTGTTAAGCCAAGCTGCGCTTGAACGCCACGCATCGTCGATGGCATGACCGGCTCCAACAATACGGACAAGGCTTTCACAAGCTGTATGCAGTTCTTGAGTTCGCGTGCGCACGCCGTCCTATCAGATTTCACTAGATTCCAGAGCTCTTTTGACTGGAAATACGCGTTGCCGAAGTCTGAGAGCGACATCGCCGCGTCGACGACCTTCTTAAACTCATACTCCTCCAGTGCGCTCACCATCCTCTCACGCGTCTCGGCTACGCGCTCCATTATCGCAGAATCGACAGGACCTTCGGGTACGCGCCCGAAGTTTTTGTACGCGAAGTGTAGGGTGCGATAGATGAAGTTCCCCAGCGACCCAACGAGTTCACGATTGACCTTGTCACCAAAGACTTGCCATGAGAAATTCAGCTCCTTCGTGTGTGATGTGTAGCTGGCGAGGTAAAAGCGGAGTAAATCGGGATGAAACCCGTGGTCGAGGTAATCTTCATCTACCCAAACCACATACCCGCGACTCTTTGAGAACGTCTTGCCGTCGACTTTGACCATTCCTGACGCGACGATGGCCGCCGGCAAGGTGTAGCTCGCTCCTTTTAACAGCGCCGGCCAGAAGACGGCGTGATGGTAGATGATGTCGGTGCCGATGAAGTGAATTATGTTCGAATCGCTCTTCCAGTAGTCTTCCCAGGCGCTTGTCGCTTCCTCAACAAATGAGATGTACCCTATCGGAGCGTCAACCCATACGTAGACCACGAGATCCGTTCCCGGAAATGAGACGCCCCACGCCAGATTTCGCGTTATGCACCAGTCTTTCAGTTCGTTGCTGACCCATTCGCGCGCATAGTTGCGGGCGTTGGCGGTACCTCCGAGTGATTCGAGGTACGCTAACAAGAAGTCCTTGAACGCAGAGAGCTTGAAGAAGTAATGCTGCTCTTCCCGGTATTCGGCACTGGCCCCACACGTTTTACACGTCGGATCGATAATTTCCCCCGGTTCGAGATGGCGTCCGCACCCTTGATCGCACTCGTCCCCGCGCGCCGGCATGCCGCAAAAAAAGCACGCCCCCTCGACGTAGCGATCCGGTAGAAAACGATCGCATTGGGGACAGTACGCCAATCGTACGACCATCGGGTATATGTAGCCGTTTTCTTGGAGCGATTTAACGATCTCCTGCGTTCTGAAGTGATTTGTGGGAGCATCCGTATTCCCATAATGGCTAAAGTCGACTGACAGAGCCTTAAACGTGTCCTCCCAGTAGCGGTGATAATACGCGGCAAGCTTAGCTGGCGTCGTTCCTTGCTGTTCAGCGTTAATCACGATGGGAGTTCCGTGCGTGTCCGAACCGCACACGAAGAGCGGGTCCTGCTGGAGCTTCCTAAGGCACCGAACGTAAATGTCCGCCGGGATGTACGTCCTGAGGTGACCGATATGGCACGGCCCGTTCGCGTAAGGCAGGCCGCACGTGATCAGAAGCGGTTTGTTCGAAAGCGATGTCATTTTTAGTCCTCGTGGCATGAGATCGCATTTCGGCATCCACGGGTTGCGCCGAACTCACCTTGAAACGCCTCCAGGTCGCTTCACGTCGGGGCTGCGTTTCGTTACGCTAAGCCGATTCTGCGAAACCGGCTTCACTATGCATTGTGATAGTGGCCACCTACTTTAACTCTTCGAGAGCACCGCTCCTTTCTGTCAATCTCAGGACCTCACCGTTTGGACGTGGGGCTGCTACAGACCAATGCATACGCGTATCGTTCGAACTGAGGCCCCTCCACGGCAGGTCAGTGCTGAAAAGGTTTAAATCTTGACGACCCGTGATCACTGTTGCAAAGGAATTCACGTGAATTGACGACGGAAAGGAGGCATTTTATGAGTGAAGAAGAGTGTTGCCAAACGTGTGGTGCCCCGCTACCATTTAATGCGCAGTTCTGCGTTCAGTGTGGAACCCCAGTAAATAAGAATGCCCCAGCAGCTGGTGCAAATGCGGGGTCACCGGTGCCAGGCTCACCCATCGCCATAGACGGGATTCTGGTAGTAAGTTCAAATTGGATTCCAGGATACACTATCATAGAAACACGAGGATTCATCTATGGCCTTACGGTGCGGAGCAGAGGGCTTGGAAGAAATATTACAGCAGGATTGCGGTCTCTCGCGGGAGGAGAGATTCGCGAGTACGTCGAGATGATGCAACACGCCAGAGATGAGGCGCTCTATCGACTCGTGGAGCACGCGAAAGCAGTGGGTGCCAATGCCATAATAAGCGCCTACTTTGATTCGTCAGAGATTTCTGACTATATGCAGGAGATCTTAGCATATGGAACGGCTGTGGTGATTGCGAAGAAATAATTGGTGACAGTCGCCAGCGTCGCGAACGTAGAATGCTGCGCGCCGCTTACTGATGCGCTCGTGGTCTTGGCGGATGGGTGCAACGTAACTGCAATTACTCCCCGATGAGATCGGGCCGAATCCTGCTCAAATAATCAAAAGAAAGCCCGTTACTACAGGCCTCGCCGACTGCCACGATCATGTTTAGTGTCTGGATCTGTGTCCGTAAGTGAGTAGTGCGATGCCCCATAGCTCAGTTCCTTGTCTGCCTGAAACCAGTATGACGATGCGAAAAACGACGTTTCCGAGCAGCAACCTGGCATGGCAGCGATGGCCCCCTGGTGAACTGAAGTCGGCCTTTTGTCATTCTGAAGAGGTAGAATACGACCGTGATCTCGCTCAAGTTCACGATCGTGTCCGCTCCGACTACGCCCCACCCGCCGTGACCAACGGCTGCGTTCAGGAGGTTAACGATTAAGATGAAAAGCAATCCGATACCCAGTCCGGCTGAGATGCCTATCAGCGGCGTGAGGTTCTGTGAACCACAGGTGCGACGGAATGTTGCTGGAAGACTGCGAAAGAAACTGCGGCAAGCATGCCGGCGATCGCTAGGCTGAATTGCAATCTTGCGCCTCCGCGTGACAGCGAGTGCGACAAGGAGCAGCGCGAGGGGTAGTAACCACCAAAATAGGACCTATTCTGGAAGAAGACCAGCGGAAGATGGATGTGCAGCATTTTAGAGCTCGGCCAGATCTAACGAATTGCCGTTTAGCTATTACGTGAAGCCTTCTGTGTCAAGATACCCCGGAGCTCGGAGCACGATTATGATGAGGGGTAGGTGATCACGGCTCGGTCAGTCTTCGTCAAATGGTAGCCTTTCGTGCTTTTCTAAACCGATCGGTTCTACATCCAAGGTTCTGAATCGATGATATGGCCGCTCGTAGATGATGACCGGATTAGCGAGTACCTTTGCGTCTCTTCCAAAAAGCGATATCCGTGCGTAGGTACACGTCTCATCCAAAGGATAATGGCCGGCCACCTCGTCAAAAAGACGTTGCACTCGCCCTCGACATTGGGAAAGATTCCGCTCGTACCACTTCTGTGCTAGATGGAGCTGATCAGCGGTTTTTTCGGATGTTATGCCCCTTATTATGGTCTGCGCTGAGTGGAGGGCCAGCGTGTAATCAGCGCCGTATAATCCCTTTAAATCCATGAGCGAAGGCTTTATAGCCGTCTCATCGTCTCTGGAAGATGGTGCATTCGGCGTTATATTTCCTAAAAAGACGGCGATAATAGGCACCGTAAAATCTTGTAAGTGGCGTTTCAGGTCTGTCAACAGTGAGCGTTCTTCAAAAGCCACTCTTGTTCGAACAGAATCTGTGTGCCCCATAGCTTTGCTCGATATATACGGCAAATGATCGAGGATTATCAGGATCGGCTTGCTCTCATTCGGGTCATTTTGATTTTGGACCGTGCACAGGGCACTTCTAACGCCCGCTATCGTCGTTCCTGCATTTGCTTCGACGACCGTCAGGTAACCGGCTACCCCTCTACTCAATCGTTCTCCTGCTTCAATTACCCGCTCCAATGTTGCTTCGTCTGCCTCAGAATCAAAGGCATTCTCGCGATACCGTGAAAGCTCCGTTCCATCAATCCCGCTGTGCCGGGCAAGTGCGCGCTCTGCAAAGTGTTCTTTGCTTATACTATAGCTTACGTATAGCGTAGGAAACCGACGTTGCGCAGCAAAGTCAGCGCACCACGCAATGAAGTCCGTTGCCTCCGTATCGCACGATGCAGTTACCGCGTATAACTTACCTGGCTTCCAGCCCCCACCAAAAGCGATGTTTAGCCACTCTGAGGGGGTAGGTATAACATCCTTCCTCTTTGATAAAAGATTCGTGACGAAGAAATCGAGATCTTCCTCAAAGGTACGCGTCTTACCGCTCGTTTCAAATAACAATGTGTTCGATTGATCCCTAAGCGTCCTCAAGACGATTTCAAGCGGAAGAGTGCTTGAAACTAGAACCGTTTCTGCCATTTGAACGAGTTCTTGCGCTCTAAACCGCGCCCCACGTGCGTTAGCGACGTTCAAGTACTTTATGAACGTATTACGCTGGCACGATGCACGGTTTCGTAGTCGCTGCACATGTCGCGCTATTTCTTTCACGTGCGGGCGCATCTCTGGGCTTAGAGAGATGACGCTCAAGATTGCGCTGGATCGTATCTGTCGGCCGTGATAGGCAAGATAGTGACACACCTGCCACAGCACGCGATTAAAAGGCAAACGAATGCCCCCTTTAGATACGTACTCATCAGTGAATCCCTCTGAGCGGAGCCCTAGCCTTAGCCCTTCCGTGATACTGTCCGGATCATTAAGCAGATACGTGAGAATCTCTTCTTCCATCGAAGCTTGGTCATCGCTACAATCGTAGTTCGGTTCTCTGATTGGCCTCGCTTGATAGTACTCGCAGTTCCAGCCCGTGCACCCCGGGCGCTCTCGGAGTCTCTTGCTCGACCATATATCCTCGCAGCTCCAGCAGTAGGTTCCTGGATTCTCTCGAGCCTGTGAAAGGCATTCCACAAACTTCTGGGCGTCGCTAACTTCCCTCATGCTCCCGAAGAAGACAGAATTACGCATCATCGTCTGCGCCATTTTTCTCCCTTGCACGTCGCTGAGCCCTCTTGTCACAACGTATCGCACGAGGAGCAAGTGCGCCGAGTCCCAACCCATATCAGAAGGCACGCCTTGACGCAACAGATCGAGAATACACGGCGGATGGCGAATTCTTTTGCGAAAAGAGTTCTGAAACTGGCGTTCCATACTTTGATTGGACACGGATCACTGCCTCGCTGCTAAATAGGGCATCGAACACGTATGGTTCAACTTCAGCCAAGGGCGAATCGCTGTGGCGATGAGTGCGCCACTGGTTCTCGCTTTTTGCGAAATAGCCCGTATATGTTACCTGTGCGTTAGGTGAAAGTGTATTGCTAGTCCTCGCCACAATCACATAAGCGTGCACGTTCGACCCGCGCCTAGTACTCACACGCTTCCTGCACGCATTTTCTATTCTCAACGCTCCAAAATCAAATGCGAATTATGCGCCCTAACCGCCCTGACAGCTTGCGATGCCGCCATACCGCTACCGATTGATAAGGCGCGCGTGATGCCTCATCACCTTCACCGATACTCAACTTCGCACGCGCTCGAAGTATTTGCTTTGGCGATCAAAGGTATTCTAGCGCCTACTAGCAAACTACATTAGTGAACCCTCGCAAAACCCTATTGATGCATTTCCTTCATCACAAAAATCACGCTATAACTACTTCATTTGGGGCGACGCAGCCCCGTCTTTGCTTTGCGCTTTAGGGGGAACATCCGCCCGGAGCTGCCTTTTTTATAAGCGGCTTTATCATCTTACCCCAAGCGAACAGCGAATCGGAGCCAAACTCACCTAAATAGCGAGAGATGAAATTGTTTAAATACGCCGAAACACCTAACACTACGTGTTAATGCACGAAGCCGACAACAGTTCAGCCCCGTACGGAAGATACGAAAAAGACGAATCAATTTTCGGTCTGTCAGATCTAGCGAGCCTGACTGCGTTCATCTATCTTTTGTTCTTTCTCCTAGTGCTCGTGATATATAGCGCGAATCCTTTCGAGCCCGCAGTGTTCGGGTTCTACAAGCTCTCCGTCTTCTTTCAAGTCGTGTCGTTCTTCGGCATCTTTTTTGTCCCGACCTTGCTGATCTACTTCGCCCTGGACCTCACAAAGAGCGTTGGGCACACGGTTGTCGTGCTCGGGTACCCTTTTCTTGTGCTTGGAGCAGCAGCAATCCTTAATATACCAGATGCGCCACTTTTCGCAGCGCTGAGCGGACTCGTGCTCTTTGCGTTCTATTTTTTGGCGGGGCTCAATCGTTCGACGATCGAGAGACAACAACGCGCTTCAGGTGCCCGGCGCGCCGTCCGTCAGAATCCAGTTGTTCTACCCCCGTCGCGGCTGTCTCCGCAACAACGGCCGTCAGATCAGCGTGCTCCCGCTCAGAGGCGGCGGACGTCACAATACGCACCACCGAGCCGTCCTTCAGATTTCAGACGAGAGATCCGGCCACAATACGGATCCTCAGATAGCTTTCTTTCTCGGCTCGATCGATTTCTCGATCGGTACGACTATATAGACGGCCAAGCCGTGCCAAAGAGTTCGCGCCGCAGCGTGAGATACGAAAGGGATCAACGGCGCGGCGGCCGATAGGCGCTATTTCTGCTATTCTTAGCTATCAGCCTAGGAGGCAATCGCCGCCATGATGAAGCGATGGAAGACCTCCATCACCGGAAGCATCATTCCAGGACGGGGGACTCCTATAGGGGTCTTCTGCCATACCCAGCACGCGATAAACAGCCAATATGACGAGACGAACGTGGCAAATCCTACCAGGATCGCTAAGTCTTTCATGCCTTTCCTGTAGCCCACGAAATACGGCACGAAGAAACTCATCGTCGCTGCGACGACGGCTCCAAGCGTCCGGATTAGCGAAAAACTAAACGATCCGACAAGGCTGCTTACTGCCGGCGCTAAGAGCGCCGCGTACCCGAGCACTGACACGCTGAGCATGATCCACGCAGCGGCAAATGCCTCTTTAATATGCGACGCGTAAATGAGAACCCCGCGTATGCTTGCGAGCGTGAAGAAGAGGAGCGGGATATACAGCGGCAGAAAGTAGCGCATGTCAAGGCCAAATCCTTGATTTAGGCCGAAAGGCGCGTAGATTATGACGTGCGCGACGGTGCAGATGAAAAACGTGACTGCGATTGCGCGACTCTTTTCTACCCTTAGGCGCACCGCCCCCGCCCTGAAGCTCAGCAGCGTCCGCACGACGTACGGGACAGCAGCTAAGAGGGGAATTATGAGTAAGGGGCATATCTGAAACACCGAGAGGGTCACCGGCATGTCGACATAGAAGAGCACGTGAAAGAGGTCTTGAGGCCAGCTTGGCAGGGTTTGTAGATTCCACGTCGCTAAAAAGAGCGTAGGCAGACTTTGGATCGTGGAAAAAAGTGCTGAGATTGTGGTTGCGTTAACCGGGGACGCCTGCTGCGCGATTTCTGGGTGTGCACTGAGATAAACGGGGGATAAGAAAGGGTTGTGAAAGAGCAGGTAGTTATTGATGAAGTACGGGATCATCGCGAGCAGCACCGTGGCCACGGCTGTAATCACCGCTCTAATTCTCGCTGCTGACGTCACCAAATCCGTCAGAATGATGGCAATCAGGAGCGGAATGGCGTCAAAAACCCGCACCCAGACGCTGAGCCCGACGAAAACGTAAGAGAGGTAGCGATAGCGCTGCTTGCCGTCTAGCAGATATGTGTAGAGGCTCCAGATGCTCGCCATGATGAGCAACACCGACGCTGTTTGATCTTTCGCTGAGACCGCCCAGAACGTAAGGGGCGTCGCGATCAGTATAAACACGGCCCCAAAGGCAGCCACGCGGTCATCAGAGAAGTACCGCTTGAAGATTCGCAACGTAAGCAGTACGATGGCCGCCATCGCCGAGATGTTAAACAGCTGGATGGCCATAAGAGCGCCCCACTGGTCAAAAACAAGCGGCGGCAGACGAGTGCCGATGTAGCCGTTGATGATGAAGAGAGTGAGTGCGACAAAGGCGCCGAGGCTGCGACCGAGTCGTGGCCGCTGCCAACGCCTTCCCAGAAGCGAGCTCACCATGAATATGTTAAATGACCACAGAGCAGCGAAGAAGAGCCTGATGCCGACCGTGACGCTGATAATGTAAAGGAACGCATAAAACGGGGACGCGAAGACCGGAATGGCGTGCGTGTAGAAGGCGTATGTATGGCCCTGGAAGGAAAACCCAAGGATGGGGGGCGAGCCTCCAAAACTGATGCCTTCGTAGAGCTTGGTAGGCAGAGTGTCGATCGAGAGAGACCCACGAGCAAGATTGATGAGCTCCCCCGCGAGCGTCACCTCGTCGTTGATGAAGATGTTAACGTTCCAAATCGCGATGCAGACTGCAAGCGATGCGTAGAAGAGTAGCGCAGCCGTTTGGTCAGGTAAAATGCGTGTGTAGAAGCTCCTTAGCTTGTTGTTGCTCATCACTTAGATAGCGAGCGCTCGGCTTCACGCTCCAAGATCGTGTCATAGACGCTGATGTACCCGTCGACCATGCGATCCACATCAAAGCACTCCGCGCGTGTCCTGCACCGCTTCCTTCGAATACTGCCAACCTCGCCCACTTTGGCGATCGCGTCGCGCACGTTCTGAACGATAAAGCCTGTCTCTCCATCCAAAAGTATCTCCCGCACGCTGCCCTGGTCTGTTGCTATGACAGGCGTGCCACTTGCTAGAGATTCAACTAGGGTAAGACCAAACGGCTCAGCAAAAGAGATCAGGTGCAAGCTGCAGTACGCCTGCTTGAAAAGCTCGTTTCTTGTTTTTTCATCCACCGTGCCTAGATACTGTATCTGCTCCCCGTCGATCTCAGGCTTGACGCACTTCTCGAAATAGGCGCGATGCTCGCTCGCGACGAGCCCGGCAATCTTCAGAGCCATTCCGGTTTCTTTTGCCACCTCAATGGCGCGATGCGTGCCCTTGTCACGCGATATGCGTCCAAAGAACAGAAGATAATCATCGGGAGCGTCACCATACTCAAAGGAGCCGACGTCGATCCCGTTGTATACAGTGGCAACGTAGTTTAGGCCTTCCGCTCGATCGGCGTTGCTGATGGACACGTAGTAGTTATCCCAGTACTTTCTGTACACAGGCAGAATCCGATCTGAAGAGAATCCATGGATGGTCGTAAGAAGAGGAGTATCCGTGAGCCGTGAGAAGGTCAGCGGATAGAAGTCGTAGTGACTGTGAAGAATATCGAATTCCTGCGCTTTTTCAAAAGCGTTTGATATGTGCAGCCATTGATAGACACCAGCGTCAAGCGATTCATCTTCGTAAAATCCGTGCGGACACACCCACTCAAGCCTCGCCTTCGTGATGGAGTCGCCGGTCGCGAAGAGCGTAACGTCATAGCCTCGCTCGACCAAGCCTTCGGTCAGGTAATGGACGACGGTCTCCCAAGGTCCATAACGGCGTGGCGGGGTTCTCCACGAGATGGTGCCCAGCATTCCTACCTTCAATCGACAACCTCCCCAAGCGCGCTCAGCGTTGTGAATCAGACACCATCTCGCGCAATCCTCGCCTAATTCGATGTTTTCGGCGCCGCCTTAGGGGCGTTTGCGTCGCTTTGTAGCGCCTCCACACTGTCGGTGCGCTCCCACGGCAGATCGAGATCAGAGCGACCAAAATGCCCATAGGCGGCGACTTGTCGGTAGATCGGGCGTCGAAGTCGCAGTGTGTTAATGATCCACCCAGGAGTGAGGGGAAAACGGCGCCCAATGATCTCAGAGATGGACTCCTCAGGTATGCGGGCCGTGCCGAACGTATTGACGTATATGGCGATAGGCTGAGCTACGCCTATCGCATACGAGACCTGGATTTCGCACTTGTCCGCGAGTTCAGCCGCAACAACGTTTTTCGCGATATACCTTGCCGCGTATGCTGCCGATCGGTCGACCTTCGTCGGGTCCTTCCCCGAAAAAGAGCCCCCGCCGTGGCGCGCCATTCCTCCGTACGTATCGACGATGATCTTACGCCCCGACATGCCAGCATCGCCCTTGGGGCCTCCGATCACGAACCGTCCCGTGGGGTTGACGTAAACCTTCGTTTCCTTATCGACCATTTCAACGGGGATAACGGCGTCAATCACTTTCGCCTGAATATCCCGTCTGATGGTGTCAAGTTCGACGTCCGGAGTGTGCTGCGAGGATACTATCACCGCGTCGACTCGCGCAGGCCGATCGTCAACGTATTCCACTGTGACCTGCGTCTTGCCATCGGGACCGAGATAGCCTATTTCTCCAGATTTCCTGACCTCAGTCAGCCTCAGCGCAAGCTTATTCGCGAGCAGAATCGGCATCGGCATCAGCTCCGGTGTTTCATTCGTGGCATAGCCGAACACCATCCCCTGATCGCCCGCGCCGAGTTCGGCACCCTCATCTACGTTCGCGGGCACCTGTAGACACTCGCAGTCGAATCCATCGTCACCCGCAGCTGAGACCCGGCACTCAAGCGACTTGTTGACGCCTTGAGCGATATCCGGAGACTGTTCTTTGATCGATACGATGATCCCGCAGTTTTCGCAGTCGAAACCGAATCGCGAATCGGTGTAACCTATCTCGCGGATCGTATCACGCACTACGTGTGGTATGTCCACGCTACAAGTCGTCGTGATTTCGCCGATCACCACCGCGAGCCCCGTGGTCACTGCGACTTCGCACGCGACTCGCGCATTCTTAGGGTCGCGCTCGATAATCGCGTCCAGTATGGCATCCGAAATCTGGTCGCAGATCTTGTCGGGGTGCCCTTCCGTTACTGATTCGGACGTAAACAAAAAACGATTCTCAGACATCCTGCCTCGATTCGCTCCACAATTAACAACCTTTTTACCGGTTGGCTTTATCATTGGTACCTATATAAAGCGTATGGTTGCCTGAGGCGACTGCATAGCAGATGAGGAATTTTGCGATGAAGAACATAATTAAGGATATCAGCCTCGCTGGTGCGGGGGAACGACGAATCGAATGGGCCCGCAGACACATGCCCGTTCTGGAGGAGATTAAGAGTGAATTTGCCCGCGAAAAACCGCTCGACGGGATTAACGTTACGGCGTGTCTTCACGTAACGGTCGAAACCGCGAACCTTATCCGTGTGCTAAGCGCCGGGGGGGCGAATGTCGCGCTCACAGGCTCAAATCCTCTCAGCACCCAAGACGACGTCGCCGCCGCCCTCGCAAACGACGGCGGGGTCTCTGTATGCGCGTTTCGCGGCGAAAGCGACGCTGAGTATCATGCGTGTTTAGAAGAGGCGCTCAAGATCGGCCCGCAGGTCACGCTTGACGACGGCGCGGACGTTATCGCCACGGTTCACAACGATCATCCCGAGTACCTAAGCGCGATGATGGGCGGCTGCGAGGAGACGACAACGGGCGTCATCAGGTTAAGGGCAATGGCGGCAGAAGGTGCGCTCAAATATCCTGTGATCGCCGTCAACGATGCTGAAACCAAGATGATGTTTGACAATCGGTACGGGACGGGACAAAGCACGCTTCACGGCATTATGAATGCAACCAATTTCTTGTTTGCCGGAAAAACCGTCGTTGTCGTCGGCTATGGGTGGTGTGGCCGAGGCGTCGCAGCGCGCGCAAGAGGCCTCGGCGCGAACGTAGTTATTGTCGAGGTCGAGCCACGAAAGGCCCTCGAGGCGGCAATGGACGGCTTCAGAGTGATGCCAATGCGCGACGCTGCAAGGATAGGAGATCTCTTTATCACGGTCACTGGTGACGTCTCAGTAATTCGAGGGGAACACTTCGCGGTTATGAAAGATCAGGCTATCGTCTGCAATTCAGGACACTTCAACGTAGAACTCAATCTGGAAGAGCTCAAAGGGATAGCGACAAGCACGACGAATGTCAAAGAGAACGTGGACGAATATCGCATGCCCGATGGCAGGACACTTTACGTGCTTGCGGAGGGGAGGCTGATCAACCTCTCGGCGGCCTTCGGGCACCCACCCGAAGTCATGGATATGAGCTTCGCGAATCAGGCACTGTGCGTCAAATACGTCGTCGAAAATCATGCGCATCTGAGCAACTCGGTGCACGGTGTGCCGACCGCAATAGACAAACGGGTCGCCATGCTGAAACTTAGTGCGATCGGTATTGAGATTGAGCAGCTCACCCCGCAGCAAGAGGCGTACCTCCACTCGTGGACGCTCGGAACGTAGCTCGCCCGTGCGCATGTTGCTCTAGAGGAGACGTTTGAATGGAAGGACCGTGAACTATGACCGCGATCGATGATTATATAAAAGACGTATTTGGAAGCGATGCGAACGTCGTGCGGGTCAGCGAACTGGGTCACCCGACCGAGGAGCTCAAAGGCTTTGGTTATGGACGGCCCTATCAGATCACGTTTTCGCTCGACGGCGTGCTTCGATCAGTTGTGCTTTCGTCGATGCGACGAGAGGGCGGCTTTGGTCACGATCACTTCTCCGACCGCGCCCAGATACTCATCTGGCAGCACGCCTCCTTTGGCTCACTCCCGCGGCACGTGCGCGCGTTCGACGTAGGCTACTTCACCCGTGATGGAAGGATGCGATCTGCTAGCGACGCCGACGAGTACTACATCCTGATGGATCTGGTCGCGGGAACTGAGTACTTCCACGACCTCAATACCGTCAGGGACTCGGGCGCGCTCACCGATCTTGACATGGCCCGTTCAGAAGCGCTTTCAGATTACCTCGTCGCTATACACGCCGTGAAACACGATGAACCTGTTCTTTACACGCGCCGCATACGCGAGCTCATAGGTCACGGCGAGCTTATTATGGGCCTGATCGATAGCTACCCGAACAGCTTCGACGCATTCTCGCAAGATGATTTCCGCTTGCTCGAAAAGCGCTGCATTGACTGGCGATATGCGTTAAAATATCGCGCACATCGACTTTGCGTTGTTCACGGCGATTATCACCCGTGGAACATCATGTTCAGAGACGGCACTGATTTTACTGTTCTCGACAGGAGCCGCGGAGAATTCGGAGAAGCCGCTGATGACGTAACGTCGTTAAGCGTGAACTATCTCTTTTATTCAATCCAGAAGTACGGGAAGCTTGCAAGAGAGTTCAAGACGTTGTTTAACTCTTTCATAAGAAACTACTTGCAGGAGACGCAAGATCACGAACTCCTTGAGGTTATACAACCATTCTATGCTTTCAGGGGGCTTGTTGTGGCAAGCCCCATATGGTATCCGAACATCGATCAGCAGGTGCGGCAGAAGCTGTTCAACTTCGTGCGAAACGTGCTTGACGCTGAAACGTTCGACTATCAGAACGTCAATGCACTCTTAAAGGATTGATCCACCGGCGACTCCTGACAATGGCTTGGGCTATTTGGATTACTGGTCTTCCCGGAAGCGGCAAAACCTCTATTGCACGAGAAGTTGCCGACAGCCTAAAGGAAGAAAGGCTGAAAACACTGCAACTTGACGAGATTAGGACTATCGTTACTCCCCATCCGACGTATTCAGAGCAGGAACGCGATATCGTCTACGCGTTTCTCGCGTACACGGCGAAGGTACTTACCGAGTGCGGGGTGAACGTTATCATTGACGCGACGGCAAACCGAAAACGCTATCGCGATCTCGCCCGTCGACTCATACCCCGCTTCGCCGAAGTTTATATCAGCTGTTCGCTTGACACGTGCGTGCAGCGCGAGGCACATCGGGTGACAGAGTTCACACCACCAGGCATTTATGAGAAATCGCACGCGAGAGAGGCCGCCGTGCCTGGGGTGAACGTAGCATTCGAGACGACCGAAGACCCGGAACTGACCATAGACAGCGAGCGCGTTGCGCCGACCGAGGCAGCCGAAGTCATCGTAAAGGAGATAAGGAGACTTTTTGATGGAACTTGATAGCATAGTGGCCATGGCTACGCGAGCAATGGAGTCCGTGCTTGCGTTCGTCAAAACGGAGACAGAGTTCTCCGCGATAACAAAGCAGAAAGAGCGCGACGTGACGCGGAGGTTCGATCTCGTTGCTGAGCAAACGCTGCAAGAAGAGCTGCTCGCCAGAGAGATCAGCGCGCGGATTGTCTCAGAAGAGTGGGGCGACCACACCATTGGCGACGACCCGCAGTGCACGTTCATCTTCGATCCGGTCGACGGATCCACCAACGTCGCTATCGGTTTTCCGTACTTCTGCTCGTCACTCGCCTATGCACCGAAAATCGACGACGTCACATTGAGTGGTGTCACAATGGGCGCAGTAGTCACAAACTCTTTAGACGTATATGCCGCCAAACGAGGCGACGGCGCGCGCTTCAACACGACACCGCTCGTGTCGAAAAAATCCCCTAGGCCTAGGAAGCCCGTGGTCGCCGGATACGGTTATGGGGTATCGCGCATTCCGCGCGGACTCATCGAGCTCGAAAAGCGCAGCATCATGCGGATTTTCGGAAGCATAGCCTACGACCTGTGTCAGGTCGCCTCGGGAACGCTCGACGCAGTCGTTGACACGAGAGATCGCCTAAGCAGTTACGACATTGCCGCCGCGCAGCTCATCGTGCGCGAGTCGCATGGATTCGTCACGACGGGTGATGGCAGCCCACTAGATGCCCCAGTCACCGCCACTAATCTATCCCTCGTTTGTTCCATAGACCCAACGCTGCACGACTCAATCGTGCAGACGTTGTGCCAATTCTCGCAGGATGGATTGCCCCGACCCCACAACGACACATCTTGATTGGTCAAGCCTTTTGCCTCTAGTTTTGTCAAACTGAAGTAAACCAAACCAAGATTTCCCGGTGCTCGTGACTGCACCTTCGCTGCCCAAAGCTTAATACGCTCGACGCTCACTCGAGACAAGAACAGCAGTTGGGTCTCTGCTATAAAAACTAGGGCCTGGGGGGGAAAAGCAGATTTGAACTTCTGAGGTCAGGTTCCGTTTCCCCCCAGACTAAATGGCCTGTAAAAAATCGATACTGTGTTGACTTACTAGAATATAAAACTGACTTGAAACAAGAGTCTTTGCTGTGGCGTCGCAGTTAAAGACGTAGCTGTGATGGCGGTCCGCGGCTGCTTCGGCCATTTTCTGCTCAGCGCCCCGAACCAAAAAAATGCCTATGGCGTTAAGCGCTCGATAATTACGTCTTTTGCTGACACCCCCACATCTTAAAAAAATCGGCCCTAGTCATTTTCAGTTCGTGAACGATGCTGTGCAGCAACCCCTTAGGAAGCTGGCGATCGGCGTGTATCGGTATCGTGGTTGCCTGGCCGTCCTCCGAAACGAGTCGAACGTGTGAACCGCGCGTTCGAGTAACGCGATAACCTATGGACTCCAGGAACTTTACGAGTTCGCTGCCGCTCATCGACGGAAACTTCTCGATATGCGCCGCAGCGGCGCCCGTTTGCTCGCAGCTCGGCTCAGTTCCGTCCCTTCTCCTCAAGCTCTTCCTCGCATAGCTGAATACACTCCTTGATGTTATCCAATGCCTCTTCGAGAGTTGTGCCGTACGAGTGACAGCCTTTTAAGGTTGGGCACGTTGCGATGTAGTAACCGGCATCATCCCTTCTGATAACGATCTGCCATTCGTCCACGAACTACCCCCTAAGAGGGCTTCTCGCTCACGTATAATAATGCTTGCACTGTTGTGGATGTTCTCAAAAGCTGATGCGGTTGACTCCGGTTCCATCGAAACGAGACTTGACAAGACAAGCAATGAAGAGCTTCGTCGTGAATGTGCCGTTGAGCTCGGACGAGGTGGCAACAAGGCTTAAGGTTGCAGACACTCCTTTCTCAAAAGGTCATCCAACCGTATTTTGCACGCAACGTGAAGGGGATGCGCTGTTGTGTTGATTGACGGGCACGACAATCAGAGGCTCAGGCGAGTCGGTGCGCAGATTAAGTCTCGCGTGGATCAAGCGAGCGATCCTGCTGACGAAGAGAGGGTGGGTTCTTCTCAGTTTATTCCTGCACTTTTCTACCCTACAGACCGCAGCGGCTATGCGCAAGGACTTGCACTCAAGCGAGCTTTAATCGAAGAGCACGACGGACAAGCGCTCACAGACGTGAGCCCTGGAACCGAACTCGTCACTGAGCACGGGACGTGTTACCGCGTAGAGACGAATGAGAGGGTAAGCATACGTACGATGTCTCCAAAGAGAGCGAAAGAAAGCCTATTAGCAGATTTTAAACTACTCCACGGCGTTAGAGAGACGACCGAGCGCGCCTTGAAGCAGCGTGGCTACCGCAGTATCGCTGATCTCGTCGAGCACGACCGCTTTGGCGCCCAAGCGCTCCGCTTCTTACAGCTTGTCGAAACGCGCGACTCGGGTGAGTTGATCGAATGGGTTGGCAGAAGGTTTACGAGATCTGACCCGCTCGCACTGCACGCCTCAGGCTTTCACACGCCTGACCAGTTGCTTTTTGTGGATCTCGAGACTCTGGGGCTCTTCGCGAGCCCAATTATAGTCATAGGAGTTGCCGAGGCAGTCGACGGGACGCTCACCGTCCGCCAGTACGTTGCACGGAATGTGGGCGAAGAACCGGCCGCACTGGAAGCGCTGGTTTCGCACGTTGACGCAAGCTCTGCTCTTGTAACGTTCAACGGGAGAGCTTTTGACGTCCCTTTCCTTGAGCAACGCCTCTCTTACTACCGGATTCAAGGCAATCTGCAGATAGCTCACTTCGATGTCCTCCAGTTCGCGCGACGAATGTGGCGGGGGCTGACTCCTGACTTCAAGCTGGCCTCGTTGGAAAAACACGTAATAGGCGCTCGTCACTCAGATATTCCTAGCGCGTTAGTGCCGGACTTCTATGAGACCTATCTGCGGACACAAAACGCCGGACCATTAGTCGCGATTATCGACCATAACAGACAGGACCTAATCGCGCTGGCGCACATTTTCTCCAAGATTTGCGAGGGGTAACCATATCTGTCGAGACTGTTCTGCGAATCCTGCAAAGCGACCCGATGTTCAGCCCGAAGGTTGCGCACACCGAAGTGTTGTCTGCTAGAGAGCCGATCTTTACTGAAACGGCCGAAGAGATTGCACCAAACGTCCAGGCCTACCTGCGCAAAAAGGGCATTCGGTTGTACCGGCACCAAATCGAAGCACGGGCTGCGTTGCGCGAAGGCAAAGACATAGTTATCGCAACCCCCACTGCTTCTGGCAAGACGCTCGCGTTCAACGTACCGATTTTCGAGGAGCTCGACCGTGAGCATAACGCAACTGCACTCTATCTCTATCCAACAAAAGCGCTCTCGAACGATCAACTGAAGGTGCTTGAAGAGCTCGAGACGATCAGCGCCGTTCGTGTCAATCCGAGCGTTTACGACGGGGACACACCATCGCATAAGCGGCCAAAGATTCGAACGAGTGCGAGGATCGTGATCAGTAACCCCTACGAACTCCATCAGGTCTTACCCTGGCACTACAAATGGCAGCGATTCTTGGCGAACCTGAAGTTCATCCTCATTGACGAGGCTCACGTGTATCGTGGGGTCTTTGGGTCGAACGTCGCCCTTTTGATCCGGCGCCTGCAGCGACTCTGCTCGTATTACGGATCCGAACCGCAGTTTGTCATATCCACTGCGACCCTTGCAAATCCGATTGAATTTAGCGAAAAGCTCACTGGAAGGACATTCACTCTTATATCGGAAGATGGATCCCCGAGAGAGCGCAAGTACTTCGTCCTGTACAACCCATACGCTGACGGCATAGGGAAACGATCCGCCCATCAGGAGGCCAAAGACTTGTTCCTCCTCTTTGTTCGGAACCAGCTGCAGACACTGTGTTTCGCGCCATCGCGAAAGATGGCAGAACTCATTGCCCTCTGGGCTAAAAATGAGGCTGAAGAATCGACGCCGTCGCTGGCCGACAGGATTGCAGCCTATCGGGCCGGCTACTTGCCGTCAACGCGGCGGCGGATCGAAGAACGGCTAAGAAGTGGTAGCTTGGTAGGCGTAACGTCGACGAATGCACTGGAGCTCGGCATTGACGTCGGAAGCTTAGACGCTGTCATCATGGCTGGCTATCCAGGCACGATCATTTCGACGTGGCAACAAGCGGGCAGGGCGGGGCGCAGGCAGGAGTCACTCGCGACCCTGGTCGGGTTTCACGACCCACTTGACCAGTACTTTATGAAACATCCCGACGCGCTGTTTGGAGGGTCGCACGAGCACGCCATCATCGATTTATCGAACGAGTACATCACCCTTGGACACGTTATGTGCGCGGCTGCCGAGTTTCCGCTCCAGCTACCTCGCGATGCAGCGTACTTTCCGGCTCTCCTCTCAGAATCGCTTGAGGAGCTGCAGCGCCAAGGCTTGGCCAAGGACACTTCGAACGGGTGGGTGTACTCAGGCAGGGGCAGGGCCACCGAGGCGGTCCCCCTGAACGCGCTCTCTTCTCAGATATTCAAAGTGCTCTGCGAGGGGCGGCTCCTCGAAACGCTCGACAAGACTCGCGCATACCGAGAGGCTCACGCGGGGGCGGTGCTGCTTCACGAAGGTGAGACCTACGTCGTCGAACAGCTCGACTTGACCAACCGTATCATTTCTGTGAGCAAGAAAAACGTAGATTACCACACAGAACCGATGAAAACCGTTGATCTTCGCGTCGTCAAAGAGCTCGAAAAAAGGCCTCAAGGTGCGCTCGTGGTGTCATTCGGCATCGTCGAAGTCGTCGAACAGTACGTTGGATACAAGACGCTCCGCTACGATCAAGTCGTGGGAATCGAGAGCGTTGATTTGCCGCTGCTCCGCTTCACCACGATGGCGCTGTGGTTCACAGTCCCGGATGAGGCCGTCACGCAAGTGTCAAATGAGCAGCTCAACATCGGCGGCGGTCTGCACGGCGCAGAGCACGCGCTGATTGCCATGATGCCGCTGCACGTTATGTGCGATCGGTGGGACGTCGGTGGCGTTTCGACCACGTGCCACCCAGATACCGCAGCTCCAACGATCTTCATTTATGACGGTTTTGAGGGGGGGATCGGCTTGGCGGAAAAAGCCGTAGAGCTGATTGCTGAAATCGTCGCCGACACTCGTGAGCTTGTCGCCGGGTGCTCCTGTGACATCGGATGCCCGGCGTGCATCTACTCCCCAAAATGCGGAAATGACAACAAGCCGCTCGACAAGCAGGCCGCAATCGTCGTGCTAGACCAGCTTGCGAATATGGCGTCCTCTGCCCCCCAATAAATAAGACGCACTCTAACTGCCCTGAGGGGTTGACTCAAAGCAGCTCTTACTGCATCTGGGTTGCCCATCGCGTTCCAGCTCGCCACGTATCACGGTCAGATCGCAAGCTCCGGCGTGGCAGATACGAAGGTACCGGACCGCGCGTTGTGCACCTCGTTGTGACAAGGCCGCGCTACAAACAGTTAATACGATGCAAAATAAACCCGAGTGCATCGTCGCGCCGTAGGGATGTGCTGAAATCGTGCCATTCGAGGTCATTCCCGCCATTGACATTAAGAATGGTCGCTGCGTCCAGCTTGTGGGAGGGGTACCTGATGACGTCCTCGTTTCACTCGAGGACCCGCTTGCTGTCGCAAAATACTGGATCAGCAGTGGCGCTGATCGTCTTCACGTCATCGATCTTGATGGGGCGTTCGGGAAACCGCGGAATCTGAAGATTGTCTATCAGCTAGCAAAACTCGACGCGTTTATTGAGGTTGGTGGCGGGATACGCGCCTATGAAGACGTCGCTGATTTGCTTCAAGTCGGCGCAAACGCGGTGATTCTGGGCACTGCTGCTGTGCGAGATCCGACCATTGTCTACAGCACGAGTCGCGAGTTTGGCAGCGAATCCATTATGGTGGCCATTGACGCGCGAGGCGGTGAGGTCCTCATTGAGGGCTGGACCCAAAGCTCCGGCTTGAGTCCGCAAGAGCTCGGTCTGCTCTTTCAGGAGCTAGGCGCAGGTTCACTGCTCTTTACGGATGTGGAAAAAGAAGGGAGGATGGGTGGGGTACGCAGCGACGTCATACGTGCTCTCGTGGAACACGTAAACATACCCGTTATCGCGTCTGGCGGCATCGGCGTGCTGGGTGACATCAGAGCGGTTGCTCGGACTGGGGCAGCGGGCGTTGTGGTTGGTTCCGCAATATACACCGGTAAGTTCACGCTCAACGAAGCGTTTAACATAGTGAGCGACCTCTAGGGTATATGATCGACATGCGTACGGCCGACGTCGCGAGAAAGACTAGAGAGACCAAAATCGACCTTCATCTTAATCTCGATGATGCTTCGGAGAGAACCGTTGACACCGGCGTGCCATTTTTTACGCACATGCTCGAGGCGCTATCCCTGCACGGCGGCATTGGGATACGCCTTACTGTGCTAAGCGACGGCAATCCCCATCACGTCGTCGAGGATGTCGGTATCGCGCTCGGAATAGCTCTTAGAAGCGTGATGACGAGCATGGAGGGCATCAAACGGTTCGGAAGTGCCTCTATTCCCATGGATGATTCGCTCGCGACCATCGCCGTCGATGCAGCCGGACGGAGCTACTTGGTGTTTAATGCGACGATCGCATCAGGCGTCGACGGCATCGATGCCAGCTTGGTGAAACACTTCATCCAGTCGCTCGCTTCCAATGCCATGCTAACGATTCACGTGAACGCGTACGGCACCGATGACCATCACACGATCGAGGCTATTTTCAAAGCGCTTGGCGTCGCTCTGAATGACGCGCTACAGCCCCGAGAGGGCGTGCGGAGCACAAAGGGGGTGCTATAGGCTGCTTGCGCAAAAAGCCTAGTGAGCTCCGTCTCTGCTGAATATTTTCGTCACCCAAGTGAAGCAGCCGCGAAGGCACACCTGTGCTCAGAACTTAGAGAGACGCTACAAGCTTTTGTGTGCCCTTGCTTCCGCGCAGTGGCTGTACCACTGCTTCCAATCGTCTTGAGCTTCCCAGAAAGGGCATTCGAACATCGGCGGGTTCCATTGCTTCAAACGTGCACAGTAGTAGCACGCTGTCGCCGAGGCGTCAAATTTTGTCTGGTTTTGGCACAACGAGCACCGACGCAGCGGAAGGTATCCTGTATCAACGAACCCCAATTTGATCTCGCTCATTTGACCCCGCGATAGTCACTTCAGCAGAAGACGCAGTTCCACAATTCAGGCGCGCCCACATGACGAGACTGCTCGCAGCTTATCCTAAAACATGCAGGGAAGAGCAACGCTATAATGTTTGTGTTTTTTCCCAGCCCACTGCCGGGTTGGTTCAAGCGGGAACTGACTGACCACCTCACGCATCACTTTGCGAAGGTAGCTGCAAGCGAGCCTCTTTTAACAGAAGTCTCCGACCGGAGCCGTTTTTCCAAAGAGGGTTTCACGGGCAGCTTTGCTTTTTCGACAAAAGGAAGCAAATAGCCCAAGTCTTGCGTCGTCTCTTGGAGGAAGTGATGTGCGTGGGGTGAGCAAAGAAATCACGCCAGGCTCCTTCTCGTGAGCGTATCGAACAAAGGGCGCCCCCAGCGCGAAAAGTACCCAAAAAACATAAGTGCAACCGCTACGTATTCCCGCCTATGCAGCAAGCGCTAATTGAAAAGCTAGAAGCTTTCGGCCTCAGCGCGAAAGAAGCTCACCTGTACGCATTGTTGCTGAAGTACGGTCCGAAAACGACGGGAGAGCTCGCAAAACTGCTGCACAGCTATCGAGTCGACGTGTATCGGGTCCTGGAAACGCTTGCTGAAAAGGGGATGGTTGAAGAGTCGGTCGAGAAGCCGACAAAATACGCGGCGGTTTCAATCGAAGCGGCGCTCGAGGCCGCTATGATGCGCCATGCGTATGAGCTTCGTTGGATGGAAGAGAATCGGGATGAAGTGTCAAAACTCGCACACGATTACTTGTCCGGTGACGTCCTCGCGAACGACCTTTATACGTTTAAAGTGATAAAGGGCCGTTCTAGCACGCTCGCCGCCATGGAACAGCTGGTTAAGACCGCCGAAGAACGCGTCTCATTCATTTCGTCACTCGGCGGCATTCCAATACTCTCTTTAAGCGGGCTGCTCGAGTGTTTTATCGACGCGACAACTAGAGGCGTTCGGGTGCGGTACATCACCGAAATCCTGCAACGTAACGTTGATTCTGTGCGGGAGGCGCTTGCAGGAGGCATCGAGGTCCGCCACCACGACGACTACGCGGGGATGCGCTTTCTCGTCGCCGACGCCCACGAAAGTCTAACGACCATAACATTTGATGCGCTTCGCCACGGAAAAGACGCAGCTGATACCGCTTTCTGGACCAATAGCCCCGAATATGCACAATATCTCGAGGCTAGCTTCGAGCTTCTGTGGGACAATTCCTTCGACGCCGTGCAGCGCATTGACCACGTGCTGGCGGATACACGAAGGGCACAGCCAAACGCAGCCAAGAATAGCCCTTAGCCCGCGGGCGCGCTGATAAGTCAAGTTCGAAGCGTTTTTATGGCTATACGTTTGATCACGCCTTTCGGGCCACGTGACCTTTTTCTGCGATATGACGTCTCACGAAGAGAGCCGTCAACTGGTGCATGCTTATACTCATAGTCGCCGCGCTTATCGCTACCTTTCTTGCCGCGCCGTTCGCAGCGACGATCATGGTTTCTGTCGACAAGAAGCAGGTTAATGCCGGAGGCGCAGCTCTTATTCAGTCCAACCACGACAAGCGAGGAGACACGGCAAAGAGCGATACTAGTATCAGCCAATTAGAACGGCATCGACGCAGATGTAAGAGTGCGTGGACGTCGATCGCGGTAGTCGAAGAAGCAGCGCGAGCGAATGATTCCAGGACCGAACGGTCAAATTGAATACCGCTGGGTGCCGCCGGCCTAGCTCGCTACAGGCCACCTGATTCAGGTGACTGGGTCAGACAACCCCACCCCCACGAGCGCCCCCGTCGAAATCACCAATCCGGCGACCCGCCGCTTACGTTCCTGGTCGACGGCAGCGCCACTACTCGCGTCAAGCCCGCAGGGTTCGTTCAGGTTCAGGCAGACGTCGCCAACAACTGCGCGCTTTGTCATAGCGGCGACCCGACAGTCGCGGCAGCCGCGAGCGGAAGCCCGATGCTCGGCTTCGAGGCCGCCCTCGCTGTCGTTGGACTGGTAATCGTCGCGCACGTCGTAAGCAGAAGGCGGTAACCCGACGTACTGCAGGTGTGTATTTATACATCTCTGTTCTATGTTTTAGTATGCAAGCTGGCCAAATTTCTGACGACCTCGAAGCCGTCATCATGGCGGTGAACGAAACCCCTGAGTACCGAGAAGAGATCATAGACGGGTTCATCGACCAGATGCTGCGCCGCCGAAAGCGCCGGTTTGCCTTGTGGCGCACGACGGCAATTCTTCTTGCTGTCGGCATTATTGGAACGCTGTTTATCGACCGACTCATCTCGTTCCCGCTGAGTCTCTTTGCTCTTACCTTCCTGTGGATCACTATT
>DASPOC010000087.1:0-10892 GCA_035626195.1 Bathyarchaeia archaeon | reverse complement strand
AATTAGATTGATTAAGCATTATTTAATTGCTGATGAAGAATATTGAACAAAAGCGAAAAAAAGAAGTAATATGAGGAAAAAGAAGGAAGAGTCCTATAAGGGCGAGGTAGGGTTAAATGAAAAGAGGTGAAACGATATGGTTTTGGGTATGGTTATTGCGCAGCTAGTGGTGCCTGCCTGGTTCGGCATTTTGACCTATGTAATGTATGGATTGGCATATATCGGCATCAGCGTCATAAACATTATACACTTTATACCTTAATAACTAGTCTGGTCTAACCTACCTAAGTTGACGACCATTTTAATCTTAAGAGCCAAACGTAGCCACTGCAGATCTTGGCTCCCTTCCTTTTTTTTGCACGTGGGAGGGCACTTATTGTAGCGTACGAACATTTATCATTAGTTCCTGAGGTGAAAGCAAAATGACGCGTTACGGATACATAGGGCACAAGTTAGACGATCAGGAGATAGAAGCCGCGAATAAAAAGTATCAAGACCTTACAAAACAGGTGGTTGATATTATCTATAAAACAATGCAGGACGAGAAAGGAGATAACAGAAGAAGAATTATCGACTTCCGTAGTCCTATGTACAAATTGTCTGCCCATAGATTGTCTTAACGATGGGATGAAACGTATATAAGCTCGTAGTGCAGTTGATGCGCTAAACGGCCCGGCAAGCACGGCCAGACTCTAGAGGCGTGCAGGAGTCGGAACCAAAGGGCACAGAGCACGCGCGCCGGTTTAGGCATGATCAGGTGATAAACAGAACTTGCTAGTTTAACTTAGACTGAACAAAATTCAGCGGGAGCGCATTATGCAATAGGCCAGGCGCCACCACGAAATACTTGCGCTGAAGGCGCCGTAACCCCGGCCCTAATTCCAATTCGTTGACCATATCGTGCTCAAGCTGCGCAGGATTGCAGATCGCGACGGACATCACCGCATCGATGCCGCTGTCGAAAAGGACGTCTGGCAGCTACTGGGCGCTTGGCCTATAGATACCCTAAATGCAGGCCTTATCGGCGCCCTCACCGGTCGATCAAGATCTCTCTTGTTTTCGTCCAACGGGTGAGTAACCGCATCGACGGGGGCGAACTTCGTATCTAATTCACCCACGGATAGAGGGCCCTGAAACCTTTGTCGCTGGTTCAAAATCTTATTACAATAACAACTAATTGCAAAAAGTATAGATAACGCAACTATGGCTAACGACCTTTGAAAAAGAGTTCATTGGACCGTAGCCCAAAAGATAGCAATGTGGCCTCCGGCATATGATGATGGCTAGTCGGTTACCGTCAGCGGAAATCTAACGATAATTACGCGGGTAGCGCCCGAAACCAGCTACGAACAGTTAGTTGATCGTTAGATTACCGTACTCATCAGCCGATATTTCAATCTCGCTCGTGATCAATCGGCCGCGCATCTTGTAAGGCACCTGCGTCTTGAGCTTAACTACAATCATGGCTTCATCTACGGAGATCTTAATGCGCTTCTCGTCTGCAGCCTTGAAGATCTTTTTAGGGATGTCATAAAGATCAGTGCCTACAGGAATTGTGAGCGATATAGGCGCCTCCAGAGCCTTGTAAAACTTGATGGTGTTATTAGCTCTCTCGATGTTTCTGAGCGCAGTTTTTTCGATGATGCAAATATTCCCTCTGGTGGTTTTCTTGCTTCTAGCGATATCTGCCTGCGACATGCCTTTCTTCTTCATCTTCAATATCGCGATTTGCTTATCTGTGAGGAAGGTTTTATTCTCTTTTTCTCTCATGCCGCTCCCGTATGTTTAATAGTTTTGTTAAATGCAAATAGTTTTCGAAAGGAGAACTAAAGCGCCGTGAGGCAGTGGCGTGCCTAGCAAGGATTGACCGATAAAGCTTGGTCGGCAACGGGCATTCGAAACAATTCAAATGCAGAACACGCAAGACACTACCAGAAAATCGCTTCGTTTCTGCAGAGCTTTGCGCAAAACGCAAAGACAAGTGAGTTTGAGTTCCACGATAAATGCTAAGTCTTTTTATATATTAGCAAAATCAAGTCCACTAGAACTAATTATGCGAGGAGCTGGTAAAAAATGAACGTACTTATAGTCTATGCGCACCCGAATCCGCACTCATTTAATGCAGCAATGCGACAAGCTGCCGTCGACACTCTAACCGAGGCGGGGCACGCAGTGCAGGTATCAGATCTTTATGCTATGAATTTTAAGGCCACCCTGGATGAGCACGATTTCAAAGAGCGACAAAATCCGAATTTCTTCGATCTAATCAACGAACAGTACCACGCTGCTATGAGAGGATCCTTCGCTGATGATATCACAAAGGAAATTGAGAAAGTTGACTGGGCCAATCTCGTAATTTTCCAATTTCCTCTCTGGTGGCAGTCCTTCCCGGCAATTTTGAAGGGCTGGTGCGACCGCGTCCTGGCTAACGGTATAGCGGTGAACTTCACGACCTATGACCCGCTTCTTTCAGGCAAGAAGGCGTTGTTGGCATTTACGACGGGGGGAGGCGCTGCGATGTACGCTCCCGACGGACCAGCCGGGGATATTGACGTCCTGCTTACTTTCGCTCGCAACATGTTCCAGACGGCTGGCGTCGAAGTCTTGCCACCGTTTGTTGCCTATGGCGTCCGCTTGCTCTCTTCTGATGAGCGCGAAGTGGAGTTACAGCGGTATCGCGAGCGGCTGCTGTCGTTGTAAGTTTGGCCGGGAGTTCTAAAAAGGAGGTTTTTCCACAGCCGGTGCACTTGCGCATAAACCTCCTTCAATTGTGAGAACAGAGACCGATCTTCCAGAGATCGTTGGCGGGTTGTCAGAAGCCCGGAAGCTGTTAACCGAGGCTTCCGCAGAACGGGACAGCGCCGAAAATATAGGGAACACGCACGCCCGTTCAACGAACGAACAACTTGAAGGTTTGCGGCAGGCGCATGAATGTTAGATTTCTTGCGGTTATATGAAGATTAACTATTACGGCCCCCGGTCTTGTTTAGTAAGTGCTTGGTTTTCACATCTACTAACCCGACCAGCGCGGGAAGGAGAGATACCTATCCGCCTTCGGGAATGGCTAAGATTCGCTTCAAGTTCGTCATGTGGTCCGCACCGGCAACGCATATCGGCCCAGTGTTATTCTCAATGGTGCCTGATACCCCTATAAGTTCGACCATTTCATCGGAAAATGCATATGTTGCTGCCCTCACGCTTCTGTGGTTGGCTGAAGCCTCAGCGAGAAGTATCGCTCGGTCCAAGAGTGTGCTGTGCGTTTCGTCACCGATGACGAACACTACATCACGCGTATCGCCTGCCTTTACGTGAGGATTGCGAGCGAGGCGTTCGCTGTACACGTGCGCTTCAGCCTTCGAGAGATCATGAAATGTAACGACGTCCTTCACAGTGAAATAGCCAATAATATAGAGTCCTATGCGATATGCATCGGCATGAAACGGTTGAAGCCCTGCGTAAAACACGAGCAAATCGCCTCGCCGCAGAGCATGAAGGGAGGTGCGCAGAGGCGACGCAGTGCCAAACGTGTACGTCTTAAACTCGGGGTCATCGTGTAGCGGGGCGTTTTTGAGGGTCGGTGGCAAGTACACGGCAAGCGGAAGGCGCTTTCGCCCCGGTCTTTGATTGTAGGTTTCGTGAGTTGCACCTTTGTTTTCAGCAGGCTTGGGGATGTACTCAAACGATCCATCTTCGAAAATGGGACTGTAAGTGCCTGCAGACCGCTTATCGATTCCCACCTGTAGTAGCAGTGCTTTTTGGTTGTCTTCTCTTTCGATATGATCGTTCATACATAACGGTATTCGGGCAAAACATAAAAACGATTGGATACAATAACGTGCTCAAGTTTTAGCATAAGTGACTTGAGCCGTTTTTACTCGTTTTTAAACAAGCTATTGCTTATTCTAACTAAGCTATGATCATATAGTCTATTGTTTCAATTAATTTTTTAGAAGTAATATTATTAGTCGATATTATCGAATGATAATAACGCTTTTATAGGGGAATGACTTCTAGTTATTAGGGCCGATCAGGCTTATATGCGTGCTAGCCAGTCGCTGAGCGCATAACCAATGTTACTTCCTTGTCGGCCGTGAATTGCTGAAGATCGTTTGTAAAGTCTGCCGCCGAGTTACCATTTAACCTACTAGCGGCGTCGAACTACCGCGTCTAAAAAATTGTTAATTGAATATCAAAGCTAAAATAAACTAGAAATGGCAGAGAATATGAATTTCAACTATGTATCAACCACGTGCCCATACTGCGGCTGCGGTTGTGGATTAAACCTTGTTGTTCAAGACGGAAAGCTAAGAGGGGTTGAACCCTGGAAACGGTACCCAGTTAACAATGGTAAACTCTGTCCAAGGGGGCTTGCATGCGACGAATTCGTTCACAGTGAAGAGCGACTAACCCTGCCCCTGATCAAAAAAGATGGCACGTTCGTCGAGTCCACCTGGGATGAAGCCCTGTCCTTGGTTGCCTCAAAATTGAAGGCGACGCAGGAACAGTATGGACCCAATTCGGTGGCTTTCCTAGCTTCGGCGAGGGTGACAAATGAAGAGAACTACTTGATGAACAAGCTGGCGAGAGTGGGCTTCCAAACCAACTATCTCGATCACTGTGCGCGGCTGTATCACGGTCCCACGTTGTCCGGACTCACTCGCTCGTTCGGCTCTGCTGCGATGACTAACTCGATCGCCGACATTGCACAGTCAGACTGTGTATTCGTCATCGGCTCGAATACCATGGAGCAACAGCCCCTCATCGGCAGAAGCATCATCCGAGCGAAAGAAAAGGGCGCGAAGATAATCGTCGCTGACCCACGGTTTTCTACGACAGCGAAGTTAGCGGACATATACGTGCCCTTCAGACCCGGCACTGATGTCGCACTTATGAACTCGATGATGTACTGGATCCTGGAAGAAGGAAAAGAGGACAAAGAATTCATCGCTGGACGCACGAAGGGATTTGAAGAGCTTAAGGAGGTCGTTAAAAACTACGCAGACGTTCAAGAAATAACAACGGTACCCCCCGACCTCGTTAAGGAAATAGCTATGGCCTACGCAGAAGCAGAAGCCGCGGCTTTGATTTACTCAATGGGAATCACGCAGCATCTGACGGGCACAGACAACGTGCTTTCGACTTCGAACCTAGCAATGCTCACGGGCAACATAGGCAAGCCCGGCACGGGCGTTAATCCGCTACGAGGGCAGAACAACGCGCAAGGAGCGTGTGACATGGGAGCGCTACCGGTCGTGTACTCCGGATACCAGTCCGTAGCAATTGATGCAGCACGCCAAAAGATGGAAGCGTTCTGGGGAGTCAAAGACTTGCCTGCGGCAGGAGGTCTGACCGTCACTGAGATGGTGGGAGCCGCCGGCGATGAGGTCAAGAACATGTATATCGTCGGAGAGAATCCAATGATGTCAGATCCTGACCTCACGCACGTCGCTGAATGTCTTAAGAAGCTCGAATTCCTCGTAGTCCAAGACATCTTCTTAACTGAGACTGCAGAACTCGCAGACGTCGTACTACCAGGCGCGTGTTGGGCGGAAAAAGAGGGCACGTTTACGAGCACCGAAAGACGCGTGAACCGCGTTAGAAAGGCAGTTGAGCCGCCAGGTGAAGCAAAGGCGGATTGGGAGATCATTACGGCCCTTGCCAACAAGTTAGAGATCCGTGGCTTCAACTTCGAGAGCGCCGAACAGATATTCGAAGAAGTGAGACAGTGTACGCCGCAATATGCAGGGATGACTTATGCACGGCTAGAAAAGCCAGAATCATTGCATTGGCCCTGCCCAACCGAAGAACATCCAGGAACGCCGATTCTCCACACAGCGAAGTTTTCAGCGCCAGATGGACTGGGAACTTTTGTCGGAGTAGAGTGGAAGCCACCTGCAGAAGTAACAGACGAGGACTATCCGTTCATCCTCACTACTGGAGGGATATTGTTCCACCACGACACCGCAACGTTGACGAGACGGTCGCCGACGCTTAACGCTGAAGTCCCGACTGGTTACGTTGAGATCAACCCGCACGACGCAGCTGAACTTGGCATATCGAATGGCGACATGGTAAAGGTGCGGACGCGACGCGGCGAGATCACCACACCTGCCAAAGTCACGCAGGATATTCCAAAAGGGATTCTCTTTATGCCGCTCCACTTCAAGGAAGCGGCAGCGAACGTGCTGACAAATTCTGCCCTCGACCCGGCTGCTAAGATGCCTGAGCTTAAGGTCTGCGCAGCAGCTCTTCAGGCCGCTTGAAGGAGGCGCAAGAAATGGTTAAAGGTACCTTAAAGCAAAGCGTTGTTATCAATAAGTAATAACGCTTAAGTATGTCTCTCAGTTGTATAACGTTCTGATAAAAAAAGGCGATTAGATGTTTTACGGTAAAGCGACCGATCAAGCAACACTAGAACGGGGGGAATGTGGTGGAGCCGTCACTGCAATACTCATATCAGCTTTAGAACAGAACTTAGTCGACGGAGCGTTGGTTATTAAGAAAGGCGAAAGCATCTACGACGGCTTTCCCTTTTTTGCCACGACTAAGGAAGAAATAGCAGAAGCTTCAGGCTCGCTTCATTGCGCACCCACGCTCAGCGCTAAGATAATCAAGAATTACCTTAAGGGGGCACGCGATACGCGCGTAGCTGTTACGTGCAAACCGTGCGACGCCCGTGCCATTATTGAGATGGCCAAGCGTAACCAGATCAACCTCGGCAATGTCTATATGGTCGGGGTGAATTGCGCGGGGACGATGCCCCCAGTACCAGCACGCGAGATGATTCGACGATTCTATGAGATTGATCCCGATGATGTGGTAAAAGAAGAGATCGCCAAAGGGAAGCTTATCGTTCAGACCAAGGACGGAGAACACAAAGAGGTTGCTGTAGACACGCTGGAGAAAGCAGGCTATGGCAGGCGCAAGAACTGCCAGCGATGTGAATTTAACATTCCGAGAATGGCCGACGTAGCATGCGGTAACTGGGGCGTAATAGGTCCTGACGCGGGAAAGGCAACGTTTATCGAAGTGCGCACCGACAAAGGCCAAAAGCTGCTTGATACAGCTACGTCGTCGGGGGCCCTTACGCTGACCAGCGCGCTTCCCGAAGGAATTGCACTGCGCGAGAAGTTAGACGGGATCATGATAAAAATGGCGCGCAAATTTAAGGCAGCGCAATTTGCTAAATTTGACGGCGATGATAAGTTCAAAAAGCTCTTCGCGGAACTCGACAGGTGCATTCTGTGTCGAAACTGCATTATTAACTGTCCGATATGCTACTGCGAGGAGTGCTTTACGAAAAAGGATTATGTCACGCCTCAAGGCGCCTTGCCTCCTGAGCCAATGTTTCACCTCACGCGATTGATGCACATAGGGCCATCCTGTGTGGACTGTGGTCAGTGTGAGGACGGTTGTCCCGCGGAAATCCCCATCGCAACTATCACTCACATGGTGCAAACTGACGTTCAAACGGCCTTAGGCTATGTGCCAGGGCAGTCAATGGAGGATCCATTTCCCCTTTCTTACTGGTTGGAGGCCCAAGAATGAGCCAAGCTGAAGCTACACCGTCGACCGAACTGAAATGGGAACCCCGTATCTTAACCTTCTGCTGCAACTGGTGCTCCTACGCCGGCGCGGATGGTGCGGGTACCGCGCGAATGCAGTACGCGCCGAACGCGCGCGTCATACGCGTAATGTGCTCAGGAAGAATAAACCCGATGTTCATAATCAAAGCGTTCCTCGCTGGTGCTGATATAGTGATGATGCTCGGCTGCCACTTTGGCGACTGCCACTACCTAAAGGGTAACTACGCCTGCAATGCGCGGATGACCCTGCTCAAAGCATATTTGCCTGCAATCGGGATCAATCCCGAGCGGCTGTACTGGGATCAAATTTCCGCATCAGAAGCAATCAGGTTCAAGGAAACGATGAATATGATCGTCAAAAAGGCACGGCAGTTAGGACCCATTGCCAATGAACTTGACATGCCTGCGCACGGCGCACGGCAGAACAAAACGGCGCAAGCCACCGTCGAAGATATATGGTAAAGTGCTCGCTTCAATCGAGCGAGTGCCTGAGGAAGATCCACTACGAACCATGGCTGTAATTTGAGAGGGTGACCGCGAACTTTTTTCAGTTGAGTTGGTCCTCACACTCTTGACCCAATGAAGGACCAAACCGCTGTGTCACCCTCTCAATTACTTGTTACAGCGGGTGAGAGTCTAGTCGACGCCTAGCAAATATTTGCCCTGATTGTCTCAGATACATGCGATTCCTCCATAGCTGCTCAATCACCCCAGAAATGGCTGACAAGAAGAGGGACTTTCAGGGAGGAGAAGGGGAAAGTGAGCAGACCATGATAACGCTGGATCAACTAGAGCGCAGCGCGTGGAGGGCTTGGGATGCGCTAAAAAGCCTCTATTGTGACCTCGAGTTTTTTGACGATATTGACGCTCAAGAGAGAGCACAACTGAAGGAAGAGATACGAGCCCACCTCGAATTTTGTGCTGATCTGTGTGAGAGGTTCGATACCACGAACACACTGATCGAGCGGTCAGCACGAGCGGTGCGAGAGATAGAGGAACAGAAAAGCTGAGGCGCCGCGGCTATTGATGATCCACACTGAACTCACTCGGTCTCTGGGCCGCGTTGCTAATGAGCCGTAAATGAAAACCTCGTGACGATCGCTGCTCGAAAGTGAGCGAGAGTGACCTTCGCAGTTGACGTTGTGGAGCAATAACTTCTAAAAGCACTATCTAAACGCGACTGCGCGATCTCAACGCAGCGCCGTTCTTCACATTTTTTATAAAAAAATCCGAATTTTCTAAAGTTTGAAGACGTTATAGAGCACATAATGACATGCCGAGGATCACCGCAAAAAAAAACAATGCCGAAAGAAAAAGGTTTGACCCTCGACACGCTTACGCTCGACGCGTCAACGGCCACATTCAAAATCCACTCGTGGTCAATGCCTGAACGGAGTGCAGATGCTACTGCGCTTATCGTGACATACTTTTGCGGTCCTGCTGTCCTTTGCTAATCACGTTTACCCCTGTCGCTTTGAAAGCGACGCTGACTTCGCTGTCCCGATCGAGTCTGAGCGTTTCTGTGGAGATGTTTGTGACGTACGCAGCTAGCATAAACCCGCAGTCGATAATCACTTTATTGATAGGTCCGAGGTAGAGTATCTGCCTGATCGTGCCGTTGAAAGCATTCCGCGCGCTGCTGACAACCGGTTCGAGCATCACGGTAACGTTTTCCGGTCTGATTCCTAAGACGACCCTGTCGCCTCTTTCATTGTTTGCGACGGCTTCAATAGTAGCATTGCCAATATCGGCGGTGATAATTCCGTCTTTCTGAGAGACAACGACACCTTCAAAAAGGTTCTCCATCCCGACAAACGAGGCAACCCGTTTATCCTCCGGTTTGTCAAAGACTTCGTGCACCGAGCCGATTTGTATGAGCCGGCCATCATACATGACCCCGAGCCGATCTGCCAGCAACCGGGCTTCTGTCTGGTCATGGGTCACGAACAAGGCGGTAATCTCAAACCGGTCAATCACGTCTCGCAGTTCTTCGCGAAGCAAATCTCGTGACCGACTGTCGAGAGCGCTCAGGGGCTCATCGAGAAGGAGAACGTTTGGCTCAAGAATCAAAGATCGAGCGAGAGCCACTCGTTGCTGCTCTCCCCCGCTCAGCGTGGTAGGGGTTCGGTCTCGGAGCTTAGCAATCCCCACCAGTTCCATGATATCCTCGATCCTTCGTCTGTAATCGGTCAGCTTCGTATACCTCAGACCGAATTTGATGTTCTTAGACACGCTCATGTTTGGGAACAGCGCGTAGTTTTGGAACATGTAGCCGATATGTCGCTGCTCTGTCGGTAGAAAAGATATGTCTGTTCCGTCGAGGAGCACCCGGCCCTGTCGCGGATAAATGAATCCTGCGATCAGATCGAGCAAGACCGTTTTCCCGGCGCCACTCGGACCAAGAATGACAAAGAATTCACCACTAGCGACACTGACGTTGATGTCATGCAGCCTGAAATCGCCCAGGCGTGCGTATGCTCCCTCAACCGCCACCGATGTCATTCTTCTTCCTTGCCAGCGAAACTAGTCCCATACGATAAATACGGTCAGGGTGCTCAAAAGCGAAATGAATATCGCTTTTATTATTAAAGAGTTTTGCCTTTTCCGTATCTCCAAAATGTCACAAAAAGCTTTTATTTAGCTTTTTCATTGCCATTTCACCCGTAGATCACTAAAAAATAACGGAAAAAGGCAACTTTACCGTCCTAAAGTTCTTTTCGCCACTGATTGACTGATGCAAATGACCACTCCAGCTTAGGCGGAGGTTAAGGCTAAGATCTCATTGCGTAGCTAAGCTTTCTAGCCGAGTGCATCGGAACCGGTCTGGCTACGGCGTTTCCTTAGGATCCGTCGAGTATGCAGGTCGCAACGCAGAGCGGAAGTGCTCACTTTGTTGATGCTGAGCGTTCCGTGCAAAAAACAGCCCAACTGAAAAAGAGGTTTTGTCGGGTGTGCCTGGTATTGACAAAGCCGGCGCGGTTTGAACTCCTTATGAGATGGTATCGAGTTTGGTTTGCTTCTCGTCGTCGACTTTCTTTTGTTTGTCTACGTCTATGAAGTATTCCAACGCATCAGGGCACTGAGTCGCGAGGCCTTCAAAGAATCGACGCACGATTGCGCTGCTAGCCGATTCAAGAGTCTCTCTATAAGCTTCTACAAGCACTGGCGGCAACTTCCCGGTCCGCTCTTTTATTTGTTTGATAGCTGCGACAGCGCGGTCCACTTCTGCCATCGTGCTTAGAGTGTCTGCCATGCTTCCTGTTGTAGTGACAGCGTAATCATATTTAAAAACGTTGCAGGCCTTTA
>DASPOC010000086.1:0-27815 GCA_035626195.1 Bathyarchaeia archaeon | reverse complement strand
TTCCGCGCTCTCCACGTCAATTTGGACGGTCGGACATTCGATAGGTTTCCGTGAAGTATCTAAGGCCGCGAGATCGCACTTACAAACCCAGTAATGAGCGCGTTCTGACAAGAGTTCTACCAAGAAGGGGCGCTTAAACTCGCGAGCGATCTGCTCTACCCATTTTTTGTTGTTCTTATAAAATGCCTCTGTGCTCCGAAAGACAGCCTGATATTTCACGTCGAGATCCACACCCGATTTGAACCCGAGTCTCAGCTGCTCCATGAAGAAACGCTTGGCTTCGCTCATGTCGCGGCAAGCGGTGTGCATGTCAGGCATCGTAAACGCCCGTTGGCGCTTGAGGCCGGTCAATTCGCCCCGCTGCTCATACCTGAAAGAATAAGTCGAAAGCTCGTACAGTTTCAGCGGCAGGTCTTTTTCGGTCAAATGCATCTGGTGCATCATGCTAAACATACCGAAGCATGCAGCGAATCTGAGCATCATATCGCGTGCGCCCGCTTTCAGCCGATATTGTCGCTCACCAAACTTGCTCGCGTGTTCACTGACGGCTTTGCTCGACAGGTCATACATAACCGGCGTCTCGACCGGCATCGCGCCGTAGTTCACCGAGAGGAGATAAGAATAATCGATGAGGAGATCACGTACTAGCTTTCCTTTCGGCAGCCACTTGAGGTGTCCTGCGTCTGACAACGGCTCGTACTCAACGAGCTCCTTCTCTTTCATTAGCTTAATATGCGGCAACTCCGCTTCCGTGCTGTAGAGAGCGTGTTGCCCCAGTTCATAACTAAGAATGTCCTTGAATTCAGCGTCCGTCGAGTGAAACGCGGTCGCCGGAGTTATCGTACCGCTGGGCTCAAGTACGTAGAATTCGCTTTCAACTGTCTTTTTCTCAAGTTTTGCCTCTGGCTGAATAGATCTGGATAGCTCAGCAAGAGGATGCCCCTTACACTTCAAACTGAACGATTTGTACCATCCGAACGGTGCACTCAGCACTTCAAAGCCGACGAGCAGAGATTCAATCTCCACCAGGACGTTCAAAGCAGCCTCGGGTGACGCCAACTCGGAACTCAAATGAGCGTAGGGATAGATCATAACCCGCTTCGTGGCTACCTTAGTCGCAACGTCAGCTATTGCATTCGCTGCATCGACTGCCACGTCGTCAAGACTCGTCTCGTCACCGCGTTCTGCGGCGACAAAGGCGACTAAAGCCTCCTCCATTCGTGCCTGTTTGCGTGAATCTTCCGTATCTTCAGCGTACTTGCTTGCCTTCGTGACCTGGTACTCAATGTAGTCAACGTGCATTAGCAGAAGTCGCATGTTTAGCAGTCCTCGGTTTCAAATCACGGTTGTGTGGCGGTTTTGCTAGAGTGACACGCGCTGCCTTCACGGGAGTTCACGCGGTCTTTAAAGCTAAAAAAGCCCATAATAGGGGGCGTTCGCCGCAAAGAAGGCCTTGGGCTAGTATAGACTTTTGACGAACGTGTACAAGATCGCAGCTATAACGACTATAATCAGCAGCTCGTGGAGGTACGGGATCAAGTACAGAATCAATGAGATGACAAATATTAAGGCAAACGTAATCCAGTCGATTCTCAGTTGGTATCGTGGCCGTTGCATACCACACCATAGATTACCTTATGGTATAAAATCCTATTGCTTTTTGCGAAAAATAACTTGGCCGCGAGCTTATTTTTCAAAACGAATCAATTAAGGCTGCCTATTAAATACGTAGGCGTGACTCCAGTCACGCACACTGCATAGAAGACCCCAAGAGCTAACTTGCATGGCACAACTATCGGCCGATAGTTGTCGTTATATAAGATTGTGCTTCCGTTCTTGCCTCTCTCCACTGCCATCGCACTGTAGCTCTTCCCTATGCACGCACGGTTTCGCTTGCGGGCAACGCGGTGATGCTCCGCTGTCAGCATTCGCGACCGGTCTTTCTGTACTCTGCCGGTCACGGGCCTCAAAAAGAGTGCCTCAGTTCCCTCTCGTCGCGAAAAACGTGTGATGTTCACTTTGAGCGGCGCAACTTCTCGCAGTAGGTCCAGCGTGGCCCGAAAATCCTGAGCCGTTTCAGTCGGGAAGCCAACAATGAAGTCGGTCGATACAGTGACGTCTCTAAATTCTTGACGGAAGCTCGAGACAATGTGCTTGAAGTCGAACACCGTATGCCCTCTTTCCATGAGCTCCAAAATCCGATCGGAACCCGACTGCACCGGCAAGTGCACGAATCTGAATACCCGAGGATGCGTATACGCTTTCAAGAGATCCTCTTCAATATCAAGAATCGAGGACACGTTCATCATTCCAACGCGGAGTTTGAAGTCGTGTTCAATTTCGCATAGCGCTTCGACAAGGTCGGGTAATCGGTGGCCCTGATCTAACCCGTAAGCTCCCCCGTCCTGCGCAGTCAGGAAGACTTGCTTCACACCATTTTGAACCCTCTGTTCCACATCCCTGGTGATGGTTTCGATGCTTCGACTCTTCACAGGACCCCTGATGAGCTTCACGATGCAATAGCTGCAGCTTCCCCCACATCCCTGAGCGATCTTTACTTTAGCTGTGATGCTTGGTCTCCGCGCAGATGGGGCGCTACGCGAGAAATGAGCGTCTATGTAAGAGGCCACGCCACTGATCCGCATAGTTTTCAATGCTGGGTACAAAGCGTGGAGCCGATCCCCAAATGGCCCTGCCATGCAGCCCGTGATAATGAGCGTTCGCTCGCCTAACTGCGGATATAGAGTGCTTATCCGTCGTAAGATCTTTTTTTCAGTCGTCTCGATAACCATACACGTATTTAGAACGACCACACGGGCATCCTCGGTCGATTCTACCATCTTGTGGTTATTTAGCTGAAGCATGAGCTCTTCGCTTTCGCTTTGGTTTAGCGTACATCCGTATGTTTCTACATAAATCGAGGTCATCGCTCTTGCTAAAGGATCGTGGTTCTTACGCGAGGCGTATTCATCGGCCGTTTGGATTGTTGTTCAGGGTCAGTTCAGCGCAATGTGGTCAATGAAACGTTGTTTAAATCAATAAGAATTAACCATATGCAGATAGATAACTTTACCTTTTCACGCCAAGATTATAGAATAAAATCAAGCATAGCGCGCCTATGTTATCTCGCAGCCTATGAAGATATCTGTAATTATCCCGACGATGAATGAGCCAGCCATTGCTGACGTTCTTCATGATGTCCTTGACGCGCTACAACGGTACAGTGTGGAAGTGATCGTGGTCGATAAGTCAAGAGACGAGACAGCCACGCGCGCGGCAGAGCTTGGAGCAAAGGTAATCCATCAGACCGGAACAGGGTATGGAGACGCGTACATTACAGGATTCAAACACATATCCGAAGATACTGAGGTAGTCGTCATTCTGGATGGCGACTATACCTACGATCCGTACGACATTCCGAAGCTGCTTCAGCCCATCAACGACGGCGCTGACGTTGTGATAGGAACTCGATTCGCTCTTATGGATAAAGGGGCTATGAGTCGGAGAAACGCACTCGGCAACAGAATGCTAACCGCCCTCCTACGATCTCTGTATCACGTACGCGTGACTGATTCTCAATCAGGAATGCGTGCCATAAGACGCTCTGCACTCGATCGTCTAAAACTCCAATCGCCTAACATGCCGTTCGCGAGCGAAATGATCATCGAGGCACAAAAAGAGAATCTCGCTATTACCGAGGTCCCCATAAGGTACAGGGCCAGAGTCGGCCATGCGAAGCTGGACCCGTTCAGGGACGCGTTTAGCATCGTGTCTATCACGGTTCGCCTCGTCCGGGACTACAATCCACTCGTTATTTTTTTGCCCATTGGTCTCGCGCTCATGCTCGTAGGCCTCGGCTATGGCACAACCATACTTATCGACTACATCCACACCGGCATCGTAACGCGCATAGCAGCTGCGATTCTCTCCGTCTTGCTCATTTTAACCGGCTTACAGGTAACGCTTTTCGGTTTGCTAGCCGATATCATACTCACGAACCTGCGACGGCGATAAACACCAAAATGAACATTGGCTATGTTTCAGATGTTGTCTATCCTTTCGTGAAGGGTGGAGCTGAGAAGCGTATCTACGAAATGGCAAAGCGTCTTGCCACAAATGACGAAGTACACATCTTTGGCGTGAAGTGGTGGAATGGAAAGGACGATATCGAGTTGGGCGGGATTCACCTCCATGGCGTGTGCAAACCGCTCAGCCTTTATGCGGGAGAGCGCCGATCTTTTCGAGAAGCAGCGAGATTTGCAAGCAGTTTGCGCCCCATTTTTAAGCAAGACCTCGATATCATTGACTGCAATCAATTTCCGTATTTACACTGCTTTCCCGCGAGGATCATTTCCCTACTGAAGAGTATACCCCTAGTCATTACCTGGCACGAGTTTTGGGGAGATTACTGGTACGAGTACTTGGGCAAGCTCGGATTCTTTGGCAAGCTCACGGAGAGAGCAACCCTGACGATAGCGGACGAAGTGATCGCTGTCTCTACGACCACAAAAGAACTTCTCGAGCATTTCAGAAAAAGAGTATCATTCGTGCCGAATGGGGTCGATATCTCTCTAATCGATTCGATCGAACCGGCTGATATCTCAGTCGACGCGCTATTCGTGGGAAGGCTTATTCCTGAAAAAAATGTCGAATTACTTGTGCGAGCGATGCCTGCAAGAAAGATGCTTTGCATAATCGGCGATGGTCCCGAAAAATCCAAACTCGTTCAACTCTCGAAAGAACTTGGCGCCAACGTGTGTTTCAGCTCAGAATTGCCTTACGAAGATCTCATTGGCGTGATGAAAGCCGCAAATTCACTAGTTTTGCCTTCCAGCCGCGAAGGCTTTGGCATCGTTGCTCTCGAGGCGCTAGCATGTGGTACGCCCGTAATTACGAGCAATGTTCAAAAAAATGCAGCAAGAGAGCTCGTCACGCACGGAGAGAACGGATTTGTCGTTGATCTGAAGGAGGATCAACTCCGATCAGCGCTGCTTGAAGTTGACAAAAAGCGTATGCAACGCGCGGCACAAGCAGGCGCAGCTTTCTTTGACTGGAATCTCTTAAGCGCAGAACTTCGAAAGTTATATGAGTCGCTCACGTAAGCGGAACGTGAGTTCCAACGATTCGCGGAACATCAGCGACTTCAAAAACATTATTACAGCGGGCACCATTGTATGAGCAACCGCGTACCGTGAAGCTGAAATTAAGTAGAAACAGAGGCCATACAGTGAACATATTGCTGGTAAGTGAGCTTTTTCCTTTTTGTGACGCCGCTGGCGAATTGCACATGCTGGGGGGAGGCGAAAACCACATGTATGCCTTAGGCCGCGAGCTTTCGGGTAGGCATCACATCACGGTGCTGACATCACGCGTGCCGGCAGCCACGTATCCAGAAGACCGATTTCCATTCCACGTTTGCACCACATACAACCGCAAAACCGCGGGTAAACGCGCAGCGAATCTGCGATATGCAGTCTGCCTGTCGCGAGAGTTAAGGCGTATCAGCAACCAGTTCGACGTAATCGTTCCTCAAACATTCATACCTGTCCTCTCTGCCTCGCTCAGTCGCACAAAGGTGCCGGTCGTGCCAATCGTGCATGACGTGTACCAGCCTTTGCCGTTGGCCAATGGCATCTCTGCGTGGCGAGATCTGCAAGGAGGCGACACGTTAAGGGGCGTGCAAGGTTGTTTGCTGGAACGCGCCTGTCTTCGCTACGCCTCGACCTGTCCGATCACAATAACCGTCTCAGACCCTACTTTTGAGACATTAAAATATTGGATCCCCCGGCACAAGATTAGAGTCACTGGCAACGGCATTTACCTAAAAGAATTCGCACAGAACACGAAAGAAATTGATGTCATTTGTATAGCACGCTTCGACGCGCCTTACAAGAACATAGACGTCGTGTGCGAGGCACTATTCGACACCGCGGTTCAAACAGTCATCGTCGGCGATGGAAAGCTCCGACCCACTCTTGAACGTCGCTGGGCTAGCGAGAACATTCAGTTCGCCGGTCACGTTAGTGAAGGAAGAAAAAAAGAGCTGCTTTCAAAATCCAAAATCCTTTTATCTGCGTCTTCTGTCGAAGGATTCGGAATAACACTTCTCGAAGGCCTGGCATCAGGTTGCTTGGTAGCAGCTAGCGACATAGCCCCACATCGATTCATTGACCACGGTTGTAACATCATAAAATTCTTTCCCGTGGGGGATAGCGAGGCGGCAAAAAGCGCGGTTATTGAACTTCTGCAACTCTCTGGTGAAGAGCGCGCTTCGCTTCGAAAACGCGCTAACGCACTAATCTCTCGCTATTGGAACTGGCAGACAATCGCCCACAAAACTGAACTCTTTCTTGATTCCGTGGCACAGACGCACCGTCCACAGCGGGCGTGTTGAACAGTTGCGCGTAAAGCTTCTAAGTCGTTTCCTCGCCGCTATCGAATTCTATGGAACTTGAGATGGCTGCACATATCGAGTCAACTCCATCAAGCCACTCTGCCACGTAGCTGTCTTCCAATTCAGCAATAGTCTCTGGACGCAGCGCCTCTCCTGCGATAACTCGCGCACCGACCTTTCCTACTATCGCTAAGGCCAGATCGAAGTGCCCTTTTTTTTCTTGATCTAGGGCGTCTTGTATTAGTTCGTCCATAGAAGCCTTGTCTGCAAAAGACGCTTTCACGTAGCTCTCAAAAGATGCGAAGGCACCAACTAAAGAAGATTGGATAAGTCCTAGTAAGTCGTCAAGCTCCACGTCCCCTGTGTCAGCTTTTTCCTCTGTTATCGCCTCAATGTTATGTAAGCCATCTAAAGATTCTTTACGCGTGAGCTTGCCGATTTCGAAACCTCTAACAACCTTACAGCACGCAATTATTACATCTTCTTCCATTTCTACGAATACTGTGGTGGCCGTCTCGTCCATGTTTTTGTAGTCACTTTGCCTTGCGCAGTCTATCCAGTTGCGCCAGCGCTCCTCATTAAACGGCACGTAGGGCTTCTTTGCGTTTTTCATCTTGTAACCTTGTTCAGCGTGTTGCCGACACGTACTTCGGGTAGAATTCGATCATATTTATAGTTTCAGCCGCTTGCCGGTAGCTCTAAATAAAGCGTTCGTTCAATTAAGTACGAATTCGATTGCGCCAGCGCGTTTTGCGCACGTGACGTGCGGGGGCGCGTTCGCATTGAAACCTCGGCTGCACCATTCAGAACGTAATCAGTAAACAGAACATAACAGAACATAACATGTTGATGGTAGAAGCGCAGCGCGTGCACAAAATATACGAATTGAACGGCCTGAAAGTCCACGCGCTCAGAGACGTGAACCTGCTAATCGAAAAAGGGGATATGGTAGTAATTATGGGCCCAAGTGGCTGCGGCAAGACCACCCTCCTTAACTGTCTCTCGGGGCTCGACGCACCAACGTCGGGAACGATCAAAATCGAAGGGATCCCGCTCTCGCAAATGAACGACAATGAACTGTCGGAATATCGCGCCACCAGGATGGGATTTATCTTTCAATCGTTCAACCTGCTGCCTGTCTTGACTGCCCTCGAGAATGTTGAGCTGCCGCTGCTCGTAGCAGGCGTTGACGAGAAAAAGGCGCGTTTGCGGGCCTTAAGCATGCTCGCGCGTGTTGATCTCGAAGAGTGGGCACATCACAAGCCGTTGGAACTGAGCGGAGGACAGCAACAGCGAGTGGCGATCGCCCGAGCGCTCATAAGCAGGCCAGCAATCATCTGGGCTGATGAGCCGACAGGAAACTTAGACTCTGCAGGCGCAGACCAGATCACCGCGCTTCTGAAAACGCTGAATAAGGCGAACCGGCAGACATTTGTGATCGTCACACACGATCCGTTTGTTGCAAAGACCGCGGATCGACTGATCAGCATGAAAGACGGAGCTATACTCTCAGAATCAGCTACGCCCAACGTCTGATTGGCCAACTGCGCAGATTGAGGGATGCAAATGTACTCAGCGATGTACTCAGCACTTCTCGGCTGCGCCGTTACCGTAATTTTACTTTTTGCCGCGCTTGCCGTTACAAACAAGTCAATCTTCACAATGGGCATACGTAACATCGTGCGACGCCCGAAAAGCGCCGCCATTATCGTCGGCGCGCTTTTGATCAGCACAGCAATTATCTCAGGGTCGCTCATTGCAAGTAGCTCCCTCAGCTATTCTGTCGTCAAGGAAACGTACGACTCACTTGGCAACATTGATGAGACGATTGCCGCGAATGGCCAACCGTTCAACTATTCGGCATATCAGCACGTTGTCGCAGATTCAGCGATAACCAACAATACAGACGGTATCTCTCCTAGCCTCTACGGGGGGGTCCCGTCTGTGGACGATGTTACTAGCGGCATCACGTCAACCGGGGTGACTCTCGTCGGTTTGAATTTCACCCTAGACGCCCCCTTTGGCGATTTTGTTCTACTGAACGACACGCACACCAACGCGAGCGATTTGACTGGCAGTCAAGTCCTAATCAACGACAAACTTGCCCAAGATTTAGATGCACACACGGGCGACAGGCTTGCCATTTATTACGGCGAGAACGCATCTTCTGTAAAGGCTTACACATTCACGGTCAAGTACATCGCAAAAAACGAAGGCAAGGCGCAGTACGAGTTGAATGAAAATATCTTTATGCCGCTCAGTGCGGCGCAAGCTGTTTTTCAACACGAAGGCCAAATCAATGAGATTAGAGTCTCGAACCTTGGCGATGCTGAATCAGGAGCGGCCAAATCTGGTAACGTATCAGCGCTTCTCACGCAATCTCTGCAAGGTACGTCGCAACGATTCGACGTGAATCCCGTCAAGGAAAACATGCTGGCCGCCGCAGATGCGCGTGGCGCTCAGTTTTTAAACTTCCTCCTCGCCCTAGGAACGTTTTCAATCATTACCAGCGCGATGCTGATTGTTACCGTTTTTGTGACGCTGTCTGAACAGCGTAAAAGTGAGCTGGGGCTGGCCCGGGCTTTGGGTATGAAACGCAGGCACGTCACCCTCCTCTTTCTTTTTGAAGGGGTAACCTGCGCGATATTAGCTGTAGCCATCGGGTCAGTACTAGGGATCGGAATCGGCGCTGGCCTTATAAATGCGCTCAACGCAGCCACTACAGTAGCAAGCCCCGCAGGAGCGTCTCTTGTTCTGCATTATGATCTCGCGGACCTCGTGACCGCATTTCTCATTGGTCTACTCGTCACGATCTCAACGATCGCGTTCGCTTCCTACAGAATCAGCAGGTTGAATATCGTCCGCGCGATACGAAATGTCAAAAATTCGGAACGGGCGCCGCGGCTACCCCGGGGGGCGCCTACTCTCGGCGTTGGCCTACTGGTTTTCGGGCTTGCCGCGTACGGCGTTTCACCCCAAAGTCTAGCAGCGCATATCCTTGCACCCACACTGATCATCTTTGGCTTTGCTCTTGTCGGCCTAAGAGTCGCGAAACGACAGCAAATACTCACGTTAGCGGGAGCAACACTAGTGCTCTACAACGCGGGCGTGATCCTCAGCACCTCAGGCTTCAGCAATCTCGCCGGAACTGTCAGTTTCACCGTCAGCTGCCTTCTCTTAGTGCTAGGCGCAGTTCTCGTAGTTCTCGTCAACGCTGCCTCATTGCTGAAGCTATTCTCCGTGCCGCTGACAAGGCTTAACGCCAGTCAAGCTCTGATTAAACCTGCGTCGGCGTACTGCCTCCAAAAGAGGGGGGCAGTGGGCACGACGGTCCTGATATTAACTCTCGTCATTTTTCTAATGATCGTTGCGCTCGTTACTGCAGCCGTCTATCAACCAGATATCAGCAAGCAATCCGGCGGATACGACATTCGTGCGACATCAAGCACGCCATTATCAAACTTGACGACCCTGGAGGTCCAGTCGCCCGCGTCCGAACCACCTGCAAAACCTGTGGCGCTCTTAAACGCATCGGATATAGACTTCTACGATGGCCTCTTTGTAGCGAATGCAACAGGAGCGAGCATAAATGGTCAAGCGCTTTACCAGCAGGGCCCTGATACAAACGTATATGGCGTAGATACGAATTTTTCTGACCACGCGCAGTACGACTTCGCGGACACTCTTGCGGGCGGCAACTCGTCGGAAACCTGGAATCTGCTAAACAACCCTAACTACGTTATCGTAGATTCAAGCTACTTGTATGGCCGCAACGGCACCCAAATCAAAGCAGGCGACGTCATCTCTTTTAACGCGGCTAACGGCACTGCCCGCTTTTTGGTTGCCGGCGTCCTTGATGAGTTCTATCTGCACGGCATCTTCATGAGCAAGCAACAAATGCAGCACTATTTTCCGGAGATAAAAGGCGATACGCTGTTTCTTATAAAATCTGCGAGCGGGATGAAACCTATCGATCTTAGCTACGACCTCAAAAAAGGTTACAAAGATGCTGGCATCAACGCATTTCTCATTAGCGACGAGGTTTCGCAGATGACGACGCAGAGCCAACAGCTCTTTCAGCTGACCGCGACCTATCTCGGCCTCGGACTTATCGTTGGCGTCGCCAGCGTAGGAGTCGTGACTGTGCGGTCCACTATGGAGCGGCGTCAAGAGATAGGCATCATGCGCGCCATAGGTTTCAGCCGCAGACTCATCGTTAAGTCGCTACTGTTCGAAGCGACCTTTGCGACCACATTGGCAGCAGCAGTAGGCCTCTCGATCGGATTGGTCGTTTCTTACGCCATATACGCTAACTTGAATCAAACCGTGAAAGCGCCGTTTACGATTCCAGTCGTTCCGGTTATCCTCGTCCTTCTGATCGTCTATCTGGCTATCGCCATCTGCACTGCAATCCCTGCAAGAAATGTGTCCGGAACACTGCCCGCAGAGGCCATTCGATATATTGAGTAAGCTCCAGTCGAATTCCTCTAGCAAGAACGGACCAATTCCAACCCAAATGCGTGGATCCTGCGCCTTCGAACTGCTTTTGTGAGATGGCTCGGCACCGAATTTGATCTCTCTAAAAACTGAGACTAAGCTCAGTCCCGTTTTGAACGTCGCTCTCACTCACCGCGATTTCTTTCGTAACGTTGCCAACCGTCACCTTGTAAGCAGGGTCAGTTTTGATTCCGTACGGCATCCCAATCGTCGAATATGGTACCACAAACACGTGGGTGCCGTTCACTTGAGCACTCTGCGTGTAGGTGAACGTCCGGTTCTGATTTGTGGTGACGTTGAGGGATAGTGTAGCGTTTCCATTGCCATTAACAGCTATTCTTGCGCCATTAACGTATTCAAAGGTCTTGACGGCCTTTATCTCAGTTCCGCCGAGCGTGCCCACGGAATTTGGCGATTCGTGAATCAAGCGATAGTGGCTGTATCCATTCCCATCCTCATATTGCAATCTGACGACCGTCGTGTTATAATACGCGTCGGTCGGCACGAGCTGTTGAGTCACTTGGCCACTTTGAGTCAACTGAGCCTGCGTCGTGAGGAACATATCGACTCCTTGTCCTGATAGAAGCGCAATTGCTTGGAACTTGTCTGTATAGCCCGCCATTTCGTAATCGGTCATCACATACTTGACATTGTCTTTCTGGACGATGCTTGAGGCGTTTGATTCATTCTGGCTCGTAAAAAACTGCGCGGCATCGCTGACGCCTGTTTGGAAGTTGTTTGCGACGGCTGGCCTATGGCCCAGGAAGATGATCCAGTTCCCGTAATCCCACCAGCTGAGAACCCCGTATGCCGGCATCTGGTCCGTGGTAGCATTATAGTTCGATGTCGCTGGCGTGTTGGCGCTCAACCACTGAAGCGATTCTGCCCAGTCAGGTGAGATAACGCCGGAGGCGGTCCTCGCATACGACGTAGTCACGCTAATACTTGGCAAGAGCAAAACGGCCACGACAATAAGGACTCCGACTAGCTGCGAATATTTTACTTCACGTCCAAAGAGTTGGGGCACCGCCCCAGCGTCGCGTACGCCCGACAACTTGCCATAAGATTTGCCAATAAGCGCATCCATAATCCACACTATCACGAACCCGGAAAGGATCGCGACATTGACAGACAATAGAAACGTAAAACGTGTTTGGATAGCGGCAAGCACAAAGGCAAAAACGCTCCAAACGGCAAGCAATAGGGCAGCCTCGTCATGTTTCTTCCATATGCGATATACGAGCACGGCGAGACCGGCAAGGCCAACGAATAACAGAAGCTGGAAGTAGGTAGCGGCCGTGCCGAGTTGGAAGCCTCCAGCACCGCCGAACAGCGGTTGCGCCTCGGCTACGGTCTGTAAGACGCCGCTTTGCGTGAAAAACCCATACCCGCTGAACACAGTTACAGCGAGGCCCGGGTTCCACAGATAGATGCCAATACTCGCAGCGACCACGAGGGTGCAGATCACCAGAGGGTAAGTCGCACGAGGCATGCCTCGCACGTAATACGCGAGGAATCCGAATATCGCAAAAATGACAATTAGAACCGCCAAAAATAGCGGTTGGAACAGAGAAAGGTGCAAGGTGTCTATTGTCCGTCCGAAATGGGTCGTGAGACTTACAGGAAGGATGGTAATCAGCGATACGAAAAGCATGGTTAACAGCACAATCGTGAGATTATCGGTCGACAGGCGTTTCACGTGGTTTATGCTATATTGGACAATGGCAAACGCCCCGATAATGCCGAGGAACAAGAATGCGCCGAGCCACGTCAGCAAACCGGCGGTTACAAAAACGCCGGCGATTGCTGCGTAGAACACGGTCCGCTTGTCTCCGCCGGTGAAGATGAAGCGCCGAACCTTGCCAAACGTCAGTTCACCCTTCAGCGCGAGCATCAAAAAGAGGAATAAGAGCGCCGGAAAAAGCACTTCCGCAGCGACGTGGTGATTGACATTGCCAACCATCGAACGCAAGATATTTGCTGGGATGACCGTAAGAAGTGCGGCCGCAACGATGCCCGCCTTCCAGTCAAAGACAAGCTTTGTTATGTAATATATAGGCAAGATCGCAAGAGCCCCCAAGAGCGCAGGGAACGTCGCAACGCCAACTTGCCAATCGACGTGAAACAGCGCCATCGCCGCCAGAGTATACGCCGCAGCCAGAAAATCGTAGAGCGGTGGCCATCCGATCCAAAATCCGGCGGGATAATTAACATAAGGATCGTAGGCAAGCACGTACGGAAAATGCTGTATCGTGTTCTCGATTATCCGGAGGTGATAGTACGGATCAAAATCGTTGATGATAATGCTGCCACCTTGGATGGAACTCGCCCACGGAAGTATAATTCGCAAATAGAGAGCAACGATGAAGATAACAAGAAGCATCACGGCCCTTTCCGCGTGCTTTTCTCTAAACCATCCCAAGTTCGTGTGAATCTCTCCTCGCAGGTCGCTCACTGCAGCCACTAGATCTTTTCAGGCACGTTCGCTTGCTGGGATGTCGAGGTGCCAACTGACAGCGCGAACACATATTTTAGAGCATCGTGAAGTATTTAAAGGGTGCGCCTACCGGCGTCCCTTATATATTACCTGCAGCAGAAGATGATGTTGGGTGGCGCTGCTGCGGCCGATGCCCGCGAGGTTCGATGTTCAGAAGTCAGACAAAAAAAAGCAAACTGCTGCGTAATGAAGACGTCACTTACCTCATCGACCAAGCAGATGACAAGTTCAAGCACGGGCAGTTCGGCGATGCTGTCAATCACTATAACGCGGTGCTTAAGCGAGCGCCCAACAATTTCAGAGCGCTGCACAACAAAGGATTGGCATTGTTCGCTCTTAGCAAGTTCCAAAAATCAATCGAGTGCTATGACAGAGCGCTTGGGATTCACCCAAATGCATCCCACGTGAAGCTCAATAAAGCACTATCGTTAAACAGCAACAGAAACTTCAAAGAAGCCAAAAGTCTGTTGGATGAGCTTGTACGACTTGCCCCGACGAACAAGCAAGCACTTAACGCCCGGGCTTTGTCAGAATTCAACCTCGGTCTCGATGCAGAAGGGATGCAAGACCTCAAAAAAGCCATAGAAATTGATCCTACCTACACTATGGCCTGGAATAACCTTGGATGTTTTTACCTCGGCCTCGGCGAGCTTGATTCAGCCATTGAATGTTTTGACCAAACTCTCGCCGTCGACACAAGAAATTACGACGCCTTTTTGCTCAAAGATATGGCGGTCGAAAGACGCGAAAGAAGGGTAAAACGTCCCTAATCGGTCAGTTAGCGAATGGCTATACCGACCTTGGCTTGCTTCACTTAAAAGAGCCTTTTCTGATGGCTGCCTCGATCGTAACCTTGTCGTCAGCTGGAAATACAGAAAAAATGTGTGAATAACTTATAAGTAAGGCGTTAAACAAGGCCATGCACAAAAAATGACGTCATTGACAAGTATCCGCGAGGTTCAACCGATGACGGCGTTTATATCAAACCAGCCTTTTGGGACGGGGACGCGGACTGTCGGGACATGCTCAAGCACATGATTGATAATAACATTGTTATCTTCCACTGGCAGGAAAAACGTGTCAGCGACAACGTCACACGAATAAGCATTGTTGGCTGCGAAGACAGTTCCTTGCCTGTCTTGACCTTTAGGGCAGCAGGATTTGCCACAACGTTCGAAACCCCCCAACACGCCGAAGCTTTTGTCGTTAGCAATACGGCTGGATTCATTCACGTTGGAGATGCCCGAGGAGATGCCTACATCCAAGACCGTTCGATTGCCGAACAACTTAGATTGCATCTCGTGCTAAAACCAACCGGCGAGCGAACGATATTGAGCTGCGAACTCACATTTGCCAGCTCCGGCACATTCGAGACCTTGAATTAATAAAGTGAAAGCTCCGACTTTTCGGGTCTGCATCTCTGTGAGTAATCTCCCAGACCCATCACATATTTACGTCAGTGTAGCGAGAAACTATGTTGCCCTATCGAGACCGCCACAAGTCCCAGTCCCTGAATTGAACGCGTGAGAAGAATACAAGAAGGACAAACTGAATGGCGTTCGATCATGGTAGTTATTGTCGCTGAGCAAGCAAAGGACGTCGCGATAGCGACGTGCAAACTTTCGAGGGCTATAGATGAACGAACACGAATTTGACTTTCTGGATATACCTGCGCCTGATCGAGATCTGATCAGCAGTTTTGTGAGCGCAGTGCAGGCCTGGGCGCCAACAAATCTCAAATCGATCGTTCTCTACGGTTCAGTCGCAAAAGGTATTTTTCCAGAAGTCTATGACATCGATATAGCGATGCTCTTTTCCAGCGATTTCGATCATCCGCAGTTTTACTCTGAGGTCTATCAAATAATCACTGAACTTGAGCCTCAGCGCGAACTGCACGTCGTGCTAAAGTGGGAAGGGGAAATAGAGCCAGCATATCAAGAGTTAATTGAAGAGGAAGGTATTACACTCTTTCCATAAAAGGTGCCGGCCGTTTCCTACATCAGGGGATGCACAATGGTGTCCTTCCTTGACAATAGCTCGTTTATCGTCGGTAAATCCTTCATTGCGTTGCCGATTGCACTTTTTGTCGCCTGGTAGTTATAGTCATATAGCTTTTTCTTGTCTTTGGCGCTGCCGTGAATATAGACTGATGCGATTATCATGAGATCATTTACCATAGAAGCCGGAATTACGTTTTCTTGAACACTGTCGAGAACTGCTTTTGCTATCGCGGCTTGGACTGGCCCGAACATAAGCTCAGCTTGCGCTTCGCCCTTAATCGAAACCTTGTTTACCATAAGCGTGGTCGGCTTGACGGCATAGTTTGGAGCCAATATTGCCAACAACGCAGTATGACCCATTCGCGGCGTCGCGAGACCTGTGAGAAAAGCTGTCTCAAAAGCGCCTCCTTTTTGACCGATTGCGATGTCAATGTGTGCAAGTTCCGGCATTTCGCCGACTAAGGCCTCACCAGTTCGTGTACTAAGTTCCTTTCTCAAGACTTCGCTCTCCATTTTTGTGCCTCGTTCTGACCTAGTTTCAGTGTGCGTATAAATCGTTTGCCACGTGACACCGCGTCGGCTTTGGAGAAAAACTCATTAAAAAGCTAGAACAATCGATTTCGTCCAGTGCTGAAAGGTTTATGTTGATAGAAGGCCAGTAAAAATCATGAAAATTGTCATAGGATACGAGAGTTACCATGGCAATACGCGAACAATGGCGTATGCATTGGAGCGCGGAGCACGCGAAGCAGGAGCCGAGACATTGATTAGAAACATACGACAAATCAAGCCTTTTGATGTCAAGAGCGCCGACGTAGTCGTTGTCGCCACCCCTACGTACCACCAAAAACCGCCCTCGAACGTGCGTTACTTTATGAAGAATTACGATAGTTTCGATTTTAGCGACAAGACAGCTTTCGTGTTAGGTTCTTACGAAGAACTCGGTGACGCGATAGACCAAACCATAGACTTCTTCCGCTCCAGAGGCGCGACTGTCCTCGTTCCTCCAATTAGGGTAAAAGGCAAACCGACCAAAGCCGATCTCGAATCGTGCCAGCAAAAAGGATTAGAGATCGCGAACGTCTAGCGCTTTCGCTAATGGTCTCGAAGCCTTACAGCGCTATAAGCTAAGCTTTTTAACGCTCAAATGCTGCGCGAAACGCCTATTCTGTTGAAAAAAGGATCGAAACTGTGTTGCTTCAGATGAGGCAGCAAACATTGCCTGCTTTTTTGATCCGTTCCACAAGGAACGGCTGAGTTACACCAGGTCAATCTCGTGGCCGTCAGCAAAAACTCGCGGCTTACGAATTATCGCATCGAGGTGCACGCCCGCAACGACGGTTCCTCCAAACGTGCTGTTGTCGCCTAACGCGATGTGTGCAGTGCCTCGTACCTTCTCATCTTCCAAAACAACGCCGATCATCCGCGCGCGCGGATTTGTACCGATTCCCAGTTCTGCGATAGTTCGTGCTTCGTCTCCGAGTGGGTTAATGATCTTGAGGACTTCCGTCGCACGGTCGCCTTGGACGTCAACGGCGAGTCCTTCTTCGACTCGAATCTTTATCGGATTCTTCAGAAGTTCGAGCCCGGCCATGGAGCCATCGATCACGACGGTGCCTCTGCAGTTTTCGGGAGCCGTATAGACTTCCCCTGCGGGCAGATTTGTGCTGCAACCTTTCTGTCGACAGCACCCCACGTCGAGGTTCCATTTCGACGTATCGACTTCGAACGAGATGTCGGTTCCGAGCTCTGACGTGAGTCGGATCTCCGACGCGCCTTTGAATGTTTCGGCGAGGCGACGGGTATGTTCCATCACCTCTCGAGGATTCGCCGTCAAACCCCCTTCAATCATCATTTGCTCAGTGACGCCGGGCATGCTCGCAGTTCGCACACCGGCATCGTTTGCATGCTTTCGCGCGCTCGTGTGCGTCAATGACATCGTCGTAGGGGCGATGACAACGTCGACGCTTCGCATCGCTTCTGCCACTGCTCGGGGAGGCTCTTCTCCGTGGCGGGAGCGGGGCGGCATCGTCATCATTATAGCGTCGCAGTCCATTTCGCGCGCAGTATCATACAACGATTTGGCAATTCTAAGCCTCAGCGTGTCGGTGACAATAAGCACGGTTTCTGTTTGTCTTAAGCCGAGGTACGTATGCAAAATAGTCCACGAGCTTTTGTATCCGCTGATAGGCTCACTTCCTTCGAAGTCCTTGAGTGCTCTACCCTTATATAACTATTTTATGTTATTCGGTGAAACGACGCCAAGCAATCGTTGCTAGTCCGCACGCGTTCCGCAGTTGATTGCGTTTACAAAAACATTAAACTAGCAGCACAGCAATTAATATCTGTTTCAATGAGGCAAACAGACGCAGAAGCAGCGAACATCGTGCAGATTGAACGGATACATGATCTATGGGCCTACGTACTTCCAGATGACAAGCTGGTGACCGGAAGCAGTTATGGAAACAAGAAATGCTTCGCGAACTCAAAGGCGACAGGAGCAATCGAAAGCTTGTTTTCACTGGACCTTGGGAGGAACGTCATTGGCTCAACGCTCGTCCGCTACTACGACGCGGAATCCGGCGTGTTGCTTGAGCAGACCGGCACAGGAGATTTCACAATTCATCCGGCCTATCAAAAACGCAAATTCAAACTCGCCCACGGACTCCGCGTGTCGGAGATCTTTTATGTGCCAAACGCGCCGCAAGACAATCTTGACGAGTGTGTGGCCGCGTATCTGGGGCTAAAAGTCACGAACAAAACCGCAGACGTCCAGCGGATCTCTATAGTGGCCTACTCGGACCTGCGACCCAGGTTCCTCGCAACCGCTCCCGATGTGGAGGTCCGTTATAGCTATAAAAACGCAGCCATCATAGCGAGCAATCAAAGTAATGAGCACTGGACAAGATTCTTTGGCACGACGGCGAAGAATCCGATCTGCTCGTATACCACCGACATTTCAGCGGTCACCGACAACTTCAACATCACCCCTAGTGTGCGCCCGTCGTGCGAGCAGTATGTTGGCGGCAGTTTCTCCGCAGAGCGCTGTTCCGTACAGTACGTGCCGCTGGCAAACGATTCTGCTAACCTGAACTCAGCAGAAACCGGCACGGACGATCGCGCGATCATCGGCAGGATCCAGGTAGATATCGATCTGTCACCTGACGAAGAGGGAGACTTCACTTTCATGATCGGCTTCTCGCTGGCTGGCGATGCAGACGCCATTCGCAAATTTGAGCTGCTTGAAGACTACGAAAAAGTGTACGAACAGACAATACGCCATTTCGTGACTGAATGCAGCTATTCTGTTGTCACGACGCCGGACCAGGTTATCAACAGAGGGGTGCAGTGGGCGAAGGCTAATATGGCTCGCGTGAAGGCCCTGTATCCGCAAGGCTGGGGATTCACAAATGATCCAAGCCTCTCAAGCAATATCGTCGCCAGAGACACCGCGTGGTTCGCGTTTGGATGCGACTACGTTGCTCCAGAGTTTTCCAAGCAGGCTCTGAGCGTCTTCAAGCGGCTGCAATCGGCCAGTGGGCTCATCCCCGAATACTATAACGGCGTGACCGGAGAAGTTGACGACTACCAGCTCAACATCAACGACGATACGCCGCTCTACATCCTCGCCGTCGAGCACACGTTCCAGATCACTGATGACCGCTCATTTCTCGACCAGATGTATCCTTCCGTTGAAAAAGCCGCGGATTACATTATTTCTCAGAAGGACGAGCGTGGCCTAGTATATTGCAAAGCAAACGGTGTGGGTGTTTATGGCATCTGCGGCTGGCGGAACATAATCCCAAATTATGCCATAAACGGCGCGGTTACTGAGGTTAATGCGGAATGCTTCGCGGCGCTGCGAGCGACGGCGCTGTTGGCTGATTTTATGGGCCACGACGATCGAGCGGCTTATTTTCGCACAGAAGCCCGGAAGCTCAAGAACGCGATCAACACGCACTTGATCGACCTCAAGAGCGGTTTTTACTACTTAAACGTCGATATTTTTGGCAATGAGCACCCTGACGTCACGTGCGATCTGATATTTCCGGTGATTTTTAACGTAGCCACTCCCGCAACATCGCACCTCATCATCGACCGGCTGAACCGCCCCGACTTCTTGACGACCGCAGGCTTGCGGACCGTGCCGCGGACGGCTCTTAACTACCATCCGGAACGAGGATGGGGCTTGACGGGCGGAGTGTGGCCTGACGTTGCCTTCATGTTTGCCTACTCGTGCTCGACACATCAGCCGGACGTGATGGTAAACATCATGCGAGGCACGTTTCGCCAGTACGAGCTGGACCCAACAAACCAGAACACCGTCCCCGGACAGTTCTCCGAGTGGTATCACGGGGAATCCCTCGTCAATAACGGCATGAAGCTTTCACCGTGGTTCCCGCCCAAATACCTGTGGACCGCCGTGGAAGGTGTGTGTGGCGTTGGCCTCTACCGCGGGTTGCACATCAACCCTAACATTCCCCTTAAGTGGAAATGGGTAAGCCTCTCAAACATGCCGTATCACGGCAGCGCGGTAACCTATTTTGCGTGCTGGGTGAAAGGGAGCCTCAATATTTTCGCAAACTATCCGTTCGGGACGAGTTTGAAAAACGCCCACATCGAACTCGATGACGATGTTACGACTATGATCCACGAAAGGCTCGAAGAGATTCACCTCGTGGCGCTCGCGTCACCGTCCCACGTAATTATCTGTGTTGGCAACATGGCGGCGAGTTCAACCTCATTCACCTTCAGTGTGAGCGAGATCGTCGAAACCTACATCACGCCCGGCCGCTATCGGATACGGGTGTTTCACAGCGAGATCGACGACTGGTACGATCAAGGAGTGCGCGAAAGCAACAACATCCGGGGCTTCACCGTCGGACTCGAAGTGGGCGGGTTCAAGCTCATTGAGCTGACCGCTCAGGTTGCTTAGCGCGGCTCGTCGTCAACCGTCTTAAGCCATTCTTGAAGCGAGCGCTCGTCCGTAGCCGCGGTGTTGTCTAGCGTGAGCGGGGTAACTGAGACAAACCCGTTGTTCAGGGCGTAGACATCGGTATCGGGCTGCTGACTATTCTTAAAGTCGCTTCCGATCCAAAAGTAAGCGTTTCCGCGCGGATCCAAGCGTTCTATGATCCTGATGTCAAAAACATTTCGCTGGAGCCGCGTTGTTTTGTATCGCGCTACGGCAACGCCCATCGGAACGTTGACGTTCAATACGTCTACCTTCGCCGGCAGCCCGCGTGCAAGGGTGTGCGCGGCTAGTGTCCTGCCAGCGTCTGCTGCCAAGCCAAAATCTACTTCGGATCGTGCCTCAAAGACGTGTGCCCGATGCGCCTGCAGTGAAATAGCCATCGCGGGAATGTCCTGGCTTGCGCCAGTTAACGCGGCGCCTAAGGTGCCAGAGGTCATGACGGACTCTGTACTGAGGTTCTCGCCGACGTTGATGCCTGCCACCAACAAATCTGGTTTTCGTTTCAAGATCGCGTATTCAGCAATGAGCACGGCGTCCGTAGGAGTTCCGGCGACCGCATATGCTTCGTGTCCCTCAACTTTCGCACTGGATACTCTAATTGGCTCAAAGAGCGAAAGTGACCTTCCCACGCCGCTTTTCTGGACCGAAGGCGCGACAATGATAAGCCTGCCAAGATCGCTTAGCGCGTTTGCTGCTGCGAGGAGCCCCAAGGAGCGTATGCCATCGTCGTTCGTTATCAGAATTGTTTTTTCCTGCGACATGAAACTCCGTACAGCAGCTATCAGCGCCTGTAAACGCCGGGTGGCGCTCAAACACCGGCAGCACTTGTCACGCCAGCACCCTGAGCAGAGACGCTTCGTTTAATGATCGCGCAGGCGTGAGACTAGGAACACCCTAGAACACGGGACGTGATAGTCTTTGCCCAATACCGTTGTCGGAGGACCGGCGCCTGTTTTGAGCGCATTATGGGGCAGCCCTCAGCGATTCTTGTACCACACGTTGCATGAACCCTCACCGGAAACCATGCACGGCCCCACCGCTTTGTGCGGCACGCAGACCTTTGCGAAGAGTTTGCAGTCGGTCGGCACTCTGAGCCCCTGCAAGACAAGGTTGCAGATGCACCCAGTTTTGACCTCTTTGCTCGTGAAATCGAGACTGTGCCTAAGCCGAGCATCGTAGGACTCAAACTCACGCTTTATTGCGTAGCCTGACTGACTGATGACGGGAAAACCGCGCCATTCAACGTCAACGACGTCGAATGTCCGTTGCATAAGCTCTTGCGCTTTGACGTTTCCTTCGTAGTGCACGACGCGCGGATAAGCATTTTCCACCTTGTGCTCGCCATTCACAATTTGCTTAGTGATGAGATACAACCCGTAGAGTACGTCATTGGGCTCAAATCCTGCAACTACCTGTGGGACTCGAAATTCTTCAAACGGCCGCAATCCTATAATAGTGCAGACGTGTCCCGGCAGCAAAAAGCCGTCGATCTGGGCCCCGGATTCGTGTACTTGCTCCAAAAGCCACCGTAGCGCCGGAGGGATTAATCGATGGGAGCACAGTATCGAGAAATTATCTGGCAGGGTCTGCAATAGCGCTACCGACGTCGTTGGCGCCGTCGTTTCGAACCCGACAGCGATAAACACCACTTCACTGTCGGTCTTTTTTGTGAGGTCCACGGCATGCGTGATGCTGCCGACGATGTGCACGTCTCCTGCTGAATCTGCAAGAGATCCCTCAGTCCCGGGCACACGCATCAGATCACCGTAGGTCGCCACCGTAATCCCTTCCTTTGCCATCTTGATGGCCGCATCGATTTCGCCTTGAGGGGTGATGCACACCGGGCATCCAGGACCCATTACCACGCGCAAAGTTTCAGGTAAGAGGGATCTCACGCCAAAACGAGTTATCGACGCCTCGTGGGTGCCGCAGACGTGCATTATTTTGATCTCTTCACCGTGCTTGCGCACGAGCCGACCAATCTTTTCGGACAGCCCAAGTGCCGTTTGGTGGTCGCGATAGTCGATGTTCAAAGTCCTTCTCCTTTTGGTCAGCGCCGAGGCATCGCCAAGGCGGCCTCACGGCTTAACTGCATATTGAGTACAGAGTTGAGCCATACTAAAAATATTTAGCTATGGTGGAAACACGTGCGACATTTAACCATGAACAACAAAGTCGCTCTCGCCGCGAATAAGCTTCATAAAATACCGCGACCGGTATTTTGATGTAACGACATCCTGTCGCAAAAAGGCAAGTGCGATTCAGGTTTCTACCAACGCCTCGGCCGAGTGAGCGGACACAACTCAGGATATCGCGCACCGCACCCCCAGAAAGACGCCGAATGTCGACACTAAAAACAAGCGTCTAATCAACAAAAGTTACGAGAGAATGGAGGCGTGAACCGCCATTTCTCGCTTACATTAAACCAGGTTCCATACCAATACTTAATCGAACGCAGCCGAATCTAAGCTTTGATCTGCGCGGCAGAGAATCCTTTTCCCGCAAGGATTTCTTTGACTCTGTCCTTGTGGTTCCCCTGCAATTCAATGAGACCGTCTTTCACAGTTCCTCCGCATGCAAGTCGTGCCTTGAGATAGCTCGAGAGCTCTTCGAGGTCAATTTCGTGAGGGTCAATTCCCTCGATAACGGTGACCTCCTTTCCGTAGCGCCTCTTGTTTACCTTCACAGTTACTCGCTGCTGTTCCTTGGCTACTTCTTCACAAATGCATAACTCGCTAGGGAGTCCGCAAACGGTACACATTCCAGAGCTCATGCCTTTTTGGAAACCTCCGATTTCTCGGTATGTATTTAGTTATATCGCCTCGGATTATATAAACATTAGAGTTTTGTCAGGGGCTTTTTCGGCTTCTTGCCGCCAGATTGAGCCGCTTCCGAGAAGACCCGCACGGAACACTCCGTCTTTGAAAAATAGAGAAGATCCGCCGGCGAGACAAAAACTGTAGATTGCTAAGCCCATCGACAGTCAGGGGCTTTCACTTCCACCTATAAATACATTTTTTACTGATCGTGTTTTATGTGACTAGCATGCAAGAACTTGCCACCGACGAAGCTGTTGCGTTTATCAAAACGAAAAAGTACGGAAATTTAGCGCTGTGCAAAAACAATCAGCCGTACAGCATTCCGATCGCGTACACGCATACCGACACCGCAATTCTGCTTTATCAACACTCGCGCGGACGCACGCTCGAATATCTTGAAGCAAACCAACGCGCCTGCTTCGAAATTCACGATATTAAGGGCTTCCGAGACTGGAAGTCGGTCATCATTGAGGGCTGGATCAGCCGCGTCACAGATCCTGCGGAACTCAGAGACTCGCTCAAGAAGATTGAAAAGAACATCAATTTGATGGAGGGGTCGTACGAGGAGACCGCGCGAGCCATATCTAGTGGCCGCGTCGGAGGCGTCTACAAGATCTTAATCGAGAAGCTCAGTGCCGTGCAATCGTCGGAGTAAGCGCATCAGCCCAGCCGATGGGAGTGTCCCACTTCTTCCAAACTCGCCTGAAACCGCGGAACTGCCTTCAGAGCGTAGATTACGCTTAAATAACGTCGCACGACCTCGTTTCTTCCGGCCCCTGGAACAGCTTCTTTTCACACGCAAGACGTCCACATTTGTTCGTCTCCAACTAAGCGACTGGTCGGCTTTTCCGCACCTATCGCGGGAATTTCGCCCCATTAAAACTGCTAAAGATATATCACTCTGGCTACGAGTCTTAAAGAGTCGTGCTCTCGTCCGGGACCCGTGTCGCACCGTTCGGCGACTCAACAGCTGACGAGCGACGTCGCCGGACGCGAGCCAAATGGGAGGCGTGATGAGTAACAGTGAACTGAATTGGAAGATTGGAGGCGAGGCCGGATACGGCATCATGACTGTCGGAGAGATCTTTTCAAAGGCGTTTATCAAAGGCGGTTACCACGTCGTTGCACACACCGAATACCCTTCGCTAATCCGCGGTGGCCATAACACCTTTCAGGTCAGGATAGCCGCACAGCAAATACGCGCCCCTACCCAGCCCATCGACGTCCTTGTCGCGCTGAATGCCGAGACGATCGCGCTGGATCTGGATGATTTAGTCCCGGGAGGTTTGCTTCTTTATGACGCGGCAAATTCCGACGTTGCGCCAGCGCGCGAAGACATTACTCTGTGCGATGTGCCGCTCGGGCAGCTCATGGCGGACCTGCACCTTCCTAAGGTGGCCATAAACATGGCCGCGATGGGCGCCTCTGTCGGCCTGATCGGTTATGAGCTTAGCCTGTTAAACGCGACCATCGAAGACGCATTTGGAGGCAAAGGCGAAAAAATCGTCGAACAAAACGTGGGCGCGGCGGGGGCGGGATACGACTATGTCGCCCGTACCTACCCGGAGCCATATAAGGGCGGGCTGACCCCGGTCGAAGGGCCGCCACGGATGACGCTGACCGGGAATGACGCGATCTGCATGGGCGCCCTCAAAGCCGGGATGAAGTTCATCGCCATCTACCCGATGACACCGACGCACACCATTATGACGTACATGGCAGCGCACGCCCGCGAGTACGGCGTGGTAATGATACAGCCGGAGGATGAGATCGCGGGGATCAACCTCGCCGTTGGAGCCAGTTTTGCGGGCGCTCGTTCAATGGTGGCGACCTCAGGGGGTGGCTTTTCACTCATGGTTGAGGGGCTCGGCCTCGCGGGGGCGACCGAGAACCCGCTGGTCGTCGTCGAAGGTCAGCGCCCCGGCCCGTCCACCGGGCTCGCGACGCGAACGGCTCAAGCAGACCTGCGCTTCTGTCTCCACGCGTCACAGGGGGACTTCTTCAGGGTGGTGCTCGCGCCGGGCGATCCTGAAGAGTGCTTCTACGAGACGTTCAGGGCGTTCAATCTCGCCGACGCGCTCCAAACGCCCGTGCTTGTGCTCACCGATAAGCACCTGGCGACGTCATTTTTCGCCGCGGAACCATTCGCAACCGAAGGGCTGCGCGTTGACCGCGGCCTGCTGCTCGCCACGGGTGAGGTGTCCCCCGATTTCAAGCGCTATGAAGCGACGCCCAGCGGCGTGTCCGCGCGAACCGTTCCCGGACTGCCCGGCGGCATATTCAACTCGAACAGTGATGAGCACGACGAGCGAGGCTATGTCTCAGAGGACGCCCCAGTGGTTGCAACGCTCGTCGACAAACGCTGTAGGAAGTACCTCACGGCCGCCGCACTCGTCCACGGGATCAAGTTCCACGGCAACCCGGGGACGAGCACGGTGCTCGTCGGTTGGGGCTCGACAAAGGGAGCGATCCTTGACGCGATGGACCTTCTGCGAGCGAATGACAGCGTCGATGTCGGCTTCCTCCAGGTCGTGTTCATGAGCCCCTTCCCCTCGCAACTGGTCAAGGAGCGCCTTATGGGGGCACGCGTTATCTTGATCGAAAACAATCGTGGAGCGCAGCTGGGCGGCCTCCTCAAGGAGCATGCGCAGATCAGGCCTGACTTCACCATCTTGCGGTACGATGGGCGGGCGTTTTTCGCGGACGAACTCTACCAGCGCATCAAGGAGGTGCTCTGACATGGGAGACGTGCATCACTACGACGTTCCCGGCACGTGGCCGACGTGGTGCCCCGGGTGCGGCAACTTCGGGATCTGGAACGCGATGAAAACCGCATATGCCAGCATGGATCTCGCCCCGCACAAGACGGCGATCGTATGCGGCATCGGGTGCTCAGGAAACATTAGCTACTGGATCAACGCGTACGTGCTCCACAGCCTGCACGGACGGTCGATTCCGGTGGCACAGGGCATAAAACTCGCCAACGGCGACTTAACGGTCATCGTACACGCGGGCGACGGCGACACGTACGGCGAGGGGCTCGGTCACCTGCTGCACGCCGCGCGGCGCAACGTCGACATCACGGTGTTTGTGCACGATAACCAAGTCTACGGCCTCACGACTGGTCAGCCATCGCCGACGAGCTTCAAGGGCACCAAGTGGAAGGTGGCCCCGGAAGGGGTCGTCGCGTCTCCGGTGACGCCACTGCCGCTCGCGTTGCTCGCAGGGGCGACCTTTGTCGGGCGCGGCTTCAGTGGTGAGAACAAACACCTTAGCGAGCTTATGGTTAAGGCGATCCGGCATAAGGGATTCTCGCTCGTCGACATCGGACAGCCGTGCGTCACGTTTAACCATGTCAACACCTGGAAGTGGTGGAACGAGAACGTGTACAAGCTCAACAACACAGAACACGACCGCTCCGATTTTGGGCTCGCGCTGAAAAAAGCGCAGGAAGGCGGCGACAAGATCCCTATCGGGGTTTTGTACGAGGCCGACAAGCCGACGTTCGACGACGAGTACCGTTCCTTGAACGCCGAGTCCCTCGTGCGCGTGCCGATCGACGACATCGACGTCGACAAGCTTATGGCGCGGCACTTGTAGATTTAGGCGCGTTTGCCACGCGCCGCGGGCTTGCGAAAGATCATCACGTACTCGTGCTTGAACAGATAGAATCCACCCGCGAGCGCGCGGTACTTCCACAGGTTGCCGTTCTTGCCCTTGCCGCGTTCGTTGTTGAGGATCTCCTTGACGTTGATGGCCTTAAGCACAAAGCCGGCGTCTGCGCAGCGCTGCATGCACATAAATCCAAGCGGGACGAGCCGCGAGTCCACGTACTTGTCGCCGATTACGAGCGCCATGAACCCGGTCGGTTTGAGTAGGTTATACGCGTGCCTTGCAACCAGACTGATCTTGTCTAGAAACGCCGCCTCCGTTGGCACGCGCGAAAGATCACCCTCAAGCTCGCTGAAGCGGATAATATCGTGATAGGGCGGATGCAAGATGACGCAGTCAGCCGCGCCGGCGCCCCATTCCCTCAGCGTGGCACGTACGCGCTTCGCCGTCAGCGCTGTCGTGGAGTCGCCCACGAGCACGGCGACCGGAACGTTGTACGGGTTTTCTGCGCTGTGTATGCGCTCCAGTGACCGTTCAGCCACGCCCGGTTCGATCTCGACACCGATTCCGGCTCTGCCGAGCCGTTTGCACTCGATGAGCGTTGTGCCCATGCCGCTGAAAAGATCGACCACAGCCTCCCCGCGCTTCGTGAAACGAGTCAAGACCTGATGCGGGATCTGGGGGATGAAGTTTCCCCAGTAGTCGCCAACGTGCGGCCCTGTTTTGTCGCGTGGGCCGAGGAGCCACAGGGAGTCGAGAATGACTTCATCGTAGTCCTTCCAGCGGCTGAGATCGATGTCAGAAAACTCGGTTGATTTGTAGTTGTCGTTCATAATGCGCCCGAGAAGAAGCCCGAAAACGGCTTTGCTCGCGGTTTCTGTAACAAAATGAGAGTTGCAGTGGCTGAACGATAAACTTATCTGTTTTGCAACGGACGTGGGAAACAGGGCTCGTGGTCTAGTTGGTTATGACGTCGCCTTCACACGGCGGAGGTCGCCGGTTCGAATCCGGCCGAGCCCAT